>JBBQXW010000250.1:0-10898 GCA_038209275.1 Chloroflexia bacterium | reverse complement strand
ATAACGAATCAGCTTGCGCTGATAGAGGCGCACTGACCCACCCAGAAACGCCTCGTAAAACTGGACTATCGGTGCAGCGCGGCAAAAAGCCTCATACTCTGGCTTACGCACTATCCCGACCATAATCCGATGCACCAGTTCTGGGTCGGCTACACTCTGACCCGCATATAGACCGTCGCGCGGGTCGCTACCAGGGGCAAGCAGACCAGTCGCCACGAACTGCTCGAAATACCAGCCCCGAAAAGCTAATACTTACTATTTTACAACATTATATTTTACCAGGGCGCTACTGTACAGTTCTTGCCCCAACTGCGGTAACAGCCCGTACTCCATCAGCCCCTGCCCACTCAAGTAGCCGGGATAGCCTTCCGCCAAAGCCAGTTTAATTTTAAGTTGGACATTTTCGCTTGCAGGTGTCATAGTTCTAGTTTAACCGCTTAGTCAAGTCCTACTTGGCTGAGTAAATATAAGTATTTGACAAATGTTCGGTTTTAACCAATAATTGTAGTATGCTCAAAAACTTTAAGTTTAGAATTTATCCCACTAACAAGCAATCTTCCCGGCTCAATAGCACCTTGGAAGAATGTCGCTGGTTGTTCAATCACCTGTTGGGTGAGAGAAAGCAAGCCTGGGAAACCGAACAACGCAACCTCACCTGTTTTGAACAACAGGCTACTTTCCCCATTCTTAAAGAACAGCGGCCCACGTTGGCAACGGTTCACAGCCAGCTTTTGCAAAATGTGGCAGTCAGGATTGACCTTGCCATGAAAGCTTTTTTTCGTAGGGTCAATATTGAGAATTGGATTAGATTCTCCCAGTAACCAACCTGTAGAAGCCGCGCCCCTTTGGGGGCGACGGAGTAATCACCAAGAGAAAGGACTGGTCTTCCCAGTTATGACCGTGAAAATTAGTGAGCAATTAGATTTGTCGGCGGTGCGGGCCGAATTTCCGGCGCTGGCTCAAACCGTTGCCGGACGCAGCGCCGTCTTTTTCGATAATCCGGGCGGCACACAGGTGCATCAGAGCGTAATTGAAGCGATTAGCGACTATTACCGCTACAGCAATTCTAATACCGGCGGCGCGTTTATCACCAGCCAGCGCAGCGACGAAATTATTAGCGGCGCACGCGAGGCGATGGCGGATTTGCTGAACGCGCCTTCGCCTTCGCAAATAACTTTTGGCCCGAATATGACGACAGCAACCTTTAACTTCGCCCGTGCCTTTGGTCGGACTATCCGGCCTGGCGATGAAATTGTCGTCACTACGCTTGACCACGATGGCAACGTCGCGCCCTGGCTTGCCTACGAAGAACTAGGCGCAGTTATCAACGTAGTTGACATAAATATACCTGAATGTACCATTAACATGGACAGTTTGCGGGCGGCGCTTTCGGAGAAAACCCGCTTGCTGGCAATTACGGCAGCTTCCAACGCGGTTGGCACTTTCCCCGATATAGCCGAAGCGATTCGGCTGGGGCATAGCGTGGGCGCACGGGTCTTTATTGATGCGGTGCAGTACGCCCCGCACGGCCCGATTGATGTCCAGGCGCTCGACTGCGATTTTCTGGCTTGCTCGGCCTACAAATTTTTTGGCCCACACGTCGGCATCCTTTACGGTAAATTCGATTTGCTGGAAGAATTACAGCCTTACAAAGTGCGCCCTTCTTACAATAGCACGCCCAACAAATGGGAGACTGGCACCCAAAACCACGAGGGCATGGCGGCAACGGCGGCGGCGGTGAAGTATCTTGCCAGCGTCGGGCAGCGCTTCGGGCAAACCTGGCAGGAGGAATACGCCAGCGCCGGATTTGCAGGTCGGCGGCTCGAACTCAAAACGGGGATGGCAGCGATTAAAGCTTACGAGCAGCAACTATCGCGGCAGCTTGTAGGCGGGCTAGGTCAGTTCAAAGATATGCAGCTTTACGGCATCACCGACCCGGCCCGTTTTGATGAGCGTGGCCCGACGGTTGCCTTCACCTGGCCTCGGCGCGACCCCCGTGCTACCGCCGAATTTTTGGGTGAGCGTGGGGTGTTTGCCTGGGACGGCAACTACTATGCCCTTAACCTGATGGAAAAACTCGGTCTGGAACCTTCAGGTGGAGCGGTACGTATCGGGTTGGCCCACTACAACACCGCCGAGGAAGTAGATTATTTGCTCAATCTACTGAACGATGTCCGCTAATTTATCCGATTTAGCGGCATTACTGGCGGAAGATATTGTGCTGCCGCCCGCCGAAACGCGGGCGGTAGTCGCCAAGCTCGAAGCGGCTCTGCAAGATTTAGGTCGCTATGGGCTGGCCCAAACTTCGCACGCTACCCTTGACCGCCTTGATGCCCTCACTATTTCGCTTCATAATGCCCGTCTGCCTCGCCTCGAACGGCTGGCCCAGACTATTCGCACGCAGGTGGCCGAGTATCAGGCCCGCACCGCCAGCTTTGACCCGCCGGAATACGGGCGCGTCGTCTCCGAAGCCGGACTTATTGCCCTGGCTTTGAAAGAAAAATTGGGCGAAGCGGGCAATAGTTCGTTTCTCTTGCGCGAACTGGCGGGCGAAGTGCGTAGCACTTACGTAGAAGTGGGGGCGCTGGAAGTGCAATGTTTAGGGGCGGAAGGCTGGCGCAGCGATAGCGGTTATGCCGGAGTTACGCTGTTCTTTTTTGAACTGGCGACCGGGCGCTGGCTGACCCTTTCGACGATTCAGCCGCTCATGTACGGCTATTTCGATGGCCTGTTGCGCCAGCTTTACGATAAGCGCCTTTCGCTACAAGGTCGTCCTTTGTCAGATTTGTCCCACGCCGCCTGCACTTTGCTCCGTCCCAGAATAAACCGGGCCGGGCGGCTCAGTACCAGCGAGGCAACCAGAGCGATTATTAAAGAAAAGGAATTGGCTCCGGCACATCCGGCTTTTGACCGCATCCGCGCCCGTGATTGGCAAACCCTGACTACCAGGCTAAATAGCGAAGACGAGACGACGGACGGCAAGCACGAACTCTGGCTGCTCGAACCGGCCTCCTACGGGCCACCCCACTTTGATGAAATTGCCCAGCGCTGGCGGATGGACTTGCTCGATAACGCCGGACACTGGCTGACGCTTGAAGTTGAGAGTCTGCCACACCTCAAACCAACTATCAGCCGCCTGGAACGCACTTACGAACGCCACCGTCCGCCTACCTGTTTGCTGGCAGAAGTTTGGGTGGCTAACAGCGGGATTTTCGCCCGGCCTATCTCGGCGGGCTGGTCGGGTGGCGCGTTATTGGGTGGTCGGTTGGTCAGTATGGCTCACCTGAATCTGGAAGTTGCCAGCCCACTGGAAATGACGGAGGTTTTGCGGTGAAGCCCGCCGACCCGGTAAATTTGTTTCTGGATGAGCTTGACCGCTTGCTTGATGCCCTGTACATTGTCGGGCTATCCGGCCTGGAGTCGGCTCACCGCGCCGACCTTGCCCGTCTCCAAACCGAAGCCGCCCAACTTGGCCTGGACGGAGTCGCCCGTTTGCTAACTCGCTTGCAAAATGCTGACGAGCCAAGCGACATGTGGCCTGTCCTACAGAATTTGCGGGCCTGGGCTACCCGTTTTCGTCGCCGTTATGCGTTGGCCTCGCTCAAGCTTGCGCCGTCCAGTCGGGCCGGATTGCGTGCGCCCGTTTTGGTTGAAAATATACCGTTTTTAGAAGTCGCCGTACTTGGCGTGTATCCTTTGCAGCCGGGTCGTATCCTGCTCTATTGTCTGGATTTACGCCAATCCCAGCTTGTTCAAGTGGAAGATGTCGCGTTTGCCAGTCCAAATTGGCACACGGCTCAAAGCTTGCTCTTTGGGCCGGAAGAAGTTGATTATCCGACAATTACGGAGCGTAAATTATATTTACGAGGCTTGCAAAAAGCTAAATCGGACAAAAGTGATACCGAACGGCTCTTGCCCGCGCTCGGCTCGACTTTTCAGGAACTCGACCCGGTTGACCGTCTGGCGCTATGGAGTCAGGCGCAGGCGGTCAGCTCTTTGCGCGCCCGCAGCGTCGAAGATGCGATTGTGTTTACCCATTTCGGATTTAATGCTCAAAAAGTATTGCAAAACCGGACCGAAGCCGGTTACGAAGCGCGATTGTTAATCGCTCCGAACCTCGTCCCCAAACCCAAGCGCGATGTTTCCGGCGCAAGCTGGTTGCCCTATATCGCGATTGCCGCCGCCTTCCGCCACACCACCGACCCGTCCCGACCCCGCCTTTACTCCCTGCTAAACCTCGATGACCCGGTCTATAAAGAAAGTTAGTTCAAACCTAATTTGCACCTAATGTCAAAACTCAAAACTCTTTCTGTCTTCGCACAACCACCCAATCTTATAACTCAAAACTCAAAACTTCTTCCGCCCGCGCCAGTAAGCCAACGGCCCTAAAGGTGCATTCCACAACTGAGTCAAGGCTACTCGGCGGGGAACGCCATTTAATCCCAGCAGCGAGAGCAATGCCTTCGCCACCATCCAGAGTAGCCAGCCCTGCATGGCATAGCCTAAAATATCGAAGGCGCGATATTTATCCAGCCAGGCCCACTTGCTCAGATAAGCAAAGAACGAGCGGGCATAACCGCCCATTTGTCGCTCCAGCGCCGCCATATCGCGCCTATGCAGATGCCGCACGACTGCCCTGGGTTCGTATAACAGGGTGAAGCCATCTCGCAACACCCGAATAAAAATATCCATGTCGCCGCCGCCACCAGTGGGAGTGCCTACGTCCAGTGCCACATCAAAGCCGCCAATCTTCTCGAACACTTCGCGTCGGAAAGCCATATTGCAGCCTGCCCCGAACATTCCCGCCGCATAGGGAAAAGCCCGCCGGGTCGGGCGGCTGATATGATAGAGCTTGCGCTCGAACCCCTTGCCAAAGCCGCCGTACAAATCCTCAAACGTCACCTGAGCAGGCGTTTCCAATTCCGCCGGAACTACTAGCCCGGTCATTGCATCCACCGCCGGGTCGCTAAACGCCCTTGCCACCTCCGCCACCCAATCCGCGTCAGGTCGCGCATCGTCATCGGTATAGGCAATAATTTCGCCCTGCGCCTCGGCAATCGCTCTATTCCGCGCCCAATCCAGCCCCGGTTTTTCCTCAACCACATAGCGGAGGAGGGATGAGGAGGGAAGGGCGGAGGAGGGATGAGGGAGGACGGAGGGATGAGGACGGAGGGATGAGGACGGAATACTGCTTTCTTCTCCTGAACTTTGAACTCGGCCCGAAGGGTTGCCCGGTGGGTTGAACTCGGCCCGAAGGGTTGCCCGGTGGGTTGAACTCGGCCCGAAGGGTTGCCCGGTGGGTTGAACTAATTCTCTCGTCTTTTCGTCCGATGGCGCATTATCTACCACCAGCACCTCGAAATTCCGATAAGTCTGACGGGCCAGTGCTTCTAGCGTCCCTTGCAACTGCTCTGCTCTATCCCGCGTACACACCGCCACCGTCACAAACACCCCATCTACCCCGTCCGACCCAATTTCTTCTGTAAGAGAGGGCTGCGCCCTCGATTGTCCCTCTACCTCTATCTTCGCGGGCGCAAACTGCCTTCTCAACTCCGTTTTATCCTGCCACTTCCCCTGCTCTCCCGCCTTCAACTTGACATAACCGACTGGCACACTCTCCCAGCGCAGCAGCACCCGCAACTCATCATAACCAGGCGGCAACCCCGGCATTTGCCCCTCGTCAGCTAACTCCATCTCCGCCAGCTTTATTCTTCGGTTGGCGCTTGGCCTTTCCTTCTTGCTCAATGTTACAATTTTTCCAATCAATCGTATCTCAAAAACCGCCAAAAAATTATAGCACGAAGGTATCGTACCAATAATTCGGGGTAGCAAAGCCCTCACAAAGCTTGCTACAATTGTCAGTAGTGTTCTTTAACAAACCGACCCTAGCTTTACTTCTTGAATTTAAGGGGTAGGCGTTAAGGCTGCAACAAGGGTACTCCACGAAGCGTTCAACTTCAACTCTGCCCCCTTTTGACGAATGAGCGAAGCCAGGCTGGGCAAACACATCTTGCCACTAACTCGGTCATAAAAATAGGCGTAGGAATTGACCCCTAGTTTTTTGGCCGTTTCTACCAGGCTTTGGAAGGTGTCCCAGGCGGCCAAGCCAGCCGCTTTACAGGCTTGCAAGCTCACATCGCGCTTTCTCACTCGCTGCCGCGCACCCAACTCTGCCGGGTTGTTGTGTAACAAGAGTTCAGGATGCTCCAACACCGCTAATAGTCGCGCTTTCTTGGCAAAGGTCAGATGCTTACGCTCGTCGAGTTGCTCGTAGCCACTTTCTCCCTTAAACAGCCGGTCAAACCTGCTGCTTAAGTGCTTGGCTTCTTTAGGCAAGGGACTAAGCCGGTAGGCCAACAAATCTTGGTAGAGTTTCCACAACTTATCTAAAAACTCGGCGTAGCGCTTCCTGGCATAGCCAGTCTGGGGTCGCAGTTTCTCGTAGTGGCGGATTTCGTGCAGCCAGCACAGCGCTTGCTGGTGGGTCAAACCCTCAAACTGGGGAGCATCATCGGTCAACAGCAGTTTGACCACCGGGTAGTCCACTTGGCAGTGGTAACTGGCTAAAGCCATCAGTTCCCTAATCTTTTTGGCTCGGCTCGCTTTGGGTAGGGGCAAAAGTTTGGCTAATTTGTGGTCGAGTTCGGCTTCGCTCCAATCCTCCTCGAAGGGTAGCAAAGTCAGTTTCGCCCGAATTTTAGCGGCTACCCCCGCCTCGGCTAATTGCTCCAGCACTTGGTTGGTCAAACGGTAGCGTAAGGGTTGGTCGCCCAGCAGGACTGTGAGCAGCGCCAGGCAGTCTTTGGTTTGCACAGTAGTGTAAGCGGTGTAGAGTGGGTTACACAAAATATGGCACTGGTAGGTTTTGCCAAACATTCCAGTAGCAGTGCTATCAAGATGCTGGTAAGGGCTGCTCTCGATGCCTGCCCGCACCACCTCGGCCTTTTCCTGGTGAAACAACTCTTGGTCGTGGATCAGCCAGTTGCAAAGCTGGCCGTGACTGATTTTAAGACCAATGGTGTGCAAAAATTCGAGCAGTTTCGGCTCACTCAGATTGGCGGCGTAGTAGAGGTTCAAAACCCAGGCTCTTACCCCTGGCCCGAACTGACCCGAGTAGCCGGAAGGCAAAGAAGCGGTGTAGGTCATTCTCTCACCTTCAGAGTAATATTTGGCTTTACGAAAGAGGACGGTAGTGGCTTCAAACTTGACATGGTGCACCAGTACCTCTTCGTAGCCCTTAAACTGGGCATCCTTTGGCAAAGTCGTCCGATCCATTTCCAAAATCTCTATGCGGTCTGGTGTCAGTTTGGCGTTTTTAGAGTCCTTGTGAGAGCAGTCTTTATCTGAAAGAACAGAGTGGGAGGATTTAGGTGGCTTAAATTCGCTCAGAGGGTCATTATTTTTAGTTTTGGCCTTACTCGAACCAAAGGGAGGACGACCCTGACCACCTTTGAGACGGGTAATTTCGTCTTTGAGGGCCGCAATTTCGTCTTTGAACTGAGTGTTTTCGCTCAGAGCCTTCTCAAGTAAATTAACCAGCACGATAAAGTGCTGGCGCAAAGCTTCATCTTCAATTTGAGAAGGGTCAAAGTGTTCTAGCATTGCAATATTATAACGGCTTTCCTACTTTTAGAAAAGCCCCGATTTATTGACACGATACGGCGATTGTACCTGAACCCAAATTCCTAAGAGATAATAGAGCAGCTTTTACTCAGCTTATTGAAATACTTCTAAAGTTCCCACATGTACAATCAGTTTCCGGTCTAGAGTCACTTAAAAAAGAATTGGATTTCAAAACAGCTATTGAAACACCTATAGTTGGTAATACTAAACACTATATTATTAATATAGTTGAGGCAGCTGATAATCGTCCAGAGGGTTTGAAGCAGTTGTTTGAAGTAATTCAATTTTTTGATGATGGAACAAAGCAGTGGGCTGTACTAGAACGCTGGATACAAAATAATCGGTCATATTTATAAGCTAAATTTTAAGAGCAATCTAATTTAATCGGAGTAGCTTCATGGTAAATAGTCCCACTGAAAAGAAAGCCCTGTTAATAGCTGATGCTGACAAAATTCAAGGATTTCTTTTCGAAGCGGTTAACCTTAAAGAGATTATGGGGGCCAGCCTGTTAATAAGCGAATTTAATCGGCAAATTAAGGCAGAACTTTCCTCCGAAGCCACCGTAATTTACTCTGCTGGTGGAACAGTCAAGGTTTTAGTAGATTTAGATAAAGTAGAGCAAGTTGAAAATCAAATTAAAACTACTTACCACCAGCTTACTTGTAGCGGAACTATTACCCTTAGCAAGGCTATTCCCACCGATACGCCAGATTTTCTCGAAGTAGCCGAAAAAAGTTTACGCGTGAACAAGAGTCGAGGTAAGCAAACCCCTTCGTTAGGGGTAGCTTCCCCTTTTATGGCCCACTGTACCGGCTGTGGACTACGTCCGGCAGCCTCAGCCTCGGTTAGAGTAGAAACTTACAAATCATCTAATGAAAGAGTTAAAGAGGCTTTTTGTGAAACTTGCCAGGCCAAGCGTAAATTTTCCTTAGAAAATAAGGCTCTCTTTTATCCAACACTAAATGAACATATCACTCAAGCACTGGCAAAACAAGGTATTTCTGGTTCGGTCTCTTTGAACAATCCCCAGGACATGGGTGCAATTGGTATTAAATCCAGTCCAGCTGGTTACGTCGGCTATATTGTGGCGGATGGCAATCGCATGGGTCAAAAGCTCAGGGAGAGTTTATACAAAAAGAAATCGTTAAGCCTTAATGAGCAAATAGCCGAATACCAAAGACTTTCAACTTTAATTGAAAATACCACCCGCCAGGCGCTGCTTGAAGCAGTTACTACCGTTTTTCAGCTAGACGACCCAACTAATCTTAAAAAATATCAAGGTGCAAATAAAGATGAAAATTATCTACCGTTTTTAACTCTGGTATTGGGTGGCGATGACCTGGTAGTAGTAACTACAGCTGACGCGGCCTTGCCTTTGGCAGCTTTGCTCTGCCGTAAATATTCTGAAATCTCAGAGGCAAAGGGCGACCGGCTCTCGATTTCTGCCGGAGTAACTCTGGCAAAAGAAAACTTGCCCTTTTTAATCTCCTATGACCTGGCACATGGTTTACTCAAATCGGCCAAACGCTTGAGCCGTAAACTTACTGAAGGAAATGGCACTGGCAAAGGTAAAGAAGTAGGGGCAGTAGATTTTCAAGTGGTTACGGCTTCTAACTCCCTTGAGGTTGAGGCTATCCGGCGGGAGATGATTTACTTTGACCCGGCCGAAGAAACCGAGCAGAAAGCTCAGCGACTGGTGTTCACTGCGCGACCCTATGCTGCTACCGACGAATTAACTTTGCAAGAATTTATTATCAAAGTGGCTACCCTGAAAGCCAAAGATATGCCTCGCAGCCAGCTGGCTAACCTTTACGAACTACTGAACCCGGCCCGCTTTAACCAGCAGGCCCAACCCTTTGAACAAGCCTGTACTCGTCTTAACAATGAATATGGCTATTTTGTAAAACGGCTGACCGAACGTAATAATTTGAGAACTGAGTGGAAAAACTTTCAAACTCTGACAAAAAATCGGAGTGGCACCTCAACCCAACAAGTTTATTTTAACGTGCCTGGTTCAACCCCACCAGAATATCAGGTAATGGCCCCCGACGTAGTAGAAATATTTGAGTTTATTTCGGCGGAATGGTCAGACCCAGGGCGTTGGGATTAAGCTGGTTACTTTGTCCACCGATAGATTAGCTACTGATACCGAAAGGAAGAAACCTTGAGCGGCTTACGGCTTGAAATCCACATCAAACTGCTATCCGATTTCCATGTAGGCACTGGTTTTGGCCTGGCCCGTACCCTGGACGATAGACTATTAAAAGATGCCAACGGACAGCCTTACCTTTCGGGTAGCACGGTTAAAGCTTTGTTACTGGATGCGGCGGAGCGGTTGTTGCAATTACCTCCTCTACGCCAGGTAATCCGATGTGACGGTGAATTTGGCTACCGCAAAGGAGAAGAAGCCCGCGAAAATCAATCCACTGCCTCGGCTCAAACTACCACCACCCAGGCAGTCGCTGAGAATCATTATCGGCTTTGTGGTGTAAATCCACCAGATGGCTGTGAACTGGACTGGTTTTGCCCGCTGTGTCGAATCTTTGGCAGTACTCAACTGGAGGCCGGTTTTGCTTTTTCGGCAGCATATGTAAGCGCACAAGAATGGGAATGGGCCACTCAGCTAGAAAGTGTTCTGGACGCCACTAAAAAAGAGAAGGGCAAAAATATTGGTGAACTTCAATTAGTGCGCAGCTTGAAACAAGCTCCTACTCTCAAAGCCCACTATAACCGAATCGACCCTCGTAGTGGACGAGCTGAAGACGAGAAACTTTTCAGTTTTGAGTTAGGTGCCGCCGGAACCTTGCTTCAGACTAGTATTAGTGAACTTTTCTACCCTGACGATGAATTAGCGCGCTTGCAAAACTGGGTGTTACTCAGTGCTGCCAGTGCTTTTATCGAAGAATTAGGCAAGCGCCGACGGTGGGGATTAGGTAAAGCTCATTTTGAGTTACAAGCCTTACCCCAGGAGCTGGCAACTGCTCTTGGCCTATCACAGGACGCGGCAGATTTACTGGATCATTTAGACAAATTATTACTAAAACCCACTACTACCCATTCCGCTTCAGTTCCTCGGCCTGGCACTACTATAGCCGACTCGGTAGAAACCGGCCAAACTACCAAAGAAAAATATGGATGCCATCCCGATAGTTGTGTAAAAACTTAGGCCCGTTTTAAGCAGAGAAAGCGGTGTAAGGGGTAGCAGACCGAGGTAAAAAAGGCATAATAAGGGCATAGACCCGTTGGTCGCACTCGTCCGCTCAAGGTTGAAAGGT
>JBBQXW010000249.1:0-10909 GCA_038209275.1 Chloroflexia bacterium | reverse complement strand
TTTAGTGTAATTCTAGTAAAGTGGAGCGAATTAGTTAAGGCGGGTGATGCGATCACCGGGCGCTGCCACGACCAACGGTTCTGGCTGCTTCTTGATGTAATCAATCAGCGCGTCCAAATCGAGCGGGCCACCAACAACATTCTTGGTTTGGGTAAAGACGGAGAAACCGTCGCCCCCACCCTGCAAGAAGTTGTTGAAAGTAGCAGTATAGGTCTTGGCCCGGTCAACTGGCTTACCGTCCGGCCCTCGAACTTCGATAATTTTGCTACCGTAAGGTTTGCTATTGTCGTAAGTATAGCTAAAGCCGGAAATATGCAAGATACGAGCGCGGTTAGGGTCTTTCCACTGCTCCTCCAATACCTTGTAGACCTGGTCGCCAGTAATATCGGCCTTGTCTAAAATATTACCGAAAGGCTGAATAGCGAAAAGCGAACCGTAAGTCATGTCTCCGGCGGGATGGTCGGCCCGCACGCCACCGGGGTTCATAAAGGCAAAATCAGTTTTGAGCGCGTCGCGCTGGGCATCGGCGATAAAGTTGCCAAGCTGAGTTTCTCCGGCGGGGGTCAATTCGCGGGTAATCGCTTTTTCCGTCCGAGAAATTTTCTGGTTGGCAATCGGCGCGGAGTCGGTTACGGCTTTCTGCACAATCGCATTTACTTCGGGGTCAGGCTTCAGCAGCGAGTTAATTACCGGAACGTTGACGGCACGCTTGGAGATAATCGCTTTGGTCGTTTTGTCCAGGCGCAACCGTAGGGCCGTGACGTTGCGGGTATAGAAGCCGGACTGAGTGACCAGCTTGCCGGAAAGGTAAGTCACGTATTCCTGATGGGTATGACCGCTAATCACTACGTCAATCGCCGGGTCAAGCTTCTCAACAATCGGAATAATGTCGCCAGTAACTTTTTCCACGCCGTCGGCTACGCTGGGTACACCGCCTTCGTGGATAGCTACAACTATAACTTGCGCGCCTTTTTGCTTCATTTCGGCAACGTACTTGTTAATCCCGGTTGCTTCGTCCAGAATATTAAGCTGGGCAATCCCGGCGGGCGAAACCAGAATATTCAGGTTTTTGGTAACAGCCCCGACCACCCCGATTTTGACACCATTTCTTTCCAGAATGACGTAGGGGTCGAAGGGCGGTTTGCCAGTATCCTTGTATTCGAGGTTAGCTACCAGATAGGGGAAGTTTGCCCCAGTCCAATCTTTTCCTGTCACCGGGTTCTTGCCGCCTCTGGTGATACGCAAGGCTTCGCTCAAACCCTTGTCAAACTCGTGGTTGCCCACCGAGCCGACATCAAAACGTATCGCGTTGAGCGCCTGTACCGTCGGTTCATCCTGCAACAGTGCCGATTGTATCTGGCTGGCCCCGACGCTATCCCCGGCGTGAATCAGGAAGGTGTTGGGGTTGCTATCGCGCAGTTTGTTGACCAGGGTGCTGAAGTAGGCCAGACCACCGCGTGCGCTGGCTCCTGTGCCTTCCGGCAACAACCGCCCGTGAATATCGTTGGTGCCGAGTAGTTGCAGTTCGGTTACATCGTAGCGCCAATCGTAATAGTGGCGACCAATGTTACCCGCTTCTACCCGGAAACCAGCCTCGTTAGAGGGTGTATAGGTCAGCACCCGGCGTTCAAAACCCTGCACCAGTACATCTTTGACCTGTCCGCCAACTTTGGCACGTGTCCAGTACGGCTCGGTCAGGGGTAGGCCAGTGGCAAAATAAGTGCGCTCGAAAATCTTGCCCTGCACGGTCTGGCCGTTTTTATAGACTGGCCCTTCCAGGTTCAAAAAGTCCTTAAAAACGTTGGCGATAGTATGCTTCTCGCCCGCCGCGTATTCTACCGCTGTGACCTTGTAATCTTCCAGCGATTTAATGCCGGACTGAACTCCATCCGGGCGGATAAAAGTGGTGATAACCTGCCCAATCTGGAAAGCGGGGCGGTCAAAGAGCAAGCCCAAATCGGCGTAGCTGGGCGCTACTACATCATCCGGGTCGCCCGCCACACTGAGGCTGCTAGGGCCGCGTGACTCAAATTTAGCGTCGCCCAGTTGCAACTGCCCGGTCATCAGCTCTTTGGCTAGAAGGCCACTGGTGACATTGCTGGCTTTGGTCGGGTCATTCAGTTCGAGACGGCCTTTGTCAAAATATTCAATCAGCCGTTTGCCGCCGGGTGAATCTTCGTAAGCTTCGTTATCAATCTTGAAGCCGCTTGGCCCCCAGACCCACGAACGCGAAGTGCGGCCTTGCAGCAGGGGCAGCTCGGTTTCTTCGTAGACTGCCTTAAATTCTGGTCGAACCGCCTCATCTTCGGCCCGGCTTACCCTGCTCGGAGTAATCGAGTTAGTGAAGACAAAAAGCGGCATGATGAACAGCGCCACCAACATCCAGCGCCAGATTTGCCGAGGTAATGTCATAGCAACTCCTTCTAAGTACCCTTAATTAATTCTAAATTTTCGGCTAACGATGTCTTGTTAAGCGTCCCGCGCACTATCCCTCGGACTATTCCGGCGCTATCTACAAAGACAGTCTGAGGTAGTCCGCGCACGCGATAGGCCGCCGAAAGACTGGCTGCTTCGTCCCGCACCAGGTTCAATTTAAGATTGTATTTGGTGGCAAAACGCAGCACATCCGGCTCACTTTCCTTCAAATTAATACCGATTATTTTCAGTTCGGGTTTGGCGCGGGCAGCTTCAGTCAAAAGCGGCATTTCGTCCCGGCAAGGCTCGCACCAACTGGCCCACCAGTTCAAAACTACCGGGTGGCCCTTGAGCTTTGCCAGCGACTGCCCGTGTTCGCCTTCTTTCCAGCTAAAATCGGGCGCACCCTGCCCGACCATAGCCTGCGCCTCGGCGGTTGGCCCAGCCGTAATCAGGCCACTGGTAATGTTACTATTTTTAGCATCTCCGCCCGTCTCGCTACCACACGCCGCCAGCAGCCCAACTAAAACCAGGATTAGAACAATTTTGAATTTTGAATTTTGAATTTTGAATTTTGAGTTACAATTTAACAATTGCATAAATTTCTCACAGTCTGTCACGAGCTTGAGCTTTGAATCGCTGTAACTCAAAACTCAAAGTAACTACTCAGTTGAGCGGACTTGTCACCCTGACGCAGGAAGGGTCTCGGCTCTTCCCGCCGCACCTTACTCTGGCAACCAGAGATGCTTCGTTCCTCAGCATGACCGGGGTGAATGGTTACAATTCAAAACTCAAAACTCAAAACTCAAAATTCAAAATTCAAAACTCTACTTTAATCTGTGTTCTCTGTGTTCATCTGTGTTTTATAACTCAAAATTCAAAATTCAAAATTCAAAATTATCTTCTAGGTTGGTGCCAGGTAGCGCGAAGCTTCGGTGCGGTAGGCGGCGGTAGCGGGTAAAATTCCGGCTACCAGACCGACTAATAGCACTGCCAGTAATAGCACTGGCTCTTCGCCTGGGATGCCGATAATAATCTGGATGGCATTAGCGTTCCGAATTACATTGCTGATAATCCAGGCCGTCAGATGGCCCAATAATGCGCCAAACAGCACACCCAGCCCGGCGACCAGCCCGCTTTCAAGCAACACCAGCCTAAAAACGCGCTGCCGGCCCGCCCCCAGCGCCCGCAAGACCGCTAAATCGCGCCGCCGCTCGACAATTGCGCCGTAGAGCGAGAGAAAAACCGTCGCGCCCGCCATGGCAATCGCAATATAAGCTACAAAACTGAGAATTTGCTGACCTTGCCCGACCAATTGATTTAAATTGTAAAGTTCGTTGTAAGGGATAACCGCTTGAGCATCGCGGGAGAGACGACCAGAGTTAATTTGCTGCTGAATCCGATACAAATCGTTCGGGAACGTTTTTGGCTTGACCAGAATAGCCGTTACTGCTTTTGGCCCGGTTGGGTCGCCAACCTGTTCTGCGCCCCGTTCGTGAATTTTCCAGTAACTTGCAATGTCTACGTAAATGCCCAAATCTGCTGGGCTACTGGTAGATTTCAGGATACCTACTACTTTGTAAGGGTTGGCCTCGTGTTCATCGTGGTCTTCTTCGCCGGGCAGCGCTTCGGCATCACCATGTTCGGCCTTGAAAGATTGGCCCACATTCAAACCAAGCTTTTGAGCGGCTTCCGAACCGAGTACCGCTTCAAAGGGCTGCTGGAAAACCCGGCCCTGGGCCAGTTGAAAATAGGGCGGGTCGCTCGGCTTGTTGCGAAAATCAAAGAACGGGGCTTGCGTTCCGACAATTTTATGCTTGCGATAATTATCGCCATAGCCCAAAGGCACAACCGCCGTCAGGCCAGGGTCTTGCTGCAACTTCTCGTAAAGTTCAAGCGGCACGTTTTGCAAGGGATTGCCCTGCAACAGCACCGTATTTACCACCAGTTGTTGCGCGTTGCCCTTGCCGCCGATAATCAGGTCATACGGTTCTGCCGCCCGATTAATCCCGTTCTGCACGCCCTGCGAGAGCAGCACTATCGTCAAAGCCAGCGCCACTGCTACCCCGACCACAAAAACCGTCATCAGGCTTTGCAAAATGCGGTTGATTAAATTGCGCCAGGCGATAGCGGCTAAACTCATCGTTCCAGCGCCTCCGCCTTGCGCTCGATTTGGCCCTGATGATTCAAGCGAATCACCCGCTCAAAGCGGTTCAGCACCAACGGGTCATGGCTGGCAACCAGCAGCGTTGCTTCGTTTTCGCGGCAACTGCTTTCGAGCAAATCTATCACGGTAGTAGCCGCTTCGTAATCTACGCTGGCAGTTGGTTCGTCGGCAATCAATAAATTCGGCTTATTTGCCAGGGCGCGGGCCAGCGCCACCCGCTGCTGCTGCCCGGTACTAAGTTGACCGGGGCGATGGTGCAAGCGGTCTCCCAACCCCAGTTGACCCAATAAAGCTTTGGCCCGCCCCTGACGCTGCCCGGCGGGTATCTTATTAGAAAAACTCATTGCCAGCAGCACATTTTCCAGGGCGCTAAATCCTGACAACAGATTAAAGGTTTGAAAAAGCAGACCAATATTGCGGGCGCGGTAATCGTCGCGCTCTCGTTCGCTCATAGTATGAACAGCCTGATTATAAATCCAGATTTCGCCGGAAGTAGCCGCCGTCAGGCCCGCAATAATATTGAGCAGCGTCGTTTTGCCACTGCCACTAGGCCCGGCAATCGCCACATGCTCCCGGTCAGCAATCTCCAACCGTTCCAGGTGCAATACCTTCAACGCGCCACCCGCCGGACTGGGATAAACCTTTTCAACCTCAACCAGTTTTATCATTTATAATTCAAAATTCAAAATTTCTTAGCTGCCTTTAAACACTTCGACTGACTCGGCCCGGATACGCAGCAGGCTTAGAAAGCCAGTTTGCGGGTCAACCGCCTCGCCGATTTCCAGTTTGCCAACCAGCGTAATTGGCTCTTCGACTTGTTGGGTGGTTTTGCCGTCGGGCATTGTCACCAGCACAATATCTTCGGGCCAGTCCGCCACCGTCGAACAGAAAGGACAGACTACCAGCCGAATACGGGTCAGCACAAAGAAGTCCAAATCCGGCTTGAGTGGCGGAGCCATATAGCCCGTAATTCTAACGCGCTGATTACCAGCAGACCGCAACTTATCGCTGAATTGTAGATTAATCGGGCTGGTATTTGGAGCGTAGAACTCGCTAAAGCGCAACACAATCGGCTCGTTAGTCGGTTTGGACGCTGCCCCGCTACTGGCGGCAGTAGTCGAGACTTTAGCCGCAGTCGCACTAGCAATGGGCGCAGTAGTGCTGGCATTTTTGGCAGTGGTCGCGCTTACCGTTGTAGGATTGGTTGCCACCGTTGCGGTTGCCGCCGGAGCGGTTTTGGCGCTTGTAGCCGTAGCAGCAGACCCGGATGGAGTCGTTGGTGAACTGGTAACACCGTTACTGGCGGGGGTGCTATCGCCACAGGCTGCAATCAGCAAAATCAAACCCGGCAGCAGCAGGTTTAACCATAATTTCTTTTTATTCATAGCTTTTGTCTTATTCAAATTAACCAGAGCAGTTGTAAAGAGGGCCAAACGAGCTTCAGCCCTCTATATTATAAACCCAATTGGCAAGACCACGCGAACCCGGACATGAATGTCCGGGCTAAAAATAGATGAGCCGCCCGTTTTTAGCCCGGACATTCATGTCCGGGTCTTGCTAATTTTGCTTGCGAAGCATCCAGCGCGCCGTAAATAGGCCACCGCCGAAAGCTACCGCCAGACCAAGCACGCCCAGCATTAGCCAGGCAGCTACTGGCAATTCGCTGTTGCTGTTCTGAATACCGCCGCTACCACTGGCCGGCAGCGCCCCAGGAGCTTGTCCAGCACTCGCGGCACTGCCCGAACTGGTCGAAGCAGCATTCGCGCCGGAAGCTGCCCCCGCGCCTGTCGCTGTAGTTGAGCCAGAAGTTGCGCCAGCGCCAGCACCACCCTGCCGGGTCAGCGGGTTAGTCGGGTCGCCAATCGTGCCGCCGGTAACGCTGTTAGCACTAGACCGACCATTGGCAGCCGTCGGATCGAGGCCCAGCGCATTTGCCATCATAAAGAACACGTCGGTATTGTCGAGTACGCCGTTAGCGATTTCTGCGCCAGGGCCACTCGCCATTAACGGCACATCGTCGGCGGTATGGACTTCAGTCGAACTATCCGCTGGTAAATTACCGGGCATTTTCACGCCCTGGTCGCCTCGTTTGGGGTCAGCGATGTATTTACCCTTATTATTGGGGTCTTCTATCGCCGGGCCAACCGGGGTTTTGTAATAAGCACCAGGATTGAAGAAATATTCGGGATGGTTGCCCCAGCCAATCGCCAGCGTGCGGCTCGGATTTGGGTCGTCGGGGAACCCATCGTTCTTGCTGTAGGTAAAGGTCGGGAACTTCGATTTCTCGTAAGTACCAATCGCATCTACGCCCTTCTTGCCGTCTTCTTCGCCATAAGTGCCAGTAATACTGAGCGAATGGCTGTGGTCGGCCACCAGCACAATCAGGGTATCCGGGTTCTGCTCCTGAAATTTCTTGGCAACCCCCAGCGCCTTGTCCATTTCTATTGTATCATAAACCGCTCGTTGCCAGTCCATCGGGTGCAACTGCTTGTCAATCGAAGCGCCTTCGACCATCAGGAAAAAGCCGTTCGGGTTCTGGCTCAACGCCTTGATAGCGGTGTCAGTCATATCTATCAGGGTCGGTTGGTCTTTGAAATTGCCCAGCGTATTGGCATCCTTGATCACTTCGCGGTCTAGATAGACGTTCATTGTGCCAGTATGAAAGAGTCCCAGCATTTTCTGGCTGCTGGCAGGAACGGCTTTTAGCTCGGTTTTACTGGTAGCGATGGCATAGCCGCCACTCTTGAAAGTTTCTACCAGGTCTTTATCATCCTGGCTGGCACCTTGTTTAGCTTTGGGCAAGAACCACTTCGAGCCGCCACCCATCAATACATCGGGCTGATGGCTGGGGTCAAGGTAGGTATTAGCGATAAAGGCCGATTCCGAGCGACGGCGAGTGTGGGCGGCAAACGCGGCGGGCGTGGCATCGGTAATGTCGGCGGTAGTTACCAACCCGGTTGCCATCTTACGACCACGTTTAGCCAGCTCAATAAAGTTTTCCACCTTCGGGTCATCAAAAGCATCGGTAGTATTGTCCTCATAAGTACCCATCGCATTTACCACGGCCTTATGTCCAGTGGCGTAAGCCGAGGCACTGTTCGCCGAGTCAGTTACCAGCGCGTCGTAACCACTGGTAGTGACTGCGCCACGATACTGCATCCGATCCATTTCCAAAAAGCTATTATATTTACCCTCGGCAATGCCACGCGACACGATGCGGGTAGCCGTAATGGTGGGGAAGCTCAGGCCATCGGCAATAAAGAGAATGACGTTTTTAGCCCGGCCCGACCCGACCTTGATAATATCCCAGTTAACCGCTTTGGTCACTTCCTGCCCGCCTACTTTGGCCTTGACCTGCACGGTAGTCTTGCCAGGGGTGTTCAGGTTGACTCCACGATAAGTTATTTCGCCGCTTTTATCGGCTTTGGCGTTGCTGGTTTCTTCTTTAACTCCTTGAAAAACTGAAGCGGCGGGCTGCCCGTTAATGGTAATTTCCATCGAGTCAGGCTTTGCCCCGTTCACTTCCACTCGGAAGTCGAATTTTGAGCCAGCCAGCATACGGGCCTTGTCAATCGGCAGAATGGTAATTTTAGCACTACTCTGAGCCTGTAAACTGTCTTCAGCCAGCACCGGGCTAAAGCTAATCAGCACTAACAGATTAACCACTAACAATCCTAACCCCTTGAATATAAGAGGCTGGATTGCAGACAATCTTAAAAAACGTGGGAGCTTGTTGCTTTTCACCTTATTCCTCCTGAACTTGATACACTGACGTTGCCTGTTAAAGTTGGACGGAGCAAGATTGTTCTAGGCCATCATTCTACCTGCCCAAAAGAAAAGCTCTCAGGGCGATTTGGTGGCCTGGCTACTTTAGATAGTACCCGCTCATTTTTAAGTAGATATTAATAAACGTTTAATATTAACGCAAACATGTTAAATATTCTTTAACAAGTCGGTTCTATTACGCTGACAGTTGCTCACGCTAAACCCGGACATAATGAACTTTAACTTTTAAATCCGGGTATGGGCAATTAGTTTCGTAGGGGCGAATCGCATACGCCCTCGAGCGCTGTGCCATGTCTTCAAGGGCGTATGCGATTCGCCCCTACTGGCATACCCGGTTTATTTTATTAAAGTTCATTATCTGGGGGAAATTGAACTCAACATGAATTATGAATAATCGTCAGATAATATCAAGGCATAAAGGCAGCAAATAGTAAGGTATCTATAAAACAAAAAGTGTTCTGAAAGCCTTAAATTTGCTTTTAGAACACTTTTCTAGTGATTAGTTTGATACAAAGCTTTTGGGAAACCTTTACTTCGAGTCGCGCTCCCGGTGCAAATCATTGCGGCTAAACTGGTCATTTTTGTCGCTGCTACGAAAGACAAACCAGAGTGTAACCAGCAAAGCTGAAGCAACAAGAAAACCAAGTAACAATTCCGGCGGACTCTGGAAAGCTGCGGTCAACGTAGTAGCAAAGAAACTGACCGCCGAACTGGTGCTGGCCGTAGTAGAAGCAGAAGGGTCGGGCGCGATTTGCAAGGCGTAGATACCAATAGCCACCGCCAGAACGAGTGCCGCCGCCATAGACGAAAAGCGCAAAACGTAGGCACCAGGCGCTTTTGCCGGACGGAGTGAAGCCGCAGGACGCTGTGGCAACAGCATTATTTTCGCTTCGTTCTTCGGATTAGGGTCAGAATTTTCTGGCTTAGTTGCCTCGGTATTACGAAACGAAATGTGAGTTTCGCTCCGAAACTCCGTTCTGACACTCGTTTGTACGCCCCCCTGAGTTTGAAACTGGCTGCGGATAACGATTTGCTGCATGACAATGGCGGTAAATTCCGGCCTGGGTGCCAGCATACGGTCAGTTTGCAACGCCTGTGGAATTTCCTTTAAAAGACCCATTTTATAGCGACAATCGGTACAAGTAGCAACGTGTTGCTCAAGCCGGTGGGTTTGAACGCTATCGAGTTGCCCATCCAGGTAGGGCGACATCAGCAAATTCATCTCACGGCAGGACATTTTGATTCCCCTTCATTCTGTTTCTATTCGCATTAGCCTTAGTATCTTTACCCCGAAGCAAGCCTCGCTTCCCCCGTGCGAAAGTTTGCTCATCGTCGCTGAGACTGCCCGCGCCACTGTTATTGCGGCGCTGTTTGTCCAGTTCCTTCGCCAGCAACTCGCGGGCGCGGAACAAACGAGTTTTGACTGTACCAACCGACAAATTGGTAGCCTCGGCAATCTCATCATAAGAAAGGTCTTGCCAGTAACGCAATACGGTTACGCCCCGGTATTTTTCGGGCAACTTGGCGAGCAGTTCGCGTACTTCGTCGCGAGTTTCGCCCAGCAAAGCGGTTTCTTCCGGCTCTGGCTGGTCGCTCTGCTTCCAGAAAGCAATATTTTCAATATCAACGGTTGGGCGGCGGCGACGCAACAAATCTATGCAGTAATGCGAAGCAATCGAAAGAATCCAGGTTGAAAAGCGTCGCCCCGATTGGTAGGTCGCCAACTGGTTGTAGGCGCGCAAGAATACTTCCTGGGCCGCATCTTCGGCTTCGGTTGGGTCGTTTAGCATCCGGGCGCACAAATTGTGAACCGCCACTTTGTAACGGTCTATCAACTCGGCAAAAGCTTCGGTTTCACCTGCCAGCACACGAGCAACAATTGCTTCTTCCTCGCGGTTAGCTTCGTTAACCACCGGGGCGACAATTGTCGGAGCTTGAGCCTGGGCAGCATTATTATTTATAGAAAAAGCGTCGGCAAACGGACTAGCCGCAAATACCGCACCTGTCACGTTATCCTCTTTCTCCACCCCGCCGGAAGTTTCGGTTAGATTCAGAGCCGGGTCAACGGGGAGATTTTGTCTATTTTCAGCTTCGATTTCAGCCACTCTCTCGCCGGGATTTGGATTGCTGTTTTGTGTGTCCGACGCGGGCCTACTAAGCTTTTCGTCGCGTTCCGCCTGATCCATTGCGTGCGTTCCTTCGCTTTCTGCTTAGTCAGCCAATAACCTTACGCAATTATAGCATAAAAAGTTCCGCCAACTTTCAGTAATTCGTCAAAATTCCCTTTGGGACTTTCGCTTACCTTCAACCAAAGGTTGATTGTTACTTAGTTTTGATTTTTTTTGTAAAAAAAATCAAAACTAAGAGAAAAGTGGGAAGCTGTAGCTTTGAGAAATTTCGCGAAATTTCTCAAAGCTACAAAAAAGCAAAAATAAGCAAAAATTCTAATTATGTAAAGTATTTCGCTTCCGATAACCTGAATTATGTTATAGCACGAAGATGTTAAACTTCTGTTAAACTACCTAACATTATTATGACCGT
>JBBQXW010000248.1:0-10929 GCA_038209275.1 Chloroflexia bacterium | reverse complement strand
CAACTGAAGACTGATAACTCTTATTCATCTTCTCGCATCACTTCGGATAAAAGGCATTTTAACTTCGCCGGAAGTTAAAATACTGTAACAGCGCGGCCTTCGGTAGGCATTGCCCCAGGATTCGCGCTCGCGGTAGGCTCTAATTTTGGCTATATCAAATTGAGCCAGATAAACCCCCTCGTTCTCTCCTGCTTCGATAATCAAGTTATCTTTTGATGCGCCGTCCACGCTTTCACAAATGACCGCATCGAAGGCGATTGAATGCCCGTTGTTTTGTGGCGCGGCGTAGTTGGTCATAACCACCCCCAGCATATTCTCGAAAGCCCGCGCCCGGAACTGACCGATGCGACCAGCGTCTAAGGTACAGGCGTTGGGCGTTAAAATTAGTTCTGCCCCCTTCAACATCAAGATGCGGGCGCTTTCGGGAAATTCACGGTCATAGCAAATCATTGCACCGATTTTCACCTCACCATTAGCGGTATCCAACTCAACCACATAAAAATCGTCGCCAGGGGTACAGGCCGCTTCTCGGTCAAATTCACAGGTATGGACTTTAGCGTAGGTCATTACAATCTTGCCGTGTCGGTCAATTAGCGAGACCGAATTGCGGGGCGCACCGGGCCACTGCTCCAGATAAGTCAGCGCAATTGCCATATCTAACTCTCTGGCAAGCTTTTGAAAGTGAACCACAAAATCATCGTGCTGAGTAATTGCCTGGGTCTGCCATTTTTCCTGTAACTCTGGCTGCAAAGAAGTGGGCAAAGTGTAGCCGTTATTCCACATCTCCGGGAAAAGAGCAATATCCGCGCCCATCGCTTTAGCCTGTCGGCAAAACGCCTCGCCTTTCGCTTGGTTGGCCTGCTGGTCACTGCCGCAGCTAACCATTTGAAGTAAAGCAACTTTTATCAAATTCATCTAACGCCCCTTTCTTTATATCAACTCAGCCCGTTGCTGCTGTCACCTTGACGCAGGAAGGGTCTCGGCTCTACCCGTAGCACCTTATACCAAGTCTTGAAGGGTTGTGGTTATTCAAGCGAGTTGGGCGAATGCAATTCGCCCCTACGAATGGTGACAACTCTTTAAGACCCGGTATTACTTCGGCAACCAGAGATGCTTCGTTCCTCAGCATGACCGAGGCAGAGGCTAAAAGCCAACAACTCTTTTTGCTAGAGCAAATCAAATTGGAATTGGAAAAAACACGAACCGAGCAGGTGCGGGCCGAACAAGCACAAGTCCGCGCTGAACAAGAACGGGTACGCGCCGAACAAGAGCGTCAGCAACGAGAAGCTGCGGAAGCAAAGTTGGCCCGGTTGCTGGAAGAATTACGGCGGCGCGGCGAAAACCCGGAGGATTTGCTTTAACCAGGCAAACCGCTCTTTTTCTCAAAGAACTAAACAATAAACAGGGATGTATTTACTTGATATATACATCCCTGAACTTTGAACCTTGAACTTTGAACCTTGAACTTCTTAAGCGCTTTTCGCGGCGGCTGTGCCGAGAATCTGGGCGGTGCGGTGCGCGTCGGGGTCGTAGTCGGTGTTGGTGGGTGGACCATCGCGCTTGATAACTTCTTTCAGGGCTTCAACGCAGCGCCCATCGAATTCGATGCCGACCAGCGTAGTAAGGTAGTCGAGTGCTTCGTCGGCACTCATCGGGTTGCGGTAGTAACGCTTGAAAGTAATCGCGTCAAAAACATCGGCCACTGCCAGAATCTTAGCCTCAAACTCAATGTCATCGCCTGCCAGACCGAGCGGATAACCCTTGCCGTTGACCCGTTCGTGGTGCTGCCCGGCGATAAGCGGAATGCGGTTCAGGTCGCCAATAAAGTAAATATTGCCCAAAATCTCGCGGGTCTGAACGACGTGACTACGCATCCAAATCCATTCTTCTTCGGTCAGGCGACCCGGCTTCATCAAAATAGCTTCGGGTACACCAATTTTGCCATAGTCGTGCAGTAGTCCGGCCAGTTCAACCACTCGTACCTGCTCGGCGTTCATGCCAAGCTGGTGAGCGATTTTGGCGGCGTAGTGGGCTACTCGTTCGCTATGACCACTGGTTTGTGGACTACGAGCATCAATCGTTTTCGCCATCGTAGTTACAAAGCTGTTGAACATCCGCTCGATGTCGCGTCGCAGAGTGGCATTTTCGATAGAGACAGCCGCCAGACCGCAGAAAGCCGCCAGCACTTCCTCATCACGGGCGTGAAAAACTCCGCCATCCTGTTTATTAATCGCCTGAATAACGCCAACGATTTTGTCGGCGTGGGTACGAAGCGGCATACACAACATGGTATGAGTAACATAGTTGCCGTGGTCGCCCGCGTGCCGGGGGTCGTTCTGGGCATCGTGTATATTGACCGTTTCGCCAGTGACAGCGACTGTGCCAGCGAGACCTTTGCCGAGTGGCACCCGGATTTCCCGGCCCTGCGTTCCCAAAGCAATTTTGCTATAAACTTCCTTGCTCTCCCGGTCTACCAAAAAAAGGCTGCTGCGGTCTGCTCCCAACAAACGATTGCTTTCCTCGATAATCAAATCGAGCAGGTGGTCAAGGTTGCTTTCGGAGTTAAGCAACATCGCCACCTTAATCAGGGCTTTATAATCGTCCTTGTGGGCCGACTCTGCATGTGAACTGGAACTATCCAAATGAGTCATAACACCCCCTGTTACTAATTGCTACCACTTCATTACTACCAGCTATCCCATTATTATTTCGTTTTATTCCATTTTTATAAAGAAGGAAAAGGTGTCCCGCGCTAAATATTAACCCACTGAAGCTCGAAGAAAATGCACTACTTTTATAAACTGCATCTTGCAGTTATTTTATCAGAAACTGCTTGTTTCTGGTGGGGAGCCTACTCCCCAAAATATTTGGTTTTGGCTAAATTGCCGTGAAAATCGCCGATTTTCACGGCAATTTAGCCAAAGGAGTTACAGCCGACCATGACATTTCTTGAATTTTTTGCCACTACCGCACGGGCAAGGCTCGTTCGGGCCAACTTTGCTGGAGCGAATTGGCTGCGGCTTGGCTTTGGGTCGGTTGCCGTTGCCATTACTACTGCCGTTGGCATTGGTCGTACCACTCGGTTCATCCGGCCCGCTCTCTTGCAAATTAGCGGGGGGCGCATCTTGCGGCACTCTTTGCATCAATTCGCCGGGCCAGAATTTCTGGACAATCTCGCGCTTGATGTCCATCTGCAAATCACCCCACATCTGGAAGGCGCTACGCTTGTAGGCCTGAAGCGGGTCTTGCTGACCATAAGCCCGCAAGCCAATACCGCGCCGCAATTCTTCCATCGGAGTCAGGTAATTGACCCAGTTCTGGTCGTAGGATTCGAGCATGACCAGCCGTTCAAGGGTACGCATATGCTCTTCGCCCAACCGCTCGGCCTTGTCTGCGTACATTCGCTCGACTACTTCATCGAAAATTTCGTACAATTCGGCTTTGCTGTGTCCGTCCAAATCCTCGACGGTTACGCCCATCACCTCTTCGAGCGCCTGTAGCACCAGTTCTTCCAGTTCCTCGTCATCTTTGGGACGGCCTTTGTGGTTCTTGAAAACTTCGGTACTATCGAGCGAACGATCCATCAAAATCAGGCCAGCGTTGCGGGTCAGGCGCACCAAATCCCATTCTTCCGGGCTACCCTGAGTGTATTCGTCTACGATTTCACGTATCCGGCTCTTGCTCAGGTCTAAAATTTGCTCTTTGAGATTCTCGCCTTCCAGAATTCGGCGACGGTCTTTGTAGGTGAACTCGCGCTGCTTGTTCATCACGTCGTCGTACTCAACCAGGTGCTTGCGAATATCGAAACTTTGCCCGACTGCTTTGCCCTGGGCCTGGTCAATTGACTTGGTAATCAGGGTATTCTCAATCGGCATATCTTCTTCAAAGCCGAAGCGTTCGAGCAAGCCGCTAATGCGGTCTGCCCCAAAGCGGCGCATCAATTCATCTTGAAGCGACACATAGAAGCGGCTACTGCCGGGGTCGCCTTGCCGTCCGGCACGACCACGCAACTGATTGTCAATCCGGGCCGACTCGTGCCGTTCTGTTCCGATAATATGCAACCCACCTAACTCAACTACGCGGTCATGAGCGATTTGCCAGGCCGCTTCCGAGGCTTCCTGAGCTTCCTGATAAGCTTCAGTTCCCCGGTCATCGTCGGTCAGACCGCGCCGTTCCAGTTCATCTTTCAAATAACTATCGGGCGAACCGCCCAAAATAATGTCCGTACCGCGCCCTGCCATGTTGGTAGCAATTGTCACCGCGCCGGGTCGTCCGGCCTGAGCAATAATGCTGGCCTCTTTTTCGTGCAGCTTGGCGTTCAAAATGTTGTGTGGCACGCCACGTCGGAGCAATTCGGAAATTTCGACTGCTTCGGCCACATCCCAGATTAAATCGAGGGTATTGCGATCACCTTTTGGGCCGATTTCTTCGGCGGCGGCTTCCACTGCCGGAGTAGTGGTTTCGCTATAGAGGGCTGCCGGATTTTGCAACAGCTGGCGCAACGCCTGAACTGCTGGCCCTTGCCCCTTGTCCAATCCCTTGCGGGCTTCTTCAACCAGCTTTTCAATTCGTTCGCCGACGTATTTAGTCATTTTGGGCGAACGGTCAAGCAAACTCGAAAGTAATTCCGAATTTTCGACGCTGGTAGTACCGACCAGCGCAGGCCGCCCTTTCAGGTGCATACTGGCAATTTCCATTACTACTGCCCGGTACTTGCCTTCTTCGGTCTTGTATACCAAATCGGTTGCATCATCTCGTACCATGGGACGATTGGTCGGGATAACTACTACGTCGAGGTTGTAAATCTTGTGAAATTCTTCCGCTTCGGTGACAGCCGTACCAGTCATGCCCGCCAGCTTTTTGTACATACGGAAATAGTTTTGGAGGGTGATGGTGGCGAAGGTCAAATTCTCGCGCTGCACCGACACGCCTTCTTTAGCCTCGATAGACTGGTGCAAGCCGCCCTCGTAGCGCCGCCCCTCCATCATACGCCCGGTAAACTCGTCCACGATTACCACTTCGCCATCCTCCTCGCGCACCAAATAATCTTTGTCGCGGTGAAAAAGCGCTTTAGCTTTCAGGGCGTTATCCAGATAGGAAATATAGCGACTCCACTTGTCGTCGTAAATACTCTCGGTTTCGGGGATTTTCAGCAACCGCTCGACCCGGCTAATACCGCGCTGGGTAATGGAAGCGACTCGGTTCTTCTCGTTTACATCGTAATCGCCATCGCCCTCTTTTTCATCTTCGGCTTTGGTGCGGCTGGGGCGAAGCTGGCGCACGATAGCGGCAAATTTGGCGTAATCATCCTGAGCTTTGTCCGCCGGGCCACTAATAATAAGTGGGGTACGGGCTTCGTCAATCAGAATGTTATCCACTTCGTCCACGATAGCGTAGTTCAGTTCCCGCTGCACGCAACTTTCAACATCGCGGGCCATATTATCGCGCAGATAATCGAAGCCGAACTCGTTGTTAGTTCCGTGCGTAATATCCGATTCGTAAGCTTCGCGGCGTGGAATGGGGCGCAAACCGTTCATCAAGGAATTTTTGGGGTCTTTGTATTCGGGGTCAAGCACAAAAGCGGATGGACGATTGGGGTCGCCGCCGTTACTCTGGATAACCGCCACTTTCAGGCCCAAAAAGTGATAAATCGGCCCGACCATCACTTGAGCATCGCGCTTTGCCAGGTAATCGTTCACCGTAATAACGTGAACCCCCTTGCCTTCGAGGGCGTTCAGGTAAGCGGCACTGGTCGCGACCAGCGTTTTACCTTCGCCGGTACGCATTTCGGCGATTTTGCCCTGATGCAACACCATACCACCGATTAGCTGCACTTTGTAATGTTTTTGGCGGCGGGTGCGCCAGGACGCTTCTCGCACGGCAGCAAACGCTTCTGGCAAAATATTATCCAGCTCTGCGCCTTCTTCGAGGCGGGTCTTAAACTGGCGGGTTTTATCTCTTAATTCTTCATCAGATAAATTGGCGTATTCTGGGCCAAGTTCGTCAATAATTCGCTTGGCAATTCCTTCCGCCCGTTTGATTTCTTTTTCGTTGGTATCCCCACCGAGCAGGGAAATAAGTCCTTTTAACACAGCACATTCACCTTTGATTTATGATTACTACTAACAGGCAATTTAATAACTCAGCCAAATCAGTGACCCTGGCTATTTTTAGTCACTTTTTTGTCACTCTATTATTGTAAGCTATATTATACCATAATGATTTAAGGCTTGATTAGAAAGCCAACTTTAACATTTATGGCCGGGAATTTGTACTCAATCCTGACTTGTGGATAACTGTTAGCCATGACTGAACGGGTTTTGCAAACTATAGCGAATTTTCTTAACGCTTAAAATAGCCCGGCAAAAACTGGTTTTGGTAAGGCGGGCGGTCATAGAAGTGAGCTTCGGTCTGGAACTGGTCGTAGTTGCGCCCAAAGCTGAGGGTATTGTAGGTATGCAAAGCGTCTTCGATAGTTGGCTTGCGGAGCTTGCCTTTTTCGTTAATCAGATCGGGGATGGCGACCCACAGGCAGCCAGTTTTGTACATCTGATAAAGTTGCTCCTTGAGCCATTTCTCGACCTGACCGGGCATCAATCGCTCAAAATCTTCCAAAAAATCAAGGGCGTGCAAATCCCAGAGGTGCAAATCGGAGGTCAAATCAGGGGCGTGTCCATTTGTAAAGCTAACTTGCCAGAAGTTGAACAAAGTGTAATTATGCGGTTTGGGTTGGTCGGGCAGAATAGCCTCACCGTAAGAATGTACCCGGTAGACTACCCAGCCCCAACCATTGATGCCTTGCCCTTGCTTTTTGAGGATACGGGGCAACTTTGCCATGCTTGCGTTCCAGCGATTCCAGTTAGCCAAAACCGCCATATCCATCAAGAAACGGCTAACCATTTCGTCGTATTTCTCAAAAACAAGCTGATAATGACTGAGGACACGAGTGTTAGGAGCCAGGTGGGTTTTTTCTTCGCGGGCGCGCTGCTCGTCCAGCCAGCCAGGGCCTTCCGGCTTTTGACCGGGCCGCGAGACCAGTGGCGCAGGGGTCAGCAAGGGTGTTGGGTAAGAGGGTAGCGAATGGTTAGTAGAATTAGTGTAAGGATAACTAAGCGCATTTTTGTGCTTGCCACCCTTGCCTGGCTTCAACCATGTTAGGTCTATTTTTTTTAGTTTCAACGTTACCCTCTCCTCAAATGATAAACCGGATAGTCCCGTTCTATATATCCGTCTACCTGAAAAACCTGCCAGCCGCGCTCACCCAGCAGCCGTAATACTTCAAAAACTTCACCCCGTACTCCCTGAGAGGAAGCGGTGGCGTGGTGTTCTAAATTCTGCTCTTTGTCAGTGCTGATAAACGTTATTATCCAGGTTTCCGCGCCAGGATAATAAGTTAGCGTGCCGTAATCTTGTTTTGTCGCCATCAATCAAATCTAATCACGAATTATTTATCTTTAAAGCTACGCTCGTGGTTGGTGGCGCACTTCGGTAACGGATTACCTGCTCCAACTAAGGCATGTACGTTTCTTTATACCATAAGCATATCATAAAAATCAAAGATTCGCTAATTAAAATTCTACGAATTCTACGAATCGAAATACGAAAAGAACGCCTTAACAAGCCAAGCGCTCTTAATTATCTTAACGCAATCTTAACGCAGCTTTAGAAAATTTGTGCTATATTGAATATAGAAAATTTGTTTCAAAAATCCTTAAAATCTTAAATTTATTAACCGCAATTATCCCCTCATTAGCCAGGCACCACGCTTGCTAATTTCGCATTGACACCTACATACAGAGCGCCGACCCTGCAGCGGCGCTTTTTTTTGCCCATTTTATTCTAAACAATAATAACTGATTACCTGAATATTTTGTTGCCATAAAATGTGTGATTTGCATCACACTTCTCTTGTGATTTTTCCCATAGTGAAACTTTCTGCCTGTGATTATACTAAAGCTGTGAAGAAAAGCTTCACCAGAAAAGAAAAACAAAATTTTAGAAGCCAGGTAGTTCCGGTACACCAATGGACTAATAACTTCCAAACTACTTCTCTCTCAAACTCCTCCTAACCCAGAGAGCGCCGAACGAGCAGACGGCGCTCTTCAATTTCATATTCTTTCCCTTTTTACACCCTACTGTACTTGATTAACTACCAAACTTCTATTAAAATAGGTTGCAAAACTTGCTATACTCATAAAAAGCGTTATGAGTCTGAATGTGCGCTACTAATTTATACTATCAGGAGAAAGACGATGAAACCAAAAAAGAACGTTGGCTACGCGGTGTTGCTTTCCGCCTTTATTCCCGGTCTGGGGCAGTTTTATAATGGCGATTGGGGCAAAGGTATTTTCTTCCTGCTCACCTGGATTACCCTTGTCACCTGGCCCTTCGCCGTTACCGATGCCTGGGATACCGCCCGGCGTATTAACGAACGCGCCTTCACCGATTCTATCCGGGCCAGTCGCGTTGCCGCCTGATCTTTAATAGGTTAGGTTTTGGGCCTTTTTCATCACCCGCTTTCGATGAGTTCAGGATTTTCGCTTGCCTGCCTAAAAGTAGTAGCGATTGAAATCGCTACTACCAGAACCTAAGGCAGTGTTAAAAATTAAGTTCCCTTTTTTCGTAGGGGCGAATCGCATACGCCCTTGAACGCTGTGCCAAATCAAACGGGCGTATGCGATTCGCCCCTACCACCGCCGGAAGTTAATTCTTTATATTGCCTAAGTCCAATACCCACTCCTCAAACAACCTCTCTGGGAGCGAGCTTCCGCCCGCGATTTCACCCTCATCAGATATTATGAGCCTGATTGAATAGTAAGTATTAAAGCAGAAAAACACCTTCAGCCCTATTTAGATTTTGTTTCAAACATTGGTTTTTATGAGGCCAATAGAAAAATCGGGAGTATAATATAGTGGCACGGCTAGTGCAATCAAGTTAAGTTACAGACTTCTACTTGTTTAGTCATAGGCTGGAAGAGTAAACTCTGGTTCCTTGTTGCCACAACATAAGTGGTGAGCTTACAACGCTACTTTACTTTATGGTAGAAATGGTAGAAAGATTAGCACAGGAGCAAATTACATGAAACGGATTAATGAAAGCCAACGTAAAAATAGCAAAAAAGGTTCAGCCGAAGTTAAAGCCTTAAAATTAGTTCGCAATCTCGGTCTGGCTACTGCCGCCGGGGGCTTGACTGTTTCGCTCACTACTTTAGGTCTGGCTAATTATATGGTCGAGCAAATCACCCGACCACAGCCAGTTAACTTTCTGGATAGCTATACTTTCAGCCCTTTTGAGCTTGAAGTAGAATACGAGCAAATTAAATTTACTACTGCCGATGGCTCACACCTAGAAGGCTGGTTCTTCCCGCGCCCCGGCAATAACCGGGTCGTGCTGGCGGCCAGTGGCTATCGGGGACGCAAAGAAGACATGCTGGGCATTAGCGCCTACCTGTGGCGACACGGCTACAACGTTATGCTTTTCGATTATCGTGGCTACGGGATGCGCCGCACCAAAACCGATATTTTAACGTTGGGACACCATGAACTGGAAGATTTTCAAGCAGCCTTGAAATATATTCGTAGCCGGATAGAGCAACCGCTTATTGGCGCAATCGGCGGCTCGATGGGCGCGGCGGTATCGCTAGTTGCCACCGCCCGCGACAAAAACATTCTGGCAGTCTGGAGCGATAGTGCTTTCGCCAGCCAGCGCGACGTGATTGCGCTGGGCTTTAAGAATGTTACGCACCTACCGACCTGGCCTATTGTAGATATGGCTGAAACCATTTTCAAAGTACGTACCGGACATACCTGGGACGAATTTGCGCCTGTCAACGAAATTGCCAACATCGCGCCGCGCCCGGTCTACATTGTCCATAGCGCCAGCGACTCGGTTGCCCCGGTCAAAGATGCCTACGCCCTTTATCAGGCTGCCGCCGGGCCAAAAGAACTTTGGATTGAAGACGACCTCGAACATTGCGGCGCTTACTTCAGCAACCGCGAAGAATACAGTCGCCGCGCCCTGGCTTTCTTCGACCAATACCTCGTCCCCGCCGCCATCGCCCAACCAATTGCCGAAACCGTCTCATTATAAAGTTTCAAGTTTTGGGAAATTTTTGCAAAAATTTCCCAAAACTTAAAAGATAAAGAAAATCCCGAATCTAAAAAAGTGCGACGGCAGAGGTCGCACTTTTTTAACTCAAAATTCAAAACTCAAAACTCAAAATTATCCAAAAATTCGGGAGCGATTGAGCTTGAACTGGTAATAAAGGAAGCACCCTATGCAAAAGCCCGCCAGTGCAACACTTGCCGCTGTTGCTACCATCAGCGAAAACACCCAGCCCAGCACGGGTAGTCCGACGATAAAAGCAAGCTGGGCCAACCCCAGCAAAATCGTTGCGATGCTATTGTTGAAGCGCATCAGGCGGCGGTCTTCGCGTTCGGCGGTAGCGTTCTGGGTCGCGAACAGGCGGCTACCGACCTGAAAGATAAGACTCCAGCGTTGCCCGAACAGCACCGCCGGAAGCAAAATAAGAAAAAGCACCGTCGTCACCAACGGTTGCTGCAACACCACACCTCCGACAATACCCAGTACCAACGTCCAACGATTCAATTTCACAATCGGCAACGGAATATCGTTGCATGACCCAATCTGATTACTTATCTCTACCTGCATCTTCTCTCCCTCTCTATTTTGGCTATTCTTGACTTTCCATATAAGCTTACTTATATTTTATTCCAGAAGAAAGCTTCTGTCAAGCACTGTTGCATTGGTGGGTGAGCGTCAGTTTTTTGCAAAGCCCGGACGTTCACGTCCGGGCGGTGCGAAGGGCAAAATGCCTATGGCTCGTTCGGCGGTGGTCAGGAGGGACGGTCCACCGTCTACAGTCTACCGTCATGTTCGGCGGTGGTCTCTTGACCACCGCCGTTTTT
>JBBQXW010000247.1:0-10978 GCA_038209275.1 Chloroflexia bacterium | reverse complement strand
GGCGATTGGCATGAGCAATACCCGTATTCTTGTTCGCCATATTTTGCCCAATATTGTCACTTCGCTGACCGTTATTGCCAGCTTTGAGGTCGCCCGTATCATCATTCTGGAATCGGCCCTTAGCTTTTTGGGGCTGGGCGTAGATGCCCGTACTCCGTCCTGGGGCGAAATGCTGGCACGCGGCAAGCAGCAAATCACCGTCGCGTGGTGGATGCCCACTTTCCCCGGTATCGCCATCATGCTAACCGTGCTGGCGGTAAATCTTGTCGGCGATTGGCTACGCGAAGAATTTGACCCGCGCCTGAGCTTGTAATTTGGCTAAATAAAACAGCCCTGAGTAAAAATTGTTGCAACAATTTTTACTCAGGGCTGTTTTATTTAACTATTGCTCAAAAATTCAACCATCGCCGGGCCGATACGTCCGTTAGAGGCGACAATTTCGCGTTGGTAGAGGTCGAACGAGCCGCCCTGGAAGTTGGTGACAAGGCCACCTGCTTCGCGCACCATCAACGCCCCTGCTGCCATATCCCACGAGTTAAGACGCTCCCAGAAGCCGTCCAGCCGTCCGCACGCGACATGACACAAATCGAGGGCGGCAGAACCGTCTCGTCGGATGCCGTGACAGCGCAAGCTGATTTTCTCCCATGCCGCCAGCACTTGCTGGTTGCCCGATTGGTCGCCGGGAAAGCCGGTACAGAGTAACCCGCGCCCCAGTTCCGCCACTTCTGACACATGAATTGGCTGACCGTTCAGGTAAGCGCCGCCACCCGCGCTGGCCCAGAACATTTCTTTATTCAGAGCGTTGTAGACCACGCCGACCACAATCTTCCCTTGTTGTTCCAGCGCAATGCTGACGCAAAAGAAAGGATAGCGGTGGGCATAGTTGGTCGTGCCGTCGAGTGGGTCAATGTGCCAGCGAAAATCGGGATGTTCGCCGCCAACCGTTCCTTCTTCGGCCTTTAACTGGTGGTCGGGAAAGCGAGCCAGGATGTGACGGGCGACTTCGGCTTCACAGGCCCGGTCAATCTCGGTAACAAGGTCAATCGGGCTAGTCTTGGTTTCAATCTGAATCTGGCGGCTCAATCCTTCAAGCTGAATAGCTCCGGCGGCACGGGCGGCAGCCTGAGCTATTTCTAAATACTCGTTAAGCATTGGGCTTGTTAGCCAAGTTTAGAATACGTTTGCCCTCGGTTGCGGGAGCCATTACCCGGCCTTCCTGCTGCCCGGCAATCTCATAACCGGCTTCTTCGGTGATGGCTTCTTTTACTTGTTCCTCGCTTACCTTCGCCGGGTCAAACGACACATAAACCTTTTTGCTTACCAGATCAACCTGCACATCCTGTACTCCAACCGCTTTGGTCTCCTGCGTAATCGCGTTCACGCAATGTTCGCACGATACGCCCGGTACTTCAAAAGTTAACTCTTTCATTTTTCAAGCTCCTTTTATTAATATTTCGCCTTTTGTATACTATACCCCACTAAGGTATATTATAATGATAAACCTTTACCACTTTTTTGTCAAGCCCTTTGCTCACTCAAAAATGCCTTTTTTCCAGAGGTGAATTTTGGTATTGGCTACTTACATTCGCGTTCTCAACGGCGATGTGCGCTTGCTACTCGGTAAACTGAGCGCTCTTTTCGACCTGCGCCGTCAATAATGGCTCAAAATCGAATATGTGGAATATATCAGGGTTGAATAAGGCCAACGCGGATGGCGTATTTGACCAGTTCGCCCCGGTCGTGAGCATTAAGTTTTTGCATCAGGCTGTAGCGGTGGTTCTCGACGGTTTTGACACTGAGGGTAAGCATTTCGGCAATTTCTTTGTTGGTGTGGCCTTCGGCGATTAACTTGAGGATTTCGCGTTCGCGGGAAGTCAGGCTTTCGTAGGCAGCATCGTGTTCGTCCGGCGTGTTGCTCTCGACCCGACGCAAGTAGTCCGAAACCAACCGGGTAGCGATGCGGGGATAAAGATAAGTATCGCCCCGGCTGGCAATACGAACGGCTTCAATCAATTCACGGTCAGCCGCCTGTTTGAGAACGTAGCCAGTTGCGCCCGCCTGCAAAATCTGAATCAGGTATTCCTCGTTCTCGTGCATGGTCAGAATGACCACCTGAATACTGGGCAACTCGCGTTTAATCTGGCGGGTGGCTTCCAGGCCGTTTAATTCGGGCATAGAAATATCCATCAGCACAACTTGCGGTTTCAGGGCATGGGCCTGTTCTACCGCGATGCGCCCGTTCACCGCCTCGCCCACCACTTCCATATCCTCTTGCGCTTCCAGCAGCATCCGAATCCCCTGCCGCAAAATAGTATGGTCGTCCGCCAGCAATACCCGAATTTTTGACATAAGTTTTGAGTTTTGAGTTTTCAGTTTTGAATTTCGAGTTAAAACCAGTCACATCACAAAGAGATACCTGGGATTTTAACTCAAAACTCAAAACTCAAAACTCAAAACTATCTAAGCTCCTTTAATTAGTTTGACTAATTCGCCGCTGGCCTCGTATTTGTTGTGGGCGGGCATTAAATATACGCCCTGCACTAGACCCTGGATTTGTTCGACCAGTTCGGAGGCAATTTTCAGCCCTTCAAGCTGGCCCTTTTCGCCTGCCTCGCGCATCCGGCTCAAAATGTATTTAGGAACGACGATGCCCGGAACTTCGTTGGAAAGATACTCGGTCTGCTTATAGTTGTTGAGTAGGCTGATGCCAGCTACGATTGGAATATTGACATTGCCAACCTGGGCCAGCGTTTCGCGTAGCACTTCCAGATCGAAGACTGGCTGGGTCATGATGAATTGTGCGCCTGCCGCTAGTTTGCGGCGCAACCGCTCAATTTCGGTGGGCAAATCTTCGGCGGTGGGGTTGAAGGCGCAGCCAATGTGAAAATTGGCGGGCGCACCGATGCTGCGGTCATTCCAATCCTGTCCCTGGTTAAAGCGTGAAAGCATCGTTACCAGCCCAATTGCGTCCACATCCCAGATGGCACTTGCACCGGGATAATCGCCCAGGCTGGGCGGGTCGCCCGTGAGGGCCAGCACATTGCGAATACCGTTGGCGTGTGCGCCCAGCAAATCGCTTTGGAGCGCCATCAAATTGCGGTCACGGCTGGTGTAGTGAATAATCGTTTCAATACCGACACATTGCTGAATTAGCATGGCACAGGCCATGCTGCCCATACGCACCTTTGCCATTGCGCTGTCGGTGATGTTTACCACGTCCGCGCCCAATTCGGCCATTTTCGCAGCAGCCTGAAGCATTTTGGTCGGGTTAATGCCTTTGGGCGGCCCCATTTCGACGCTCACTACAAATTTTCCCGATGCCAGCTTTTGAGCCAGCCCGGTTGGTTCAACCGAAATTACTTTTTCCAGCAACTTATCCACCTGCTCGGTGGCGCTGGTTTCCGGCCCGGCATCGGTGTGCGGCGGCGAATAAATTAGCTGGCTGACCTGACCCGGTGTGAAAAGTTTGCTTTCGGCAGGTCGGATAGCCTTTAACGCCTGCGACATTGCCGCGATATGGGCCGGAGTTGTACCGCAACAACCGCCCATTAGCTTTACACCCATTTCGTAGAACTGCGGTACATAATCGCCAAAATATTGCGGGCCAGCATTATAAAAGAGGCGACCTTCGATACGTTGCGGTGCGCCTGCGTTGGGCTGGGCCGAAAGATAGGGGAAAGCCGGAACCGCCGAAGCAAAGCGCTCGATTACCGCCAGCGTTCCCTGTGGCCCGATGTGGCAATTCAGGCCGATGACATCCGCGCCGCCCTGCCGTAGCATTTGCACCACTTCTTCGGGCGTATGTCCGCTAAAAGTGCGTCCATCTTCGGTAAAAGTCATCTGGGCCACGATGGGTAAATCGGTAATGGTGCGGGCAGTTCGTAGTGCCTGCCACATCTCCTGAAAATTATAAAAAGTTTCCAGGATGATTAAATCTACGCCACCTTCCATGAGGGCTTCGATTTGCTCCTTGAAAGCGGCCTGGGCTTCGGCAGGTTTGATACTACCAGTTGGCCCAACCGCCTGACCCAATGGCCCAACCGACCCGGCGACCATCACCGGCACGCCCGAAACTTCGCGGGCTTCGCGGGCAATTTTCCCGGCCTTCAGATTAAACTCGCGAACTTTATCTTCCAGCCCGTAGCGCGCCAGCCGATAGCGGTTGCCACCAAAAGTATTGGTCTCAATAATCTCCGCCCCGGCAGCAATATAACTCTGGTGGATTTCTTGAATAATAGCGGGTTGCTTGATATTTAACTCTTCGTAGCAGACCTGATAAGGTATTCCTCGGCTGTAGAGCATTGTACCCATTGCACCATCGCACAGCACCGGCCCTTTATCCAGCCGCTCCAAAAGAGGGTTGAACATGTTTGTATAGCTCCTTGTCACACAATCTTACAAAGTATCGGGGTCAATATTTCTCTTACGCAACTTCTCCAATAAGGCTTGCAATTCGGCACGCTCGGTTTCGGCCTGCAACAGGGCAGCTTCTTTGGCGGCGCGTTCGGCTTTAGCTTGCAACTCGGCTACTTTCCGGGCGGCCTGCTCCGCTTCTTTAGCGGTGCGTTCGGCTTCCGCCTGCAACAGGGCGGCTTCTTTGGCAGTGCGTTCGGCTTCGACTTGCAATAAAGCAGCTTCTTTGGCAGTACGCTCGCCCTCAGTCTGAAGTTGAGCCGCCTGAGCGTGTTGTTGGGCCACTTGAGCGCGTCGCTTGGCGGTTTGAGCGAGCTGTTGGGCTTCTGCTCTGCGTAAATCGGCTTCGGCTTTCTCTTCTAAAGCGGCTTCCCTGGCGGTCAGACGAAGCTTGCCGTCCCGGTCGTAGAACCGCAGATATGCTCCATCCGGGGTTAGCCAGCTTTCCAGTTCCTCACTCCACAGTCGGCCCTGGCTATCGGGTTGGAGTTCTAGCATTAGCCCGTTCTGGTAGCGCCAGCCGCGTAGCTGGGTAGTGGCGTTTTGCCACAGCCGTTGCGGGTCGTAGGCGAAATACTCGCTCACGCCGCCTAGCTGACGGTAAAATTCGGGCTTGGGGTCTAAATCCTTGTTCCAGGTATCTTTGGAACTGATTTCAAACACGACGGTTGGGGCAGGGCGGTTTGGCTCACTTATCTTCCAGCTAGTCAGGTTTAGCTGTTCCGCCGGAGTTAAACTTACTCCTTTGAACACGGCTATATCGGGGGCAATATTGCTGAAGCCATACACGCCCGGTGGCGGAATAATCGCCAGGTTGCCAGTGATAAAGCAATCCTGAAGAGTATATTGGTGCATGAGTACGTCTTTGCCATAATCGTTTAAATTGATTTGGGCCTGACTTTCGGGCATATCTTCCTCGAAATATAGTTCTTCAGTTTTTACTTGCGTTTCTATGCTCATTGCCTTGTTGCTCCCTCCAAGCAGTAGTCGTCAAGGTTCTAGTCAGGTCGCTTCCCAGACCCTTTGTAAAAACTTCTTTTGCCTGATTTTTACGTTGTTATTGTAACATGCTCCGAATTATTATGCCTAAAACTTTTCGCGATGGTATATCAAACTCTAATAGTAAAATCTTTTTTTCAGATAGTGAAACAGCTGGATGAATAACTTAGAGATAGTGATGAGTGTAGTCCCTAAATATTAATCGCTCTAAAATTGACAGTGCCATTTAGTTGAATTAAGATTGGGCCACGTTCCCCAAAGATACTTTACTTTCCAGTTCGTTTTTGGACTTGAAATATTGTAAAATCCACCAATTATTTAATGAGATAGAAATTAAAAATGTCATCAAATACAGAACCTACGCTAGAGCGGGCGGCCTCTGCCGAGATTGAGCAGCACCAATTGGGTCGGTTACGGGCTTTGCTTACCTTTTTGAAAGAGGAAAGCGGCAATACTTTTTACCAGGAAAAGCTGGCTGGAACTGACCCGGCAAGGTTGCTTGAGTTTAAAGATATTGCGGCGTTGCCGTTTACACTGAAATCCGAACTAGTCGGGCAGCAAAACGAGTTTCCGCCCTACGGTCACAACTTGTCTTATCCGCTTAGTCATTACACCAAATTGCACCAGACATCGGGGACGACGGGTCGCCCGCTCAAGGTGCTGGATACCAACGAAAGCTGGGATTGGTGGGCGCGTTGCTGGCTGGAAGTTTACCGGGCGGCGGGTGTTACCGAGGACGACCAGGTGTTTTTAGCCTTTAGCTTTGGGCCGTTTATCGGTTTTTGGGCGGCTTATACCGGGGCGGAAAAGCTGGGCGCGCTGGTTATACCGGGCGGCGGCATGGACACCGAGCAACGCCTCGCTGCTATAATCGAGCAGGGGGCGACGGTAATTTGCTGTACACCTAGCTATGCTTTGCATATGGCGGAAGTAGCCGAGCAGAAAGGCATTAATCTGGCAGACAGCAAAGTGCGGGTGCTGATTCACGCGGGTGAACCGGGCGCGAGTATTCCCGTTGTGCGCCGCCGAATTGAGCAAGCCTGGGGCGCAACTGTTTATGACCATTCGGGCGCAAGCGAAATTGGCGCTTTCGGCTTTTCTTGCTCGGCCCAAACCGGGCTGCACCTCAACGAGAGCGAGTTTATTGCCGAGGTTTTGAAGCCGGAAACGAACGAGCCTGTGCCAATCGGCGAGACGGGCGAACTGGTGCTGACCAATCTGGGGCGCTGGGGCTACCCGGTCATTCGCTACCGAACCAGCGACGTAGTGCGAATTGCGAAAGCACCGTGTGAGTGTGGTCGCAGTTACAAGTTGCTTGAGGGCGGCGTTATCGGGCGAACCGACAATATGATTATTGTACGCGGGATTAATATTTATCCCTCGTCGGTTGAAGCGATTGTGCGCGAACTCGTGCCGACCAACGAGTTTCGGATGATTTTTAGCCAGGTAGACGGCATGGACGAACTGGAAGTCGAGGTCGAACTGGCTCAAGACGAAAGCGAAAAGCTGGAAAAGTTGCGGGCGCTGTTCCGGCAACGTCTGGCTCTGCGTGTCCCGGTGCGCTCGGTTGAGCCGGGAACTTTGCCGCGCTTCCAGCTCAAAGCCCGCCGCATTGTGGATAATAGATAGATTTAAACTGAGAGTAAGCTATGGCTATTCGGATTTATGCTGTTTAATAGTATGACTGAAGATGGTAAATGCTGGTGTTTGCTAAAAGCAGACCTAGAACGTTTTAAAGAGCGGTTACGTGATGGACTGCCAGTTGTGCTACATATGGATGATGGCTACGAAGACATCGAAGTAGACGCTACACTGGAATTTGATAACCTCTGGTTGGGTGTACCTGATTGGTCTACTATTCGTTATCTGCCTCCAACCTAAGAATTTAAACTCAAAATTAATAGGTTTAGCAAGAGCGCCCTGGAATGAATTCCGGGCTACGTTGCTCAAGTGGTTTGAAAACCACTGAATACAATTGAGGTAACGTTGGGTGTTTTGAACCCTTTAGTTCCTCTGTAATCAGTGGATTTTAATCCACTTGAGCTTCGTAGCCCGGAATTCATTCCAGGACGCTCTTTAGCTTACGCCGCTATCGGCAGTTCAGCGTTGGTTTCTTCGGTGGCTTTTGGCGCGGCTTTGCCGAAGCGCAGTTCGGTGTCGTCCAGCGTTACGACAATCGTATCGCCAGCCTGGAACTGCGTATCCAGCAGTAGCTTCGACATAGGCGTTTCCAGCTTGCGCTGAATGACCCGGCGCAACGGACGCGCCCCGTAAACTTTATCGTAACCTTCGCGACCCAGGTAAGCCAGCGCCTCGTCGCTTATCTCTAGCCCCATGCCCAGTTTTGCCAGACGACCCACCAGTTCCTGCGTCATCAGCTTCACAATCTGGCCGATTTCCGCTTCGGTCAGGTGGCTAAAGATAATGATTTCGTCAATTCGGTTCAAGAATTCCGGGCGGAAGCTGCCGCGTAACTCCTGCATTACCTGGTCGTGCATTCGGTCATAACTCCGGCGCGCATCGTCGGCACTGTTGCCTGTTCCAAAGCCGAGCGAACGCTCCTTCAGCCGAGCCGTCCCGACATTGGAGGTCATGATAACCAGCGTATTCTTGAAATCTACCGTGCGACCCTGCCCGTCGGTTAGCCGACCATCATCCAGCATTTGCAACATCACGTTAAAGACTTCGGGGTGCGCCTTCTCGATTTCGTCGAACAGAATAATCTGGTAAGGGCGACGGCGTACCGCCTCGGTCAGTTGCCCGCCCTCGTCGTAGCCAACATAGCCGGGAGGCGACCCGATTAAGCGGCTGACGCTGTGCGATTCCATGTACTCGCTCATATCAATGCGAGTTAAGGCATTTTCGCTATCGAACAGGAACTCCGCCAGCGCCTTGACCAGTTCAGTCTTGCCTACGCCAGTTGGCCCCAGGAAGATAAACGAACCAATCGGGCGGTTCGGGTCGCGCAGACCGCTTTGAGCGCGCCGAATTGCGTCGGAAACCGCCACAATCGCCTCGTCCTGCCCGATAACGCGCTGGTGCAGATGGGCTTCCATTTCCAGCAACTTGGCGATTTCGTTATCCAGCATCTTTTTGACTGGAATCCCGGTGCTTTCGCTGACCACTTCGGCAATCGTCTCTTCGTCCACAACGCTCTCGCTTTGCGGCGTATTGCTGCGCTGAGTTTCGTACTCTTGCTTCAGGCTGTCATGCTCATACTTCAAGCGGGCGGCCTGTTCGTAATCCTGCTTTTCGGCGGCGGCTTCCATCTGCTCACCTAACTCCTTGACCCGGTTTTCCATATCGCGGAGCGGATTGGGTCGGTCATAGGTATCGAGGCGAACTTTGGAAGCGGCTTCGTCCATCAAATCGAGTGCCTTGTCGGGCAGGAAACGATTGGTGATGTAACGTTCGCTCAACTCGGCGGCGGCTACCAGCGCACCGTCAGTAATTTTCAGGTTGTGGTGCGCTTCATAGCGTGGGCGCAATATCCGCAACATTTCAATCGTATCGGCTACCGATGGCTCGTTCACCAGCACCGGGGCAAAGCGGCGCTCCAAAGCGGCATCCTTCTCGATGTATTTGCGGTACTCGTCCAGGGTGGTTGCGCCCAGCACCCGCAATTCGCCCCGTGCCAAAGCTGGTTTAATAATCTGGGCTGCGTCCATCGCGCCGGAACTACCACCCGCTCCTACGACGGTGTGTATCTCGTCAATAAAGATAATATACTTGCCCTCGGCTTGCTGAACTTCGCTGATAACGCCTTTCAAGCGTTCCTCAAACTCGCCACGCAATTTAGAACCAGCGACCATTCCGGCTATATCTAGCGACAAGACCTGCTTGCCCATCAGATTGTCCGGCACATCGCCGCTTTCGATTTGTTGGGCCAGCCCTTCGGCGATTGCCGTTTTGCCTACGCCCGGCTCACCGATTAAAACCGGGTTATTTTTGCTGCGGCGAGACAAAATTTGCATTACCCGCCGAATTTCTTCCTCGCGCCCGATAATCGGGTCGAGTTTGCCTTCACGAGCCAGGCGGTTCAGGTTGGTAGTGTATTTAGCCAGGATTTGAGTTTCGCCGGGAGCGGCGGTTTCGGTTTCTACCGCGCTATTGCCCAGGCTCTGGAAGACGGTCATTACACTACCCTGGTTGACCCCGAACTGGTTGAGCAAATGGGTAGCGGGTTCGTTGTTGCTATTGACCAGCGCCAGCAAAATATGGTCAAGGTTAATCCGTTCCTGGTTCTGGTTCTCCCGCACACTATCGGCGGCGACAAAAAGCTGTTGCACGCTGGGCGCAATGTACAGGCTCAACATATTGCCGTTAGCTACCGTTGCGCTAGAGCGTTTGGGTAATCTATCTAATTTTTCCTGTACCGCCCGCCGAACCTGTTCCCGCTCAACCCCTAGCTGTCCCAGCACCTGAGTCAGGCTGCCGTTGGGCTGCCGCAACAGGGCTATCAAGATATGCTCGATTTCTAATTGAGTGTGGCCCGATTGTGCCAGCACTTCGACGGCATAGCCCAAAACTTGTTGGGCGGTTTCATCAAATCTATCTATAAAGTTATTCGTTGCCATTTTTTATATTTCCCTTACTTTCTTTATATATAAGCAGGATTTGGGCCTACCTGTTAAGATTAGTAGCGATTTGCCCACATCCTGAAAAGGGTCGGTACTGCCTGAATGAAAAGTGCATTTTTATATCCTAAGAATATACGAAGCTCAGGGAAATTTGATACAGCAAAATGAGGATTCTATCTTTATTCTAACAAACTTTAGGCTCTGAAAACTTTTGGCAAAAGTTTTCAGAGCCTAAACAAAGTCAGCAGTTAAGTTTTTCATTTAGCTTTTGAGGAATTTTTCGCGAAAAATTCCTCAAAAGCTAATGAAAAACTCAAGTTTATTCGGTTATAGTCAAAAAGCCCAGACTGGTCTGCTTGCTGCTCTGCCCAAAAGCTACCACACTGGCATCGCCAAACGGGGCATCTTTGGGCAGTTCGATGATAAACTCAATACGCCCGGTGCTGCTGGCGGTGGTAGTCGAAGCGCCGCTAAAGGGACGCACGCTGCCATCTGGCAAATTAATCCAGAGGCTGACCCGCTCGTTGCTGAAAAAGCCACCGCCACTAAAACTGACCTGTTCGTCCCGTTTGACCGATCCGCCGCCATCCAGAGTACGCACGGGGATAGCGGCAGCAGAGCCATCCAGGTCAACCGTAACCGAATTGCTTAACACACCGTCGCGGCTCGGTTCGCCATCCCAATGTCCTTGCGCCGCCACCGTCCATGAACCGCGCGAATTTGGGACGCGCTTAAGAAATACCTGGACGGTAGCACACGCCCCCGGCGAAACTTTGGTAAAAGCTATTTCCAGGCGTTCGGGTACAGCCCGCCGCACGTAACTATCGCTACTGGTACTCTGAAAATACTGGTATTCCAGGCGACTATCCAACGGCAAATAAGCGTAGACCGAGCCAATTACGCCCGGCGTATGGTTTTGGCAGCTAACCGAAATAACATAATTGCTGTTTGTATCTCGCGTAAGTTCCAGCGAGAAAGTCATATCG
>JBBQXW010000246.1:0-11059 GCA_038209275.1 Chloroflexia bacterium | reverse complement strand
AGGGCGGGAAGGAGACACAAAAAAACCCGACCACCTGACTTTATCCTGCAAGGGGTAAAAGCAAGGGGCGGGCTACACCACTACCACGCAATAGCGCGAGTGGGCAATAAATCCAGCCGAAACCCTGTGCGTCCTTTCCCTCGAAGGCTAACGCAACAGTAAAGTTGAGAACAGGCGATCTGGCTTCCGTCTGATTTCGGATTTATAATCAAAAATCGGAAATCAAACGGTTACAGTAGCGGGACTGCGCCGGACTCGCACCGACTTCCCCTGCTTGAACCTTTCTACTTGGCGGCTTCGCACCGCACCTTATCTAGCGCTTCAAAATATTCGACTGATAAAGGTGGAAAGGCACTTCTCAACCGTACTTAAAAAATATCGAACCTGATTTTAATGTACCCTATGTACAATCCGCACTTCAAGCTGCGACCTGGGCCAAATCTTAACACGCCCTTAACTGGCTGTCAACCTGAAGAAATGCAGGGGAGTGCCTATTTTTGCAGAGGTGATTTTTCGTAGGGGCGAATCGCATACGCCCTTGAACACTACGTCAGGTCAAAAGGGCGTATGCGATTCGCCCCTACCTCTCCCTGTTTCGACACTCCTAAATGCAGGAACACAGATGAACACGGATTGGTACAGATGAACACAGATTTTCATGAATTTTCGGTGTAGGAGGGGGCTGCGCCCTCGATTTTTGTCGTGTGATAAAGAAAAATCGAGGGCGCAGCCCCCTCCTACAACCGCATCGGGATATTTGCGAGTGGCTGGCTAGTTCAGGCGGGAAGAACGGGCGCGCAAGAGAGCAGTCAGTTCGGGTTGGTCAATTGCCCCAACCGCCAGCAGATGATTGAGGCTGCGTAAATCGAGCAACCCGGCAATAGCCCGGTGGTTCAGCCGCAAGGCCAGAAAAACCGCATAAAGTAGCTTTACCATGTCCGCCTCGACGCTGGGCCAACTCGCTTCCTGGCTCAATTCGTCCACCACCTGTTTCAACCGATAAGCCGCTACTTCTTCAAACAGCACCAACTTGTGTTGATTATGTTCCATGTTAAATTTCTCCTCTTGTTCTAAATAGAACCCCACCTCACCCTTGTCACGCCCCTTTTCGGGGTGTGAGGAACGAAGCATCTCGGATTTACCCCGAAGAATTACATCAGGCTAAACCGCAGACCCTTCCTTCGTCAGGGTGACAGAGGCGAGTAAAGGTTCGATTGGTTGAAAAAAGAGGAAAAAGAAAAGGCGTGTCCAACCTCAGCACGAAGCTAAAGGTAAACCGCCTGGAACATTTATGATAAAATGCTCTGGGCCTGGTTTCCTGGTTATACAGGGGATTAAGCCAGTGACGCGGTGCTGCTTACTTCAGCACCACGTCACAAACCGCTTTTCTTTTTCCGTTGCAATTGATTGCCAATAGGCCAAAAAATGGCCTGAGCTTATTATGGCGCAGGTCGGAACGCTTGTCAAGCCCCGTTTTCAAAACGTTTATTTTTAATTATGGAGTTAACCCCAGTTGTAATTTTATCGCTTGCTCCACTTTTTGAAGGTCTTCTCTCGAAATACGCCCTACAAAATTAAGGACGCGAAGTTTGCTTACGGTGGTTAACTGACTTGCCATAGCTTTGCGCTGATTGCCATCAAGCATCACATAAGTATCCCCCGGATGCAAACGGGCTATCTTGGTTGTGAGAGGTACTACCTGCAACCGATTGGCGAACCTATTTGCCTGGTCATTGCTGATAACTACAGCTGGTCGTTGTTTTTGTACTTCGCCACCAACAGACGGCTCGAAATTAATCCACCATACCTCACCACGATTCATCGTTTAAAGCTCCAAGAGTACCTTCAATCCATTCCAATGCTTCGGCCTCATATTCTTCATCTGCCGCCATCGCTCGATACCCGGCTTCCAAATCGGTTTCTGTAACGTGCGGGCGTACCAGCGACTCAATAAACTGACTGATGTGCCGCCGCCCAACTACTTTGTACAACCCTTCATAAACCTGTTCATCTATTGTAATAGTCAGTTTCTTTTGCATAACCCCTCCTGGCAACACGTATTGTACACGTATAAGACTATTTCATTATATCACAGAAGTCAAACAGTCCTAATTTTCCCCTTATTTCACTCAGGGCGATGGCAACTGGCTAATGTGTGAGACATTGCTCTGCTAATGGACTTTTTTACTATAATGGGGTGAGGCTAAGTTGCTTTATCCCAAAATTAAGAGGGCGGGAGTCGTTGCCGTCGCCGACTTTTTTGGGGCGGATGGTTGGGCCACTGCCTTTTAAGCCCAGCGTCGAGCGACCGGGTGGTAGCAGCAACTCGATTTTTTCGGGCTGCAAGGCGGGCGTAATTTCGACTTTTTTGATTAACTGCCCGTTTAGCCAGAACTCGATGGTACGTTGTGGCTCGGCATAGCTGTACAGGCTCAAATTCAGCTGAAATTTCCGGGCCTCCTTGTTTGGGTTGAATAAATAGAGTTCGCTATCACCCGCGCTCCAACGGTGCAAATCGTCCGCTTTACCCTCGATTTCGTACCAGCTATCTGGGTTGACTTCGCCCCAGGCGTTAGCCACTGGGCCGCTATATTCGGGGACGCGATACAGTTCCGCACCACCATCTCTGGCGACTGGCTGTAGTTTATCGCCCAAAACCAGCGTCAGCATTGATTTTACTTTTATTTGATCTTCGGGGGTCATCCAATCGTGATGCACGATGATGTAGTGAATATTATAAAGATTGAGTATGGGCAAGCCGATGGCGGACAGGTTGTTGCTGCTAAATTCCGGCGCGTCCGGGCTGGTAGCGAGTTGGGCCAGTTCGCGTACTCCCGGCGTGCGCTCCATAAAATCGAAATTGGGTTTGCGGGCCAAATAGCCGCCCACGATGGGTTTGCCGTGTCTGGTCTGCTCGTACATTGCCAGCGGCTGAATTTTGAGCAGTGGCATTTCCAGCACCGCGCCCGGTGGCCCTTGTTTGATTTGCTCTAAAAAGTTCGGTGGCTTAAACTCCACCAGTGTGCGCGGGCCAGGGTAAAATTCGAGAAAGACCAGACCGATTGCCAAAGCAGGTAGCAAAACGGGCAGCAATCTTTTGAATTGGTAGGGGCGAATCGCATACGCCCCTTTGACCTGACGCAATGGTAGAGGGCGTATGCGATTCGCCCCTACCTCGCCCAACTCAGATGTTTCCGTTGGGGCAATGGTAAATCGGTTGTTTATTTTTCCAGTTAAAGCATCCAAACCAAAAGCGGCGGCGATGCCCAGACACAGCATTGCCAGCGTCACGAATCGAATCGGGACGCGCACGATTGAGCCGAGCGGTAATTTTTGTAGCCAGCCCGTCGGCAGCCACTCAATTGAAGTATAATTTTCCAGCCCCAGCTTTAGCACCGGGCCAAGTGCCAGCACCACGAAGAAGAGCGTCAGCGCCAGCCACAGCCGCGCCCGTCGCCAATCGGTGAAAGCGGCGAACAGGGCCAGCGCCAATGGAATAAAGCCCAAAAACCACTGAAATTCGTATTCCGGCTCGACCTGAGTAAACCAGAGAGCCGAATTGCCAGGCCGGAAGAAATGCACAATGTCCGCCGAATTATAAAGCACGCTGCTATTGCGGGCCAGTGCGTAGGTACTGCTCGAAGCTTCCTTCAGGGTCGGATAAAGCAACGGCGCAGTGAACAGGGCGCACAATAGTGCAATACCACCCAACCGCCCGAAAGTCCAGACCAACCGCCCCGGCGAAATGCTCAAGGCTCGGATAGTAACCCACACCGCCACAAAAGCCGAAAAAAGCACCAGATTCAAAGCGTAATACCAGGTTGTTAGGGCCGTAAGCAAAAAACACAAACCCGCTCCGGCGCAGTTGAGCCAGAAAGTTCGCCCAAAATTGGGTGTGCGAAGCGCTTTGAGGAAAAATATCATGAAAAGCGGCAACCAGAGTGGCGAAATTTGCTCAAGCTGCCCCTGGTCAAGCTGCGAAGAAATAATCGGGCTGTAGGCGAAAATCGTACCAACCAGCAGCGCCGCCCCTTGCGACAGCTCCAGATAACGCCCCAGCAAATAGGCACAAAACCCACTGAGGCTAATCATTAGGATGACCAGCAGATTAAAAGTTGTCACTAAGCCGAAAAGCCACTGAAACGGCGCGGAAATTAGCCCGGCAAGCGGGTAAAGGGCGTGCAGATAAAGCGTCGGGCTATCGGGGTAATAGATGAGCGAAGTATGAAAAGGGTTGGAGTGCAGTTCAAAAAGGGCGTGCGGCACCCACCAAATATTCCACAAATTTTGCCAGACATCGCCACTCCGTACCCGAATTGCCGCATCACTCAGGTGCAAAGCCAGCGGCCAGCTAAAAACCAGCGTCAGCCCAAGATAGAGCGCCATCGGCAAGCCGTAGCGCCTGAGCCATTGGCGCTTTGGCCTTTTCAGTTGGCTTTGCCCTTCGGCGGGAGTTTTATTGGGGCTACTGCTGGTGATTGCCATTCATTTATTCAAAAAGCGCACTAACTTTAAGCTCGAACCCTGGCACTACATCTTCGCCGTCTAATTTATCTTCCAGTATCATACTCCGTTCCCCTTTTACCACTGCCTCAAAGGAGCTTTATTGACAAACCCAACTCCTGCTACTCGACGAGACCACTAGGCCAATGGCGATACTTGTCCCAATTCTTTTTGCGCTCTTCCCAATCGGGCTGCTTTTTCATTTCCTCATAATCAGCTTTAGCTTGAGCTACATATTCCGCCGATTTCACTGTATCTTCAGGTTCCAAGCCATATTTTCGCTCGTAAGCGGTGGCAATTATTCTAAGAAATTCTACGCTAGGTGGAGATGGTGGATTTACAGCTACTCTCAAACCCAGTAAAATCCCTCGTACCATGCCTTTGGTTAATTCAGGCATAGCAGAAGTATCTAGGTCACTGAAGGTTCGCTCAATCTGTCGCAATTCTCGGATTAAATCCTCAACGCTTTTGCTATAATCCAGTTCATCATCCATGTTGTACCTCTTTTACTTGTTAGTTCCCGGTGTCGAACGGCCTTCAAATTCTTGATAACAATCATTTACTTTCTTCTCATAAAATCGGTAGACTACTTTCCGCATAGTCTCAGTCTCGTCTTCATCAACATCGCCAGTTTCTACCATGTCTCGAATATACTCTAATTCTTTCAAGTATTGGTTTAATGCGGTGTCCAAGCATTTGTTGATGTCCATTTATTTTGCTCTACTCAACGATACCATCAGGCCAATGTCGGTATTTCTCGGCTCTTTTCTGGCGTTCTTCCCAATCTGGTTGCTTCATTTTTTCAGCCAGCAACGCCCATCCTTGCGCGATACCCTCCGCCGACTCTGCTTCATCATGGGCTTCGAGGCCATATTTTCGTTCGTAGATTGCCGCAACCATTTCTAGAAATTTTACGCCGGAGGGTAGGGGTGGTTTTATGGCATAAGTCAGGCCCAGCGTGACCCCCTGCACAAAACCTTTAGTGTGTTCAGGCATGTTAGTTTCATCGAGCTTACTAAAAACTCTTTCAAGCCGTTGTAAATCCCGAATCAGGTCTTCTACGCTTTTGCTATAATCTACTTCTTCATTCATACTTACACCCCTTACCTTCTGTTGCGTCCTGGAGTCGAGCGACCCTCAAATTCTTGATAGCATCTTTCTACATCTTCCTCATAAAATTTGCAGAGCATTTTTCTTAAAGAAAAGATTTCATCCTCTTCAATGTTGCCTTTCCTGACCATATCATCAGCGATTCGTAGTTCATTTTGGTATTTTTCCCAGGCAGCATCCAGACATCCATTAACATCCATACTCTAATATACCATCAGTTCGCAATAATTAAACTTTGTACTTTATCTACGTAGAACCGGCAGATTACCAAATTACCATTGTAGGAGGGGGCTGCGCCCTCGATTTCTCTTTTGACTCCAAGAAATCGAGGGCGCAGCCCCCTCCTACAGCTACAGCGAAAGGGCTAGTTTGCCACTGTCGGGTCAGTCAGGTTGATTTGCGGTGAGGAAATGGTAGTATCGCGCAGGGCGCGGCTGCGGAGGGCCAGCAGCAGCACCAGGAAATAAGCGATTGCACCTAGCGCCAGAGCAAAGTTGAAGCCGTTGTAGATGGCGATAATGACGGCGAGTACCGAGGCCACCACCGACATCGCCCCGTTGATGCCCCAGACCCAGGGAACCATCCAGCCGCGCTCCTCGCTCAAAAGCTTGATGCCGAGTGGGAACGGCATACCCATCAGCAAACCAAGCGGAGCAAGCAAAATAACCGTAATCGGGGCTTTGGCTAGAATAGGCAGGCTGACCAGCGCGTTGAGAATTAGCGGCAATGCGATGATATAGACCGGAATGAGAATACTTAAACCAAGACCAACCATAATAATGCGCTGACGGATATTGCCCGGCGCAACCCGCCCGGTTAGTGAACTGCCCAGGCTGCTGAAAAGCAGAATCGAGAACAGGGTAATCGAGAGCGAGTAGACCGGGTGGCCCAAAAAGAGACTAAAGCGCTGCATAAGCGGTATTTCGACCATCAGGAAGCCGAGACCGAGCAAGAAGAAATAGGTGATGAAGGGCAGACTACCTTTTACGTCTTTTTTAGTTTGAGTTTTAACCCCAGATTTGCGGCGCAAAGCCAGAAGCGGCAGGAAAATAAACAGCGCCGCCAGCGTGCTTACAATCAACAGCAGTGCGCCCAGTACCGAAAGCGGGCCTTTGCTATGGACTTTATCGGCTTCGGGTGGCAATTTGATGCCGAGCATGGCCCGAATCGAGTCGCCGAAGCGCAGAGTATGAAAGAAGAAAGGCCGATTGTCGCTTGGTGGCGAAATATCAAGCGGGTAATTCTTGACGAAAGTCGAATAATCGGCGGTTTTCATCAGTTCTTGAATCGGTTGCGCCCGTTGTACGCTCCCGACCGGGCCGCGCACTTCTACCCCCGGCGCATAAAGCATACTAAAACCGTACTGGTCGGTGCGCTTTTCCAGCGCAGCGATTTCGTCTTTGGTAAAGCTTGCCCCTTTTTTGAACAGGACGGTGGCAATACCGTCGCTGAACATCACCACAATATTCTGGCGTGGGTCAATTACGCCCTGCTCTTTCCAGCTTTCCATGCCCAGTGTCAGCAGGCGCATGGTTTCGTCGGGGCGGTCTCCCAAATAAAAGCGCGACATAGTCAGTACGCCGCCTTCGTTCAGCCTGTCCCAATAAATTTTGAAGGCTTCTTTAGTGTAGAGGCTGTTTTCGGTTAGCACGAACGCCCCCGCGCTGGTAGCGGCCCAGCTATCAATCAGCGATGCCTGAATAATGTCGAATTTTTCGCCGCTTTGGGTCAAATAGGTACGGCCCTCGTCCAACACTACTTTGACGCGGGGATCATCGTAAAAATGCCCGGTGAAATCGCCGAACTGCCCTTTGACCGCATTGACAATGTCGGGGTTAATTTCAACGCCGACAATTTCTTTCTGGTTAAAGAGCAACCCGGCCAGAATATCCTTGCCACCACCCATGCCGATAGAAAGCTGGCGGGCGTTCTGCTTGATGGTGTGTACGACGGTACTCACGTCCCAGCGCAAATAATTTAGCTCTTTGAAATCGCCTTTGAAATTGATAATCGGCGTGCCAGCCTGCGCGTCAATATTCATCAGATAGAAGAGTGGCAGTGCTTCGTTGTAGGCTTTGCTTAGTCCCCAGACTGGCTGGGTGTCTTTGGGCGGGTCAATTACCACAATGCGCGAAAAAGTGTTCCAGTGTTCGTAATATTTCTTCGGCTCAACTTCACCTTTGGCATAGCTAACGTTAATCGCATTAGTAACAAGGTTGAACACCAGCAGTCCAACAAAGAACACACAGCCCGCCGCGCTCAGTGTACGAACGTAGCGCCGCGCCGTCGCAAAGCTCATAAGCAAGGCCGAAAGAGCGCCCAGCACGCCCACAAACAAAATCGCGCTCGGCCCACCAAAAAAGTTTAGTACCGGAATAGTTAGCAAACAGCCCAAACTTGCCCCGATTAAATCGAAAAAGTAAATCCGGCTGACCTGTTTGGGAAAATGGCTGAGTGGCAGCGAAATACACAATCCGCCAAAAAAGAACGGCACTGCCAGCGCCATATAAATCACGGTAGTCTTGAGCAAATCCTCCCAGTTAGCGCTTGGTGCAAACGGAATGCTCAAATAAACTATCAGCGCCACGCAACAACTGAGCGCGAAAAGCAAAGCCGCGATAGGGGCTTGCATGGTGTAACGCGCCCGGCTAAACCAGCCCGGCATTATATACACCCACACTCCACTGACCGCCGTACCCAACAGCGCCAGCGAAACCGCCATAAATGCAAAATGGTAATAAATGGTGACGGAGAAAATGCGCGTTAGCACCAGTTCCAGCATCAGCAAGGCCATTGCAATAAAAAGTACCCCGAATTGCGAGGTCAGGCTAATTCGTTCCGGTTGAGCCGGGCCGTTTTCTACTATTTTTTCCGGGGTGGCGCGGTCTCTAAGGCCAACCGATTCCGGGTCTTTGAGCATGAATTCTTCCGTCCTTTTAAAACAAATTTTTAACCACAGATGAACACCGATAAACACCAATTGGCACAGATAGATTTAACATTTGATGCTATAAAAATCCTAATTCATCTGTGTGTATCTTAATTCATCTGTGGTTAATCTTCCTAATTAATTTTTAATACCTGTACTTCACTGAGCAGGCCGATTCGTCGGATTCTAACTGATTATTTACAGCCTTGTCAAACGCCCAGATTCGCCAGGGCAAAACTTAGTTGCCGCTTGTCGCTGGTGCTGCCGCCAAATTCGGCGGGTAGGCGGGCAGGTTGGCTGCTGCGAATTTCCAATCGGAGCGGGCCAGCCGGAAGTTTTAGGGTCAGCGTGTAATCTTGCGGCGCGGTAGTGACGTGCAGCCGCCCGATTTCAGTGCCGTTGAGCAAGAATTTCAGGTCGTCTTCTACGCCAAAACTCCAGGCTGAAAATTTCAGATTCAGATTGCCCGCTTCAGGATTGATTACATCTACAAAAGCACTTTCGTCGTTGGCCCAGCGAAACGGCACGCCGTCACCGCGCTTTTCCGCCTCAGAAAAACCAGCCGTTCGCCAAAAAATCGGTTTGTTTTTAGCCGGGTCGGGCGCTAGACGATAGGCCGTCATCAACTCGTCCTGATAATCCGGTCCACGTCCGAAAAGTTGTTGCAAGTATTTTTCGGCATTGCTGAATTGCCAATCGCTTCCGGCTTTGTAATCGTCCCTGTAGTTTATAACGTAACCGAAGTTATAAAAGTTCAGTATTCGGAGCGGAGTTGCTTGTTTTTCGCTCAGAAATATTGGTTCGGCTTTTGGCGGGAAAATATCAAAGAAATAGCCGAACGGGGAAGACGGGTCGCGCTGGTAATCGAAAACTTTGCGGGCAATGTAGCCGCTACTAATCGGATGCTCGTGCAGCGCCTGATAATACATCCGGCGGGTATCTTCAATGTAATGCCCGGTGAGAGGCAATTCCAGCAGCGCAAAATTTGATGGCTCGTTTTTAATCTGAGCAAAAAGCGCGGGCTGCGGCAATTTTTCCAGGTTCAACGGTATCGAATTGGTTTCCAGGAAAAACACCAGCAAAGCCAGAGCCGCCACCCCGCCCGTAGCAAAGCGCCGGGCAATTTTCCAGCGTGCTACCTGCGTACTCAGCCAGACGATACCCCAGCCCGCCAGCAAGCACAAACCAACCTGGGCCAATCCCATAAAGCGCACCGGGCTGCGGCTATTATTTACCAATGGCAATTGACTCAGCCACAGATAGGGCAAGGGTAAGTTATGTACGGCTTCCTCGACCTGACGCTGGTCGAAGCGCAAATATGGCCCTAGCGTCATCACCAACCCGCCCAACGCCAGCGCCAGCCACCACCAACCCCGCCGCTTGCTTTGCCACACCCCCAGCGCCGCCAGCGCCAGCGTAGTGAAGCCGATAAAGAACGGCAACCAACTGCGGTCTGCCCCCCGCGATGGCGTAAAAAGCGAAGGTACTGCCGCCGATTGCAAAATCGAAATTTGAATTTCCTCGGCATACTTAATCGCCGGGTCGTTGCGGTGCGTCACCAACCCAAAAATCGGTAGCGTCACCAGCACCGCCCACAGACCGAAAATTATTCCAAAACGCAAGACTAAGGAACGAGGAACGAGGAACGAGGAACGAGGAACGAGGAATGGATTGGTATTGGCTCGGTTGCCTCGCCCTTGTTGTTCGGTATCGGTAGGGGCTAATTGCGTTCGCCCTTTGTCCCTGAACCATCTTACTAAGGCTTTAAGCAACAACCAGCCGAAAAAAACGGCAGAATAAAGCAATAAATGCAAAGTATAATAAAGGTCGGTGTAGGTGGTCAGCGCCAGGGTCAGGCCCGCCAGCATGGGGTAAAAGAATTGACGATTGACGATTGACGATTGACGATTAATTGAGGATGGAGGATTTTCTTCTGACTGAAAACTAAAAGACTTGTGCAAAAGCAAAATATAAAGTGGCAGCCATTGCGACCAGAAAACCATTGGCTGACCTTGCGAGAGGTTGTGCCAGTGGAAGATAGAGAAGGTATAGAAGGCACCCGCGACAAAGGCGGCAACCCGGTTCTGGATGAAATAGTTTGCCAGGGCGTACATGGCCCAGCCTGCGGTAGTGAAGCCGACCAAAATGATTAGATTATAGGCGAAAGCGTAGCCGATAATATAACTAATTAATCCTGCCGGAACGCTAATTAAAGGTTGGAGCAGGTGATGAATATAGAGACTGAGCGGTTGGTCAACCCGGTAGGGGTAAAATAAAAGCTGGGTCGAAAAAGGATTAGCGTGGCGCTCGAACAAACTCTGGCGCATCCACCAAAAATCCCAGATGCTTTGCCAGCTATCCGGCTCACCACGCGGAATACTATCGCTCAGGTGCAGCACCAGCGGCCAGGTCAGCACCAACGTGAGTATCAGGTAAGCCAATGGCGGCCACCACCAGCGCCACTTTTGCGCCTGTGTCAGCTTATTTGATGCTTCGAGATTTATTTGTGACGAGGCG
>JBBQXW010000245.1:0-11098 GCA_038209275.1 Chloroflexia bacterium | reverse complement strand
AGAAATCCCAGGTTCTTTGATCACCCAGGCATAAGTTGCAGCCTAATTGCCCCGTTGAAGGGGACTGAAACGGCGTTATTTTGTACAAAGTCGAGCTAAGTAAGCGTAAAGAATTAACTTCCCGTAGTGGTCAGACATTGAGCCGAAGTAAGGACTAACTGAGGGCAAATGGTGTAATTCCACTTCGGACAGACTACACCTACTTCCAGATTCAGGCTACCCATTTCCGCATCACTGATCTTGCGTCCTTTTGCATAGACCCCCCGTAATAATTCGGCTCGGACTGACAGACCCCTCTCGGTCGTAGTGCCTGCAATGTAGCCCTGCATTAACTCGAAACTGCGTAGCGGCTCTCCCGCCCAATTTACACTAATCTGGCTAAAAAGTTGATGCTCTATCGGATTCCATTTTGAACAACCGGTCGGATAATGGCAGATCGTCACTTTTAGCCCAAATCGATTACTCAACTTTTCCTGCAACTGCTGTTTCCTTTCCATAGCCGCACGGCACAACCGTTACTTCCACCACTATCCGCTAAAATTGGTATCTACACTAATTGGGGTTCATCCTTGATAGCAGTCAGACATTCTTCTAAAGTCTGGTCGGTGTAAAGCTCAAACCATTGCGCGGTATGGCGCATATAGGCCAGATTAAATCGGTTTGGGCCAACATATTCCAGGCGAGTAAACTTATCCTCAAAAGTAGGCGCAATCGCATTTGGGCCAGAAACATGATAGGTAGAGCAAAAATAAAAATAGTTGCGATACCACTTGCCGTAAATGTCTATGATGTAATTGAACTGATAATCTTCAGGCTGCGGCTGTATGTGAGTCGGTTTCAGGTAGTTTTCAATGAGTTCATTCGCTTTGCGCATTACTTCGGATTTGATAAAATCCGATGGTTTAGCTTTAGACGACGCAGATGGACTATAGTCCCAGGTTTTTCCTCGTCCAGCCATAAATTGCACTCCTTACTGAATTAGGGTCTTTATAATTCGCCTTACGTATTGAGTTCATCCAAAATTTGATTAACCAGAATGGCGGGTTCGCCTTCGAGTTGGGCGGTTAGTTGTTCGCGGTCACGCATCCCCACGATAATCTGCATCAGGCTTTGGCCCATTGGCGCAGTTGCGCTATCCTCGATCATCTGACCGACTAACTGGCTGACATCGTGCTGGGCTTTGGCATCCCCACGACAGGCTGCCACCATTGCCACTACAAACTGGCTCGTCCGAGCCTCAAAGCTGTCCACTTAAACCTCCCTGAGTATTTGTTTATTCAAACCTGTAGCTCCAATCGTTTCAGACCTGTATTACGCCTGCTCAACAGGTCTGCGCCCGAAGAAATTTGTGCCGACCATGCTCATAACTAATTCGCCGTGTTGATTATAAACTTCGCTCCTTGAGCGAATAATGCCCATATTGGGGCGGCTGCGCGAAGGAGTCGTTTCCAGCACCACAAACCGGGCTTGAAGGGTATCGCCAGGACGAACGGGCCGGGGCCAGCGCAATTCATCTACGCCGGGCGAACCCATGCTGACAGTATCGTTGAGCAAATTATCGGCGAACAGGCGCATAAAGAGCGAACCAGTATGCCAGCCACTAGCGATAAGCGCACCAAACATAGAATCTTTAGCCCGCTCTTTGTCTATGTGAAACGGTTGCGGGTCAAATTCGGTGGCGAAAACAATAACTTCTTCTTCACTAACAGTGCGACTTCCAAGCTCGATAATTTCGCCAGCCTGAAAATCCTCAAAGTAACGCATTAAGATTCGGCTTTCCTTTCTAAATCAATAAACAATTCACCACGGAGACACGGAGACACAGAGAGACACGGAGTTAACTTCATATTAAATTTTCTCTGCGTCCTCTGTGTCCTCTGTGGTGAATTATTATGGCTTTCATTAACTTTGCTCCAAAGGATAAAGTTTTTCGATAGTAATACTGACAATCACGCGGTGGTCATTCAGCATGGCCTGGTCGTACTCCTCCCAGTTGGGGTGCGGCTTTCCGGCAATGCCTTCGTAGAGGCGGCGCAATTCTTCAAGTTGGCCTTCTTCGCTGACCCGGCCTGTTCCTTCCGCCACGATATATTCGTACCAGTTATCGCCCAGCGCGGTCATTGAAACGCGCCCGTCGCGCTGAATATTGCGGGCTTTGACCCGGTCAGCGGTGGTCGAAATTTTAATTTCGCCGTTGTCATCCACCATATAGGCGATATTGGATAGCTGAGGCCGCCCATCTTTCTTCATAGTCGCCAGGACACCACGATGGTTGCGTTTCAGGTAATCCAGAGCTTGTTCACGGTTCATAATTATTACTCCCCTATACAGGAAAATACTGTTCAATACCGGGCAGTTTCTTTAAAATTTTTGCTGCGTAATAGGTATCAGGCCATAAAACAATACGATAAAATTCAGTACTATCTTCATCATCAAATTTAGCGAGGTCTAACCCTCCTTAATATACTCTGACGCGATAAGTTTTTTCTGGCAATGGTAGGACAAAATCTTGAGGTGTTTTAGCCAGAGTTTCTCTTATTCTAATCCGACCTGAAGAAACCTGCAAAGTCGTTTCCTCTACATGATCCCAATTCTCCAAAGAGTCTGCGCTTTCTGGTTTCGCCTTACACACTTCCAATTCAATTTGAACTGTACCATCCCGCCATGTACCAATATAAATAGAATTGTTACTGACTGTAAGCATGTGCAATTTGGTATCATTTGCTGATGTAGATGAAGAGTCTTCATCTTCAAGAATGAATTGTAAATGATCTGCATAGATTTCAAGATTATAGTTTCGGCACATCGCTTCCCGGATAGAATTACTCATCTTAGAGTCTCCTTATTAAGGTAGGCCGAGAGTAAACCACCTGAAAGCCCTGCCGCTCCATGTTGCGTTGCGAGGCCGTACCGGGAGTGGTCATTACGGTTGCCAAATCGCACCCGGCGGAATAAGCCGCCGCCAATCTTGCCAGGATTAAGACTTTCTGTACGCCATGCTGCCGAAAAGCCGGACGAGTAGAAGCCGAAAAGAAGGTCGCCAGCCCATTGTGCATCGAAAGTGCGCCGCCCCCGGCAAGCTCACCGTCAACGGTTGCCAGAAAACAGGTTACGCCGGGTCGGTTCAAGGCGACACGGGTTAGAACCAAGTTCATATCTTCCTCACTCAATTCGTCACGTCCAGCGAAACCCTGCGCCACCACTTTCATCCAGGCTTCAGCTTCGTCCGGCCCAACCTTCACTACTTTTACCTCACCTTCTAGGCTCGGTTTAGCGTCGGCTTCGGTTACAGGCCGGGCAAACACATTATAAAAACGATGCACCCAATAGCCCCGCTCACCCAATAGTGCCATCAGCGAAGGGTCAGCCAGCGGACATAAATCTACCTGCGCCGAAAGGCCGACTTCGGCAAAAAATTGTTCGATTTGCTCCAAATCGGCGGTTGTTACCGGCCCGCTCATTCCTAAACCACTGGCCCGGTTAATCGGCAAGTCTAGCCCGGTATGGACGGCGTGGCCGTCTGCTATTGGCAGCGCCCGCGCCTGTGGTCGGAGGCCCAGCGCCGCCAGCACCTCGGCATAACCAACAATTTCAAGAGCCGATTGCTTTTCCAAACGGCGGGCCAATGCAAGGTCGGCAAACAAACTATTCAAGGCAGTTCCCCTTTTAATTTGCGTACTCTGGTTCTAATTCTAAGCTAACTCATAGCCAGCAAAAATATGTTAAACTAGGCCGTATTATAGCAAGCCATAGACGTAACGCAAAATGCAAGTGGGAGTGAGTTTAACGCTAGAAAAGGGGCAAGGTAATGATAAGCCTTTTTGAAAACGCTGAAAATTATGAGTCGTTACCAGCCGGACAGGTTATTTTTGAAGAAGGACAGGTTGGCGATGTAATGTAGGTAGTAGTCGAAGGCGAAGTAGACGTAATTGTAAAAGGTAAACTCGTAGATACGATGGGGCCAGGAGCTATTTTTGGCGAAATGGTACTGGTGGATAACAGTCCGCGCAGCGCGACCGCAATTGCCCGCACTGATTGCCGGGTAGTTCCCATCAGCGAAAAACGTTTCCAGTTTCTCATTCAAGAGACACCTTATTTTGCTATTCAGGTTATGCAAATCATGGCGACCCGACTGCGTCGCATGAACGAGCAAGCGGCTAATCAAATATAGCTGAAATTAGAAAGGGTCAGTTCAGTGGCAGAGCAACCAAACAAAAAAGCTGAAATCCCGGCCCGGCTGCTGGACGGGCTTAAAAATATCGAACTTACCGGGGCAGTCCCAATGCTTATTCCGCAGGTACTCGAAAGCTTCCTGACCGAACAGGGTATTTACAGTTCCAGCATGACTCCGACGGAAGCCTGGAATACGTTGCGGCTCTTCCGCGATGATGAATATGACGATAGAGAGCCTTTTTTAATTATAAACTCTACTCCTACCGAATCCGAAATACAGGCTCAACCTTCTCCCGGCCCTACCCCAGAGCAACCCATTGCACCCGCTCCGCCAGTTATCAAACCAGCCTCACCGCTGATTATATTTCGGCGCAAAAAAAAGCAGGGTCGCTAAAATCTCCCAAGCAAAGCAATATTTCTAAACAAGTAAGGTCGGACAAATTGCCTGGGTCAAAATCCAGGTTCGGTAGGGGTGGGTTTCCCAATCCTTTTAAAGATGAGTTAGCGTTCAAGGACGAGGAGACCTCGCCCCTACCGAGAGACCGGGCTTATGAGTTGTATCAGTTCAAAATTCTTAAAGTTGCGAATTTTGAAAGCGTGTCCAGAGCCGGGTAGCCAATCGCGCCGCGTTTGCTTCCAGGCCGTAGCGCGCCCAATAACCACACAAGTTGCCGATGTCGCGTTCCAACAGGGCGTAGGCGTTCGGGTTAAAACGCGGGTCTACTGCCTGCGGGAAATCAATTATCTTAAGCTGGCCCTGCCAGTAAAGTACGTTGAAGGGCGAAAGGTCGGCGTGAACCAAATTGTGCTTTAGCCATAGCTCGACGTTATTCAGCATAAAATCGAACAAAGGCCGTACTTCTTTTGGCTCAAGTTCCACCCGGTTCAAAATGGGCGCGGCCTGTTCGTAATCGCCCAGATACTCCATCAGAATCGCACTCCCGTCCTGGCGATATGGTTTGGGGATGGCCGCCCCTGCCGCATAGAGCATCTTCAAATGCTCAAACTCATGTCCAATCCACAGGGCAAACTGAGCCTTGCGCCCAAACTCGGTCTTTTTCTTGACCGCCCGACTAGCGTGCGAGTCAAGGATTATGCGCCCTTCCTGATAAATCGCATCGTTCTTGAAGTTGCGGTTCTGACGCGCCCGATAGACTTTCGCCGCCACTAATTCGGCCTGTGCTTCCAATGCCGGGCCAGCCTTGCAACAATAAACGGTTGCCTCTTTGCCGCTCTTCACCATATATAAAACTTCGCTAATCAAACCGTCGGTGAAAAATCCTTCCAGTTCGGGATATTCTGATGGCGCTATCTCGTCTTCATCGTCCTCAATTAAACGAGAGCGGCGCTTTGGACTCTGCATTTCGTACTGGGTATCGTCAAAATCATAACGGAATTTTCTGGATGCCAATTCTTTTCTCCTGAATTACACTTAATCTCAAAAATCTAAATAATCTAAGGGTCGAATTAACTGATACATTTTTCATGGCTTATTCTCCTTGTTAAACTAAGAGCAGTCGGGCAAACAAAAACCGCCCACGGTCACGCGGGCGGCTTTCAAGCATAAGAAAGGCCGCCTCAACCGAGGCAGCCTCAAAAACCAGATTCCAAAAGTTCAACTAAGCTGAACTAAAAGAACCGAAATTCTTTAAAAGGCGCTCCTTCGGAGACGTGACAATACGCTATTTACCTGGCTGCTCTTTTCAAATATGACAGTCACGTTGCGCCCTCCTTTGGCAAATTAAAAAATTTAGTATTACATCATATACTATACCCAACTTAGCATAATCTGTCAATAGGTCTTTTGACCGAGAAATTTCCAAAAACAAATTAGCACAATAGCCTTCAAAACCTGAAACTTTTTTTCATTCGCTGATGTCAAAAGCACTACCCGATCTGAGTTAGACCTGTTGAAGAACAAGTTACAACATACTAAAGGAGTATATTTCATGCTAACGTTAGAAAAACCAACCGAACTAAACCAACCTTCGTTCAAGGCCAAGCTGAATGATTATTTCAAAAGAGCTTTTGCCACCAACCGACTTTTGACCCTGACCGGACTGGTCATGTTAGTAGTGTTGGTCGGAACAATTGGCTGGTTAATCAGTCGTTCCCGCAATATCTGGCTAACCACCGGCCATAAAGTTATTCTAGTCTGGACGGCGGGCCTGGCTTATCTGGGCTGGATAGTAATTTTAGTCTGGCAGGCGTTACGAGGGCAATCCATAAATGCGCCGGATGGGGCAACCCTGGCGGCTACAGGCGGATTGGTGCTGATAGTCGGATTGGTAGTAGCGGGAGTGTTTGGTCAAGCCCGCCAAAGTAACGATGTGAGAGCCAAACTAAATTAGGCCAACTTTCCGACTTCACCATTTCGCAGCCAGCAAATTTTCCTGAATTTATGCTCATTCGTAACCAATGCGGTTTGGCTGCATTATAAAGATAAATCAGTTAAAATAGGGGAATTGAATTTAAAGGGTGCTAGAAGCAAACTAATAATAGTTCGAGGTTAATACAATGAGAAAAGTTAGTTGAAAAAGTAGGAGACGATGCAGAATGACCGAACAATTTAAGCCTGAAAATGTGGTTGACGCTGAGGAACGGCTGCACGAGCTACACCCGGAATTGACCAACCGACTGGCGCGGGCGCTAGACCGTTTGCAGATGGCCCAGCCCTACCAGCAGTTACGTGGACGCACGGCCCAGGCCAAACCAGCCGCCGCAGCGCCAGCCGATTTGACCGCCGAGCAGCACGCTATACACGAAGCGGCTATGACACAGCAACTAAGTGCTTTACTAACGGTCGCGGCAGAGCTGAACAAGACAGTTAATTCGCCCGACCCGAAAGCCAGTCCCGACCGTCACTTCCGTGACAACCTCAAGGAGCAATTGCGCCGGGTCGCTCTCGATAAGAAACCTTCAATAGAAACTCCTGATAAACCAAGCTAAGGAATAGCCGCCAATTAGCGACCATTCCTTAGCATTAAGTTTTGCTTGCAATTACACACGATAGCTGGTTGCCCGTGCCAGTATTATTAATAACTTGTCTGCCGGTAAATTTGGCGATTTTCAAGCTTTTCAAGGTCACGTTGCCTGTTAAAGTTAGTCCATCTACGCCAGGCAGCGTGCCAGAGTAGCTCAAAATTGCACCCAGACTGCCATTGCAAGCACCGCCATCAAGTTTCGTTCCCGGCGGAACATCGGGCAGTTTACTACTAGTTGAGATAATATTAGTGGGACCGAACGCAAAGTAAATCACCGTCGGCTCGGTTTCGGCGTGCTTAAGTAAATAAGAGAGCGTGCCAGTGGTAGTGCCAAGAGCATCATCGTTATTACTGGTGACAACACCAGCACCATGTGAAGCTTCGAGGTTGCCGTTTATATCCACCGCCCGATAGCTGATTACAGGCGTACCACTGTTAATAGTAACCGGGCCAGTGTAGCGTGTCCATGTTCCGGCAGGCGTTTTATATTCAATTCCAGCAACACTAACATTGTCGGTAGCCGCCAGAGTCAGGTTGAAACCACCGCTAATCGAAGCATTTGTGAGGGCAGTAATAGGAGCAGTCGCGTCGGTAAAGTCGAAAGTAGCAGCATAACTTACGGTGGCGAGGCGAGCTTGACCCGCTACTGAAGGATGAAAATAGTCTACATGTGAAACATCCCCAACCCCAAATTGGTCATTGAAGACGGCGTTATTATCAAAGCGGCAGTGCAAATAAACAGCGCAAACTTCCTGTAACTGAGTATTGTAATCTATTTCGCGCTGTCGGACGTTGGCCCGGCGGGTTTGGTCTGTCGGAGCGGTTGAAGTAGCGTTCGCCAGCATCGGGGAACAATAACCCACTGCACTCCATGCATTAGTTGCAGTAGGGTCGTCTTTAAAGATAAACCAGAGGCGGTAAAGGTCGGGCAGACTTGCCACAAAAATTCTGGCATCGGGCGAACCAGCAGTCAAAGTAGCCATTGCTGTTTCTAGTTGGGCGCGAAAGGTGGCAACTGGAGTCATTGCCGCTTCGGAGTTGGCGGCGCAGATGTCGTTCGACCCCATCAAGACGGTAACATATTCTACATTTTGTAAATCCACATTTATCATCTGAGCGTTGAGGTCAGCCATTTTTGTGCCAGATACCGCATAGTTAAAATTTTTGCCATTAATCGCGGGATTAGCAGCCAGAATACGACTGTAATGGCTGTTGACAGCAGCACTAGTGCCGGTTGACCAGGAGTTTGCAGGAGCATCAACAATAGCACCACTGGTTAGAAAAGCCTGGCTAATCGAGTCGCCAACCGCAGCAATTGAATTGGGAAAACCGATATGGGTGGGAGTAGCCTTGACATCTTCGGGCGGGCTTGCTAACATCAGGCTGAAGGCCAGGCCCAATAAGGCTAAAATTGCTAAACGAGGCGCACGCAAATAATGTAACGCTGTCATTATTCTCTCCTGTATTAAATTTAGTAGTGTCAGGAATTTTCGTTAGCTTCTATTACCCGCCATTCGGCGGCATCAGCCTCGATTTGGGGAACAGCCGAGTTAAATGAAGGTGATTGGGGGGCAGGCAAGGGTGGCAAGACGCTTTCGATTACTTCAACGTTAACGACGGTACGTTGCCAGCGTGCATAATGGAGGCGCACCAAATCGCCTTCACGCACCATTTCATAAGCCCAACCCGGCACTTCAAAGACTCTGGGAACTATCGCCGGAAGACGGCGCGGACGGTAACTCACATAAAACAATTCGGAGGTTACTTCATCTACATCGGTACGAGTCAGGCCACGCAACCAGAGCGGAAAAGCCTGCCGCGATACCAGATAAACCCGGTAGCTAAATTGCTCTCCTTTAAACCGATGTGACCAGCTTTCTGATTCACGAGTAGTAACGTAGCCAACCAGCAAGGCTGGCCCGACCATTACATCCGCCGTTAATTTCAGGCTAAACCAGCCCAACCGAAAGCCCGAAATAAAAAAAAGCACGGCAAATCCAATAAAGGTTGAAGCAAGCAAGGTTTGCAAATCGGCAGAGTCAAAAAGGAAAGGGGCTGAAGGGTCGGCCCGGCCTTCAAGCAAACCAAGTTGAAGTAAGCCTGTAGCTACGCCTAAAATAAGTAGACTCAACGCCAGGTTTAAAAAAGGGTTGCGTTGTCTTGGAGGATGTGAGGCTGCAAATTTTGTTCGACCAGATTTCTTCATAGTTAATTTACTCCGGCTAAAAGTATAATAAAAATTGAAACGAATAGCAAATTAATTTTCGTGATATTAGTGATAAAGGGAGGTTGAGAAGAATGTCTAGCGCTAACTCTCAGGTTAGCCAGCAGAGCGGGGTGAGTTACCCATTGCCGCCCTGGAAGTTACAAGGCCAGCTTTATGGCTCAATCTGGGCCTTACCAGCCGGAAAATTAAACCTGGAAGAATTAACCAAAGAACTACCTCCGCTCTTCAAGCCAGTGATAAACCTGGGACGAGCCGGAGTTTTTGCCGGTTTCGTAGATTATCAGCCGGGTAGTACCCTGGTATATCACGAACTTATCGGTGGGATAGTCATCCAGGTAAAAGGGCGTTGGCCCTATTTTTTCACTATGACTCATATGTGGGTAGATAGTGAGGTGTCAAAGCAAGGCGGGCGCTCAGAATGGGGCGTACCCAAAGAACTCGGTCAATTTCAATATAATTACACTGGTAATAATCGCAATTTCCAGGGAACAGCACAGGATAGTCAGGGTAATTTACTGGCGGAAGGTGATTTTCGGGGATTGGTTGGGTTGCCACGTCGCGTACATCTGCCAGTACCATTCCCAGATGTGCAGATGTTACACAATCTACCCTATCGCTCGTCCGGCACGTTTTGGAGTTCGCTGGAAATTTGCCGGGGTGGAATGAATATTCCGGCTCAAAGCCCTCTGGCAAGCCTGGGAATAGTCGGGCGAAAACCTAGTATAAGCTTTGGCGGATTGAATTTTCGGATGCACCTTAAGGCGGCCCGGCCCTTGTGAAAACAAAACTGAACGGGGAGCTTATTAAAGCCAGTGGAAGTATTCCAAACGAAGCAGGAATTTCCGGCTCATATAGTCCAAAGAGCTTAAGAACTTTACCATCTTTATAAAAGTTAAAAATACATCAAAAGTCCTACTTGACTTGACTTATAAAAGTAGCTTATAATAAAGTGAAAGACGAATGAACAGCCATCTCTAGCAGTTCCTCATTAAGCCAAATTAATTTTTATCGTGTCGCCCTAAGGAGGCAATTTAAGATGAATTCTAGCAGACCAAATGAGCAACAAGAGCAAATAATCGAAACACAGATCGGCATAAATGAACTACGCTCCCTTGTTAGCCGGTTTGATGCCGAATTAGCCGCACACGAAGCAGACCGGGCCGAACTAAGCGAGTTAAAAACCCGGCTGGCAGTCCAGGAACTAGAGTTATTGAAAATGCGGCGGCAACTTTCGAGCCAATCGCAAAACAATTCTGATCAACCAAAACCCACCAGCCGACGTACTATGTTGCGGCGGATGGGCGGTGCGGCGGCAGGGATGGCAGCGCTGAGTCTGGCAGCTGGCTTAAATCCGGCGGCGGCAATGGCAGCAGGTGAGCCGGCAATTCAGGCCGATGGCGATACAGCAGGGTATGGCGCTCAGTTCAGTAGCGCTGGAACTTCACAGATGCGCCTCGTTCCAGGTACTGCTGCTAGTCGTACAACTGGCACCCACTCGGCGGGCGAGTTTTTCGCCGAAGATGCTGGTAATAATAACAGTACGTTGTGGTTCAATAGTGGCGCAACCGCAGGCTGGATACCTATAACCACCACCCAGTATTTGAGTACGCCAATTCGCATTTTGGGGCCGAATAATACTTTGTTCAACACCTTCCCGACCACTAACCTTACTCCCAGCTACTTCCCGATTGATGGTACGTGGGATAACGGCGGC
>JBBQXW010000244.1:0-11119 GCA_038209275.1 Chloroflexia bacterium | reverse complement strand
GGCGCGGACGGCGTAGGAACAGCGCGGGCCACTGACGGCGGTGCTGCCACAGGTAGTTCGGAAACGGGCGTGGGCAAAACCGCCTCTTGAACAGCACGAGGCGTTGGGGTCAGCGTTTGGGCGCGCATCTGCCGCAACCTTTTGTGCGATTCTTCCTGCCGTTTGCGGGCAATCAACGCTTCCATCTCTGATAAGGAAAGTTGGCCTAAATCCGGCAACTGTTCCTGTTTTTGCTCCTGGTTTTCCGGCTTATCCACTTTAGAAAGTCCGCACGGGCCGCGCACCCGCCTGATTATTACCAGTTTGACACACTACGAGCTTATCCAGATATACATAACTATTATCTAGACATAACATAACATAGCACATTCATTTTTGCAATAGCCTACAAGTAATTTGGCTAATATATCTCTCATTTTCGAGTAGCAAAAAGTACTTACACGAATGTCATTCATGATATAATCTAAACAACATAGCAATGTTTCTGTTGTCATAATTCTGGTATAAGATAGAAAAAATGAGTCAAGCGCCAGGAAATCCCAATAATTTCAGGTGGTCAACGCGAGTGCGCTGGTTGGCGGGTAGCACCGCAACGGTTTACGCCCGCAACAACGCCTTTCAAATCGAGCAGCAAGCCAGTTTTAAAGAAGCCGACCCTCATCCGAGTGCGGTGGAGTATCTATTGGGCGCAGTTGGCGGCGATATTATTGCTGGATTTGCTGGGCAAGCCGCCCGTGCCGGAGTGGTATTAGATGCCCTAGAAGTTAGTGTAAGCGGGCAATTAAATAACCCCTTAATTTATCTGGGAGTTATTGGTGAAACGGGCCATGCCGGGTTTGAAACGATTGACGGCAAAATCTATGTGAGCGCCGATACTGACGAAGCTACCTTGCAACAAATCTGGCAGACCGTTCAAATTCGCTCTCCCTTGCTCAATACCCTTCGGCGTTGCGTCACCCTTAATTTTGAACTAAAGATAACACTTTAATAATTTTGAGTTTTGAGTTTTGAGTTTTGAGTTTTGAATAAGGAAGGATAAATTATGTACCGTTTAGACGAGCAACAAACTGCGCTGGTTGAGAAAGTTCGTAATCTGGCAAACGAGAAAATTGCACCTTATGCCGCCGAGGTGGACGCACAGGGTCGCTTCCCCCGCGAAGGGATTGACGCATTGGCCCAGGCCGGGTTTTTGGGTTTGACAATTCCGACTGAGTACGGGGGAATGGGTCAGGGTATGCGCGTGACCTGCGCTATTCTGGATGAAATCGCCCAACGCTGTGCCTCAACTGCGATGGTTTATTTGATGCACATTGCGGGTTCAGCCTGTTATATCGCCTATCCCGCACCGTTTGAGGAAACGTTGCGCCAGATGGCGGCGGGTCAGCATCTTACGACACTTGCATGGAGTGAACGCGGGTCGCGCTCTCATTTCTGGGCGCCTGTCAGTCAGGCGACCCAGCGCAACGGTACTGTGACGCTTTCGGCGACGAAATCCTGGGTTACTTCGGCAAGTCTGGCGGATAGCTACGTAGTTTCTACCCGCACGCCGGGCGGCACTGAACCCACCGATACAATGCTATATATAGTCCGCAAAGGCGACCCTGGTTTTCAGGTAAGCGGCGCATGGAATAGCCTGGGAATGCGCGGCAACGCCAGCGCGCCAATGGCCCTCGAAAAATGCGAAATCCCGGCAGAGCGGGCCATCTGCAAGCCGAGCGACGGCTTCCGTACTATGCTGGAAGTGGTATTGCCCTGGTTCAACCTGGGTAACTCCTCCATTTCGGTAGGAATCAGTGAAGCGGCGGCGCAGACTACGGTCACTCACATTACTGGCAATAAACTGGAACATCTAAGCAGTCGGCTGGCTGATTTGCCGACCTTGCGCGCTCGTGTAGCTCAAATGCGGATTGAAACTGACCGCGCCCGCGCCCATCTGGTTGCTGTACTCGATGCGGTAGAAAGTTCTAGCCCTACTGCCGTTCTTATGGTACTGGAATCCAAAGCGGCGGCGGGCGAATCGGCAATAAAAGTAACTGATTTAGCCATGCAGACCTGCGGCGGCGCAGCCTTCAGCAAGCATTTGACGGTAGAGCGCAATTTCCGGGATGCCCGCGCCGCCAGCGTAATGGCTCCGACTGGCGATGTGCTTCAGGAATTTATTGGTCGGGCGCTATGTGGAATGGAACTATTTTAAAGCCATATTTATAATCGGTAAAAATTCGATATATCGAATTTTTACCGATTATAAATATGGCTTTAAGTAAGGAAAAGAGGAGATTAAGCGATGCAAGCACCAATTCTGGTTGGAGCAGTAGTTTACGACCCTAAAGTCGTGGTAATCTGGGATATTATAAAAGATTTTTTCAAAACAGAAGGTTGCCCGATTGATTATGTTTTTTACAGCAATTATGAATTAATGGTCGAGGCGCTGGTAGCGGGTCATATTCAGATTGCCTGGAACTCGCCATTAGCCTGGCTGGAAGCCCAGAACCAGACGACAGGGAGTTGCCGGGCGATTGCTATGCGGGATACTGACCGTGACCGCGTATCGCATATTCTTGTGCGGCGCGATAGCGGTATCGGCAGCATTGAGGATTTGCGCGGTAAAACCGTTGCTACCGGGGCAAAAGACTCGCCCCAGGCTACTCTGATACCGCTTGAAGTGCTGGTGCAAAATGGACTGGTAGCTGACCGCGATTTTACGCTGCGGCGCTTCGATTTATTGGTCGGCAAACACGGAGACCACGTTGGCGGCGAGCTAGAAGCTTTGCGGAGTCTTCAGCGCGGCGAAAGCGATGCCTGTGCCGTCCTCGATTTGAACTGGACGAACTGGCAGGCCGATGGTACGGCTGACCCCAGCAAGCTGATGGTGCTGGCAACTACGCCCTTATTCGACCATTGTAATTTTACGGTGCTGGAAAGTTTCCCGTCCCAGGAAGAAGAACGCTGGCGCGAGGTTTTGTTTCGTATGAGCTACAGTAATCCAGCCCACCGCGAAATGATGGACATGGAGGGTTTGAAAGAGTGGTTGCCGGGTCGTACCAGTGGCTACGCCATTTTGAGCGAGGCCGTGACCGACCAGAAGTTTTTTGAAAACGGAGCATAGGAAAAAGGCGTGTCAGAAAAATTACCTTTGTTCCCGGTGACTACGGTGGGTAGCTGGCCTCGTTCGGCGGCGGTATTGCGGGCGCAACGCCTCTGGCAGCGCGGTCAGCTATCTGCCGCCGAATTTAATCTGGTTGCCGACGACGCGGTGCGCGAATTGCTCCAAATTCAGGAGAAGCTTGGCCTCGATTTGGTGACGGACGGAGAGCAGCGCCGCGATAATTTTTATTCTTTTGTAGCCGACAAGCTTGAGGGCGTGCAGCTAATGACGCTGGCCGAAATGCTAGATGTGGTAGAGGACAAAGCCGGGTTCGAGCGCATTTTAGAAACCCTTGATGTACCGGCTTACTCTATCCGCAATCCTACCTGCGTCGGCAAGCTAAAGCGGCGCGAACCGTTGGCGCTGGATGAATATCTTTTTGCCCGTCAGCATACCAACCGCCCAATCAAAATCCCTCTGCCCGGCCCGTATTTGCTGACCCGCGCAATGTGGGTTAAAGAAGTAACCCAATTGGTTTATGGTTCTAAAGAAGAATTGGCGGAAGATGTAATAAAAATCCTGCACGAAGAAGTGCGGGAACTTTGCGAAGCCGGAGTTGATTTTATTCAGTTCGATGAGCCAGTCCTGACCGAACTGGTTTTTACTTCGGGCCAGACCCGCACTTTTATGTGTGCGGCCCTGGCAGCCCGCGCCGACCCAGCCGAAGAACTAGAATTTGCAGTTTCTTTGATAAACCGGGTGTTAGCGGGAGTGCCGCAAGGCGTTCGCACTGGCTTGCATATCTGTCGCGGCAACTGGAGTCAGCAGGAACATACCCTCTTGAGCGGTTCTTACCATCCGTTAGTTCCTTACCTGGCCCGCTTGCACGTGCAGCAACTGGTACTGGAATATGCTACTCCCCGCGCTGGCGAACTGGCGGCGCTACTAGAAGCACCTGGCATTAGTGGCGCTGGCGGAAAAGAACTCGGTCTGGGTGTAGTCAACCCTCGTACTCCTGATATTGAGACAGTCGAAGCAATTGTAGCCCGTATCCGAGAGGCTTTGCACTATCTGCCGCCGGAGCGTATTTTTCTCAATCCCGATTGCGGCTTTGGCACTTTTTCCAGCCGCCCGATGAACACTTTTGAAATAGCCGAGAATAAACTGACTGCGATTACTCAGGCCGCCGCGATTCTTCGTCAGGAATATCGGGCAACCAGTTCGAAGTTATGAGAATGAGGTTGGGCGCTGTTTACTTGTGTCTCCTGTTTCTCAAGTTGATACACAAATAAAGCATGCCCTGGAATAATGAAGTTTAACTATTAAATCCGGGTATGGGCAATAATTTTCGTAGGGGCGAAGCGCATACGCCCTGTTGATTTGGCGCAATGTTCAAGGGCGAATGCAATTAACCCCAATACCATTCAAATAACTTCTGTAGGAGGGGGCTGCGCCCTCGATTTTACCCTTACCACAGGTCAAAAAATCGAGGGCGCAGCCCCCTCCTACCGCGATTTTGCCCTTATTTGAACGGTATTGGGTTTAAAACCTATCTCAATAGTTCAGGGTTTGCCACTTCAACCCTCTATTGGGATAGGTTTTTAGCTCTTTAGCTCGATAAATAAGTTCAGCAAGCCATCCTCAACCCCTTTTGCCTCCATTTCCTAAAAATGTTATTCGGCCCATCGCAACTAAACTACTGATAATAGTTGTATAATCACTCCTGAAAACTGAAGACTGAAGACTGAAAACTGAAACTATAAAAAGGTGAACGAAAAATGCTACTTGGCGCACATATGTCCATTGCGGGTGGTTTGCACCAGGCGTTTGCACGGGGAACGCTAGTGGGCTGCCAGACGATGCAAATTTTTACCAAGAATGACCGACAGTGGAAGGCCAAACCCCTGTCCGAAGAAGATTTGGCAAGCTGGCAAAGCGCCCGTACCGCCGCTGCTATCACGCCCATTCTGACGCACGATAGTTATTTGATAAATCTTGCCAGCCCCGCCGACGAAAATTGGGAAAAGTCGGTAGCGGCGTTCAAAGAAGAGGTTGAGCGCAACGCCACCCTCGATATTCCCTATTTAGTGACGCACGCCGGGGCGCATATGGGCAGTGGCGAGGAGGCAGGACTGGCCCGTATCGCGGCGGCGGTCAATCGGCTGCACCGCGAACGGGGTGAACCGGGGACGACCATCCTGTTCGAGACAACGGCAGGACAGGGTACGGCGTTGGGCTACAAGTTTGAACACTGGGGACGCTTGCTCGATTTGTTGGAACAACCCGATTGGGTCGGCTTTTGCTTCGATACCTGTCACGTTTTCGCCAGTGGCTACGATTTGACGACGGTTGACGGCTACCAATCCACCATGGACGAATTTCAGCATTTTATCGGGCTGGACAAACTAAAAGCCTTTCATATAAACGATAGCGTAAAAGGGCTGGGCTGCCGGGTAGACCGCCACGAGCATATCGGCAAAGGCGCAATGGGCCTTGAGCCGTTCCGCTTTTTGATGAACGATGCCCGTTTTGCCGATACTCCGATGGTACTCGAAACTCCCAAAGGCCCGGATTGCGCCGAAGACATCGAGAATCTGGCAACCTTGCGTTCGCTGGTCAATTAAAAATCAGATTAATATACACAGGACTTTCGCTTACCTCCAAGCAAATTGCTACCCGTTGCCGGGTTGGTTTTTTGAAAAATTTTTGGCAAAATTTTTCAAAAACCAGGGAAAAAGCGAAAATCTTGATAGAAAAAAATTTGGGAAGGAATTTAAATGGAACCAATAGAAGAACTGGCTTCGCGAATCAGTGCGGTGGCGGCGGTTGCTCGTACCGGGTTGGCATGGAGCGAGGCGCTTTACGAGCGTGAACGCTACGAGCGTATTTTGCAACTGACGGCGGAAATGGCCGAGATTCTCTCATTAGGAGTTGATTTGCCCGATAGTACAATGGCGGCGGAACTAAAGCAGGGCTGGCTCAACCTGATTACGCCCGGCGCGTCTGGCTATGTCACGCCTAAAATCAGCACGGGTGCAGCCTGTTTCGATAAAGAAGGCCGGATGCTCCTGGGCAAGCGCGGCGATAGCGGCCTCTGGTTTATCCCGACGGGCTGGATGGAAGTTGGCCTCACCCCTGCCGAAAATATTATTAAAGAGGTGCGTGAGGAAACTGGCATCGAGTGTCGCCCGCTCCGGCTTATCGGGGTCAGGGATACCCGCTTGCAGCGCGGCTCGAACCCAGCCATTCATAATATCGCGATGACTTTCCTGTGCGAAGCGCTTTCCGCCGAAATAAACGTGCATCCGCTCGAAACCCTTGAAGCCGGATTCTTCACCGAACCAGAAACGCTTGAACTTGTCCCAGAGCGGGTCAAGCCACTTATGGAGCAATTCTTTGCGGCCTGGCGCGGCGAACTGACCGAAACTTATTTCGACCAATCTTTAGCCTGACCCAAAAAAAATCACCACCGAGACACAGAGACACGGAGATTTTTATATTTTTCTGGTGGTCTCAACAGTAGGGTGATTGCTTTCTTAAACAGACTAAATAGAAATACATAATTTAACAAATTGGCGGCTTTTTTCACCAGGAAAAAATATTTATAATTATCTCCGTGTCTCGGTGCCTCCGTGGTGAATATTGTTGTTTATCTCTCTCGCTCCGCCAGGGCCGTCCGTAAGATTTTGCCGACGAAATTGCGGGGCAGTTCGGGCAAAAATTCGATGGCAGCGGGAATTTCCTGGATGGTCAGGCGGCGGCGGCAAAATTCAAGTAGTTCTTCCGCTCCGGCCCGTTCACCGGGATGCAGCACTACAAACGCCTTTAGCCTGTGTGCGTCCGGGCTGGGGTCTACATCAATTACGGCTACATCCAGCACTTTAGGATGCTCATACAGCACTTCCTCGATATGGTGCGGATAGACGTTATATTCGCCCGCCCGCACCATATCTACTTTGTGGTCAATCAGGAAGAAATAGCCGTCTTCGTCCATACGGGCCACATCGCCAGTATGCAGCCAGCCGTCCGGCGTAAGGGCGCGCTCAGTTTCTTCGGGGCGATGCCAGTAGCCGCGCATTATTTGGGGGCCGCGCACCAATAATTCGCCCGTCTCACCCGGCGGTAAATCGGCCCCGGTACGCAAATCTACGATACGCGCCTCGGTATCCGGCACGGGCAGACCAATCGAACCAGCCCGCCGTCGCCGACTGAGTGGATTGCCGTGCGTAACCGGCCCGGCTTCGGTCAGGCCATAGCCCTCGACCAACCGCCCTTTGGTCAACTTCTCAAAGGCTTCCTGTACTTCCACCGCCAAAGGTGCGCCGCCACTGATGCAGGCCCGAATCGAAGAGACCCCGTATTTTCGCACCCCCGGAAAGTTGGCAATACTCAAGTACATCTTCGGCACACCGGGGAACAGCGTTGGGTGGTAGCGAGCAATTGTTTCGAGTACTTCGCGGGTCTCAAAATTAGGTAATGTCACCAACGTAGCACCCACCAACGGCGCAAAATTAAGGCAACTGGTCAACCCATAGGAGTGCCAGAAGGGTAACACGCCCAACAGCACCTCTTCGCCTGGTCGCGCTTCGGGGATAGTATGGCGCACCTGTAGGGCGTTGGCGACGAGGTTAGCGTGGGTTAGCATTACGCCCGTCGGCCTGTCGGTAACGTGACTGCCGTACTGAATGACTGCTAAATCGTTTACATCGGGGACTGGTTCGGGTATATGTGAGCCGCCCCGCCGCAAAATGCCCGAAAAAGTATAGTGCGGACCGCGTAGTGGGTTGAGTTTGGGCATCTGGTGGCCTTGCTGCCGCTCCCGAAACAAAGTGAACAGCGCCTGGTTTTGCAAATTCATATATTCTTTTATCGAAGTGACAACGATATTGCGTAGTCTCGCCACTTCGAAAATCCCCTTGACTAACGGGTAAAACTGGCTGAGACAGACCGCAATTTTAGCTTCGCTATCCTGTATCTGGGCCAGCACTTCTTCGGCTTTGGCAAGCGGGTTGGCGAATACCACCACCCCTCCGGCTTTCAGCACCCCATAATAGGCGATGACCATCTGGGGCGAGTTCGGCAACATAATCAGCACCCGTTCGCCGCTTTGTAGGCCGATATGCTTTAAACCGTTGGCAAAGCGATTGGCCTGCCGTTCCAGCGCCCGGTAACTTAGCGGACGATTATAAAAGACCAGCGCCGGACGACCCCCATAGCGACGGGCCGCCATTTCCAGCGAACGCTGGATTGGGGCAGTCGGTGGCTTGATTTTGTAGGGGGTGCGGCTGTCATAAAACTTGAGCCAGGGCCGGGCTTCTTCCAGTTCGCGCCGCTCTTTACGCCGCACCGCTCGTTCTTCGGTGACGGGGGCAGGGCCGATAAAGCGCTCAATCGCTCGGTTGACCGCATCGGGCCGCTCTACCATCACCTGATGGGCCGAAACTGGAATCGTGACCATTTGTGCGCCGGGAATGAGTGAAGCCACGTCGCGGTACGATTCTTCGGTAAAGAGCAAATCGCGCTGCCCCAGAATCACCAGCGTCGGTACATCAATCTTCCTGAGATATTCTGTGCCGTCCCATACGCTCAAAGCATTGCGATTCCAATTGCTGACTACGTGTGCTGCCGGATAAATCCGCGCTCTCGGCACAAACCGACGGATGCCAGTTAATAGCGGCGTAGGCGCTTTCAGCAAGGTGCGACCAGCCCAGCGCAACTTGAACTGGACGGCGGACGCGATTAAAATCAGCTTCTCGACTCGTCCCGGATACTTCGACATAAAGTAAGACGATACTGCGCCGCCAAAAGAATGAGCTATCAGCGTAAAGTTTTGTGGCACTTCCAGAATTTCAAGGGCGTATCGCACATCTTCAACCAACTCGTCTACCGTGTAGCGACTATGCGGCGCATCGGAAAGGCCGTGTCCGCGCAAATCGAGCGCCACCACCCGATTGTCTTCCATAAAATGTTCTAGCTGGTAAAGCCAGTAAGCCGCCCGCCCGCCAAAGCCATGCAAAAATACAATCGTTCGCAGTGCTTCGTCCGGCCCGGTATCAATTACACTGAGCGTAATCGGCTTTTTATCTGGTTCGGTAGCCGGAAGTTTTATGCTGCGGCGGTAGAGGTCTACATCTATAGCCATTGCGCCTTGCTCCTTAATTTTCGGGTGCTGATGATTTGCGGTCGCTGATTCGCTAATGGGGTTATTATAGTCAGACGTTTGAGTTCTAGCAAGCTTTGAACAAATTGCTGGAGATGTGTTACTATTTATCTGCCGAAGTTTATTGTTCTCTATCTAAAAAATGGTATCGGCAGAGCGAGGGAACATGAAACCGAAAGTGTTAATTACCCATTGGGTGCATCCCGAAGTTATTCAGTTACTTGAGCAGGAGTGCGAGGTTATTGCCAATCCCGGACGCGATACGTTGCCCCGTGCCGAAATATTAGCCCGAAGCCGGGAAGCCCAGGCAATTATGGTGTTTATGCCCGACTATATAGACGAGGAATTTTTTCAGGCTTGCCCGGCTTTGCGAATAGTAGCGGGTGCGCTCAAAGGTTACGACAATTTTGATGTGGCTGCCTGTACTCGCCACCAAGTCTGGTTTACCGTCGTGCCGGATTTGTTGACTATCCCAACGGCGGAACTGGCGATTGGTCTCTTACTGGGTCTTACTCGCCGTTTGCGCGAAGGCGACGCGCTGATTCGGAGCGGCACGTTTCAGGGTTGGCGACCTCAGCTATACGGGAGCGGCTTGACGGGCCGCACGCTCGGTATTATTGGAACCTCGAAGCGGCCCGCAATATCTTGCAAGCCTTGCACGACGAAATCCCGCAAGGTGCGGTGAATCGATTATAAGAACAAAGCTTTATATAGTTTAACTTATCCAATCAGTAGAGGACAAGAATGAATTTACCTCCTGAATTGCAGCAAGCCATTGATCTAGCCGATTCTGTCTTAGGAACTAAAAATTGGATTGGCCCTTTTTACCGTAATAAGATTTACAGAGCATTTGATGTAAAGGGAGACCTGATTGGCTATAGAGCAAGAACTTGGCTTGCCATCTTAGCAGCTCGTTATAGTATGGCTAAATGGCAGGGCCATTATCCTGAATTAAAGAGCCAATCTGAAATGGATAGGCCAAAGCACTGGCTATTTTTGGCTAAAGGCGTGGTACAGGAAAAGATAAAGATTATAGATATTGGGCATAGAATCAAACGATTTTCTCAAGCCATTAAAAAGGCTCAACAAGAAGGTGGGGGGTGGGAAGCGAATTATGCGATTACTGCTGGTGTTGCTGCTTTGGTTGCTTTACGTGTAGCACTTGGCGAAGACCCTTTTGAAGGGTGTAATTTTACAGAAGAGGATGTTGATGTACCCGGCTTTTATCCAACTGATTATTGGGATGCTGCTTTGTATGCGGCAGATGCTTACGCCTTTCAGGATTATGATGATGAAGCCGCTTTCAAATTTTGGCATTGGTGGCTAACAGAGGCCATTCCTCAAGCCTGGGAATTAGCCCAGCAACCATAAATTTTGCAGTCGCTTTAATATTAAGTCGGGCCGGTTCTGCATCTGGTTTATCATGCGGTATAGTACATTCCAACATAACTTTGCCAGTATCCGTAAAATTAAATTGTTACCAAAACAGGGTGTTTAGAAAGAAGATAGATGAAAATCCCGGAATTTAAGCTTGAGCGCTATTTTGCAAAATACGAATTTAGCGCCCCTTATTTGTTATCGAGTTCGGATTGCGAATCTTTTTCGGTGCAGGAATTGTTGGCATTTGAGCGGGGGGCAGCCGAGGCGTTCGGGCAACACTGGTTGGGCTATACCGAATCGGCGGGTAGCCCGGAACTACGCCAGGAGATTACGAAGCTATACACTGGGATAGCGCCAAACGAAGTGTTGGTGCATAGTGGGGCGGAAGAAGCCATCTTTAATTTTATGAATGTGGCGCTGGAAACGGGCGACCACGTCATTGTGCAATCCCCCTGCTACCAATCGCTCTCTCAAATTGCTGCTTCGCTGGGCTG
>JBBQXW010000243.1:0-11145 GCA_038209275.1 Chloroflexia bacterium | reverse complement strand
CAGCAAATGTGGTGCTGGGGTCAGGATATTCGCCGCCAGGAAGGTAACGCTTTGGTTAGTTATGGCTTTGTACGTCATCGCCCGATAGAATTAGAAGGCAAAGCCAGTGTTTATAGTCTGGAAGGGCTAACCGACTGTCGGGTAATGTTGGGTGGTTTTGGCATGTTTTACGCCGAAGGTTATCTTGAGCAGGAACAGGGTGGCTTGTTCCTAGGACGATTTGATTTTATTCCCAAATTGACCTATAGCTCTGAGGTAAAGCCGGAAGAGTGGAAGCCCGGTCGTTTACCCTGGCTGTATTTACCTTCGACTGCTTTAGATTGGGCTAGAGTGCGCCAGCTGCTACCAGCGGCCCTGAAATGGATTATTGATTACGAGAACTGGGCTTTGCACAGCCTGGGCTATTCCTACCGAGAAGAGTGTGTAGCAAAGTGGTTGCGCCCGGTAATGTCTCCCCAGGCTGCCCTGCTTGAATGGGAATGGTTGATGCAACAGTCTTGCCTGCTAGGATTAGAGTGATTAACACTGAGAACAACAGCTACCTTCTTTGCGACCTAGCCCAACCTGAATATTATCCCAACCTTCTTTGACCATCAAGGCTACAATAACCAGGCTCGCCAGCGGGTCAGCCCACCACCAGCCAAGCAGAGCGTTAAGCAGCAAGCCGCCTAATAGTACCGCCGAAAGATAGGCACATAATGAAGTTTGGGTAGCTTCGGAAGCAAGTGACCAACTTTTCAGGCTGGCGGCTACCTTTTTCTTGCGAGCGGCTAGAAGTGGCATTACTATCAAAGAAGAAACGGCCAATAATATACCACCCCAGCTTGTTTGAGGTTCTGCTTCGCCTATTATTTTACTGGTTGCTTCCCAGATAATATAAAGAGCTAGTACCAGGAAGCTTATTCCGACTAGCAATACGGCCCGGCGTTCGAGTTGTCGAGCGTGCGCGGCATCGTTCTCTTTACGGGTGAGCCGCCACAGCAGCACCAGGGCGGCTAATACCTCAATTCCACTATCCAGACCGAAACTAATCAAAGCCACACTTGCTGCTACTACCCCTAACAGAATAGAAAAAATGCCTTCGAGCAAGTTATAACCTACCGTAAAAATTTCCAAACGTAAAGCCCGTTTCCGCAATAAGGCTTGCGTGCGAGGTGAGATAAGTTGAATCATATTTGGCTCTCCTTATGTTTCTACTCACTTTCGGCGTTATAGTGAGTACACTCGTAAACGCCGCGTGCAACTTCGGCCAGTAGTTCATCGGCGGTCTCCAGAAGCCCCTTAATTTTTTCATCACTAAGCCGATAAAAGACATAGCGGCCCTGCTGCTCGCGGGCAATCAGGCCACAATCTATTAAACAGGCCAGATGGTTAGAGGTATTGGATTGACTGAGGCCGGTCAATTCCACAATTTGGCTAACTGAACGCGGGCCAGCCCGCAGCCTATCCAGGATTGCCAGCCTGGAAGAGTCAGCCAAACCGCGAAAGAGTTTGGCTCTTAAACTAAGGGCCGTTACCCCAGAGTTAAGTAACATTCTTAATCCTCGTTGTATCATCATATCATTAATTGCTGATGCAATGATATAAGTTTTTGAGAGCTTTGTCAATAAAATCTATATCTCAATCAAAATAATCTGGGAGGTCTTTTCCTGAACAGTCTTTCAAAATATTCAGGACGAGCCGTGCAGAATCCTTCTGGGCTGGCAAACCTGACCGCATAGCTACCAAGTAGACCAAAACTCCCTAATGAGATATAATATCAAAAGAAACCAACAACTAGCGGAATACAAGTGTGGATGCTTTTGACGTGCCGATAAAACGGCCTTAAACCGGAACGAGGACAAGAAATGAATGAAACAAATCAAAATTCTAAATCTGAGAAGCAAGCGCAAAAGGGAGAATCCAAATCTGGGAATGGATTTTTTTCAAGGCCAGTAGTATTTGGGCTAGGCTTTGCCGCAAGCTGGGTTTTACGGGCTGCTTCGCCAGCTTTAGGCAAATTAACTGAGCCGCTAGTGACAGGCGCGGTAAAGCAGGGTATAAGAATTACACGGGCGGCGCGAAGTAGCGGCGGAAGAGTGGGCGCAAGTCTGGCCGATAATTATGCCAGAGCGCGGTTTGAACTGGAGCAGGAAGAACGAACCGCCCGCAAGGGAAGTAATAGTCCTCGGATTGTTAAGCTTGCAGGCCAGTCCCCCGAAGATGACGAGCCGGAGAGAGAAGCCCCGGAAGGCGGGCCGGATAATAAGCCGCGTCCTGGTAGAGGGAAAGGCCATGACCCTAAATGACCGAGAAGAGCATTATATTTAAGCCTGAAAGAGCAATTAGAAAGCACATAGTATTAAGTGAGCCAAATTGTAGACTGGTTTAGCGTCCCTTTTGAACAAGAATTTATGCGGCGGGCTTTGCTAGAAATAGCTTTGTTAGCCATCGTTAGCGGGGTAGTAGGCACGTTTGTAGTCCTCAAGGGTATCGCTTTCATTGTGGATGCCCTGTCCCACGCTATCCTACCCGGTATCGCCCTGGCTTACCTGTTCGGCTTCAGTCTGTTAACCGGAGCGTTGGTGGCAGGGGTTGTGGTGGCTCTGGCGATTAGTGGCGTGGCCCACACTGGGCAGGTCAGTGAGGACTCGGCGATTGGTATTTTCTTTACCGGGGCTTTCTCGCTGGGAGTTATTTTGATTAGCAAAACCGTTTCGCGTTCCCTCTCCGATATTCTCTTTGGTCAGATTTTTGGAGTGAGTGAAGGCGATTTGTGGACGACCTTTTTAATTGGCGGTGGCATGGTAGTGGCAGTACTGGCCCTGCGAAAAGAATTGCTCCTGAGTGCCTTTGATAGTCAGCAGGCCCGTGCGATGGGTTTGCCAGTGGATGGCTTAAACCTCTTGCTCTATGTGCTGGTAGCCCTGACGGTGGTAATCTCGCTCCCGGCAGTGGGCAATATTCTGGTACTTTCCCTGCTGATTACCCCGGCGGCAACGGCCCGCTTGCTGACCGATCGCTTCTACCGGGTAATGGGGCTGGCAATCGGCTGCGCTCTACTAACCGGGGCTGGCGGGTTGTACTTGAGTTATCATGCAGGGTGGGCCGGGGGTGCTTCAATTGTAATGTTAAGCACCCTCTTATTTCTGGTAGTTCTGGCACTTTCACCCCGCTATGGCCTGGTAAGCTATTGGCGCAGTCGTTTTTATAGGCGACAACCGATTACACCTAATCCTTCCGAATCAGGTAATTAATCAAATGCTCGATTTTTTTGTAAAACCTTTGCAAGCCCCGTTTGTCCAACAAGCCCTCGCCGAAATAGCCGTTTTGAGTGTGATAGTGGGAGTAATAGGGGTATATGTGGTGCTACGGGGTTTATCCTTTTTGAGCCTGGCTTTGTCCCATGCTATCTTTCCGGCGGTGGTAGTGGCCTATATTACTGGCCTGAATTATTTGGTGGTGAGCCTTGCTGCCGGAGTGGTGGTGAGTGTATTAATCGGCCTGGTCAGCCGCAACCGACGGGTTGGTAACGAAGCCGCAATAGGTTCGGTTTATACTGGCGTATTTGCCCTCGGTATTGTCTTAATTAGTGCCGCTAAATCTAATCGGCGGCTTTCCGAAATCCTGTTTGGTCGCCTGTTTGGAGTGGGTTGGGATGACGTATTAACCAGTATAGGGGTAGGGGTAGTTGTATTGCTAATTATGGCCGCTATTCGTAAAGAGTTTTTGCTAAATAGCTTTGACCGTAATTTTAGCCGAGCGTTGGGTTTGCCTTCTATCGGCCTGGATTTGCTCTTTTTTGCGCTGATGGCCGTAACAGTCATTGTATCACTGCCTGCGGTTGGCAACATTCAAATTATCGCTTTATTGGTGACTCCGCCCGCGACGGCCCGTTTGTTAACTGAGCGATTGAAAGTGCTGACTTTACTGTCGGTGGTGGTGGCCCTGCTAGGTGGAGTCGCTGGAGTATATCTGGCTTATCATCTCAACCTCGTGCCAGGCGCGACAGTGGTAGTTGTATTGACCCTCCTTTTTTTGCTGGCTCTGTTTTTTTCGCCCCGAAACGGGCTACTCACTCGCCGATTACAACGCCGCAAGCGCGTTAAACCCTCGAAACAATCCACTAATCAGCTGGTTTCAAAATAGAAAGAAACTGCCTAAACGGTCAGATTTAGAATTTGACATAAGCTATAATACCATCTATAATTTTGTGGTAAAGCATGAATAAATGCTCATAAGTTCTTTATGACTGCGAGTTAATTATAAGACGGCAAGCACAATGAAATGACCTCAAAAGTTGAAATAAAAGATACGCAAGAAGAATTTTGCCTGAGTGACGCAGTTGACCAGTCCGAAATAAATGAAATCACCCAGTATCTACCCGAAGCTTCGGCCTATAATCGAATGGCGGAACTGTTCAAGCTTTTGGGCGATCCAACCCGACTACGAATTGTAGTAGCTCTGTTCCAGCGTGATTTATGCGTTCATGATTTAGTTGCACTACTAAGTAATCCTAAAAGTGGTCCAGTGTTGAGCCAATCTGCGATCAGCCACCAGCTTCGACTATTGCGCTCCTTCCAGATTGTGCGGGCTGAAAGGCAGGGTCAACGAATGCGCTATTTCTTGATAGATAACCATATTCGGGAACTGGTAGCCAGCAGTCTTGCTCATGCCAAAGAAGGTTAAACTTTAGATGGCTCCATTTGATGAATGAGTTTGATCTTCTATTTGCAGGGTAGAATGATAAATTTGATATTTTTGTTCCAGCATTAAGTTCGCCTTACGAATGGTTTGGTCGACCTGTTCAAGCCTAGTATCTGGCTCCATCTGAAGATGACAACTAAGCACGGTAAAGCTGCGGTCAATTGTCCAAACGTGCAAATCATGCACTTCCCGCACTCCCCCTAAATTTCTCAAATCGGTAAGAATCGCTTCCATTTCTAATCCTGCCGGGCTTGCCTCCAGCAACACGTTGGTAGCTTCTTTAATAATTCCCCAGCTTGACCACAAAATTAGCAAAGCGATTAGAATAGAAATTACTGGGTCAAACAAAGGCCAGTCGGTAATTGCTTGACCCAACCCGGCCAGAATAACTCCAAAAGAGTTAAAGTCAGTCCAATTCTTAGTTTTCCATCCAACTCTCGAGTTCTTAGTAAAGTCATGTTTGACAACTTCATTGAAATTAGCTATCATCTAGTAGCACTGGTCTTAGTTGCGACTTGCTATCGTTTAACGATTATACAACCATTTGACTTTTGTGGCGAATTAACGAGAAGAAGATTTCGAAAAAGGCTTTAAACTCAAGGAGGAACTGAATTGCAAAACCATCTGTCAACCCGCAGCTTGAAAGCTCTGCTGGTCGGACTATTGATGTTGGCTGGATTAGTTTTGGCAGCTTGTGGTGATAACACCGCTACCAGTACAACTGCGCCAACTACCATAGCCGCTACTACCGCCCGTGCCACCACTGCGGCCCCAACTACGGCAGCGGCGACAACTGCTCCTGCCACTACTGCGGCGGCTACCATCGTCGCAACAACTGTAGCCGCTACGGCTGCTCCCGCTACCACGATTGCTCCAACTACGGCTGCCCCAACAACTGTAGGCGCTACTACGGTTGCCCCGACCACTGCTGCCAGTGCTACAACAGTGGCAGCCCCGGCCAATAAATTAAAAGTGGTGGCGACCACCACGCAAGTTGGGGATTTTGTGAAGAACGTTGGAGGCAACCGGATTGAATTAACTACTATCCTAAAGCCCAACGCCGACCCCCATGACTATGAACCAACCGCCGACGATAGTAAAGCGTTAGCCTCAGCCCAAATCGTCTTTACCAACGGCATTGGCCTGGACGAATGGTTGGATAAAGTCATCCAGAATAGTGGGACGAAAGCCAAAAAGGTTGTTACCTCGGACGGCATCAAGCCACGCCCTGGTGAAGGCGAGGAAGAAAAAGAGGGCGACCCCCATATCTGGTTTAGCGTGGATAATGTTAAGTTGATGGTAGATAATATTTCTAAAGGGCTATCCGGGCTAGATGCGGCGGGAGCTTCGGTCTATCAGGCTAATGCTACCACTTACAAAGAGCAACTCGACAAGCTAGACAAAGACATCAAAGCCCAGATTGCGACTATTCCAGAGGCTGACCGCAAACTGGTAACGAACCACGATGCCTTCGGCTACTATCTTGATCGCTACGGTATCAAGTTTATCGGCTCGGTTATCCCCTCGTTTGATAGCACCGCCGAGCCAAGTGCTAAAGATTTGGCCGATTTGGTAGCTAAAATCAAGGCGGAAAAGGTCAAAGCTATTTTCACCGAGAGCAGCCTCAATCCCAAGTTAGAGCAGCAAATCGCAGCGCAGGGCGGAGTAAAGATTTATTCCAATCTCTATGGCGATACATTAGGTGAGGCCGGAAGCGACGGTGATACCTATATCAAGATGATGCAGACCAACACCAAAAACATCGTTGCTGGGCTGATTGGGAAATAAGCTTTTACCCAACAGGTAAGCTTTGCATAAAAGTTGGCATTAGTAATGGATTGAAATCAGCTTATTTGTAGGAGATTTTTAGCTACTTAGCCGAAGTCAGATTATCCCTAATTTTGGGTTGAGTAGCAAAAACAAGCCTGTCCTGCCTGGATAAGCCAACCGAACTCGAATAGCTTATCCAGGCAGGACAGCGACTTTATCAGTGCTGATGATTAGTGCCACCATTTGGGTCAGTCGAAATTAAAAGCTCAATAAGGGTGCCTTTTTTGCCCGGACTGGAGGTAAGTTGTATCGTCGCTTTACTGAGTGTAGCTGTTCTAAAGGCATCCAGGTTCAAACTTGAGAAGTCCGGGCTAAATTTGGTAGTTATCTCCGACCAGCCGGTTCTTTTAAGTTCGGCGCTATAAAAAGCACTGACCTTATTAATATCATCGTCGGTGGCAAAGGATTGTTTACGTACTCGCTGTCCCCCAATTTCTTCCTGACTCTCACTCAACCTGGTAGCTCCGGCATACGGGTTAATATCGGCGGAAGCCACCCATTGCCAGCGCGTCGCAAAAGCCAGGGCCAACAGACTAACTATCAAAAACATTTTTAACCCAATATTTTTCTGGCTCATCCTAATTCTTATCCTGGTCTGGTCAGTCTGGTTTACCTTCTAGCTTGAAGCGACTGCAAAAGCTGCCATTGTGTTCACAACGCGCCGCTTCAAGCTGAAGCGTTGAGTGCTGTACTTTATATTTATGCTGTACCAACTCATTCAGACGTTTGATTAAAAGCTGGCCTTCTTCCAGGCTGGTCTGAGCCGTCTCAACGTGGCAGGACATAACTCGCAGATTGCCACCGACATCCCAAACGTGTAAATCGTGGATACTGGTTACGCCTGGTACGGCTTCCAAATCCTGCCAGAGCTGACCGAAGTTCAGATTGGAAGGACTACCTTCCAATAAAATGTTAAGCGCCTCTAGCAAAATATCTACCCCAACCCAGATAATAAAAGCGCCTATTAGTATCGAGACCACCGCGTCTAGCCAGTACCAGCCGGTGAAGATTATGACTAACCCACTGAGCAAGACACCTGCCGAACCCGCCACATCTGCCGCCAGATGAACGTAAGCACTGTGGGCGTTCAGGTCAGCATGGGCATATTTTGCCAGGGTGAGGGTCAGTACCAGATTGATAAGCAAGGCCAGAAGAGCAACTGGAATAGTTAACCAACCCTGCACTACATGGGGATGCGCTAAATCATAGACTGCTTCGGAGAAGATTAGAAAGGCAGCGTAGCCTAACCCTAGCGCACTGACCGCTGCCGCTAATACTCCCACTCGATGATAACCATAGGTTCTGGAAGAGTCGGGATTAAGCCGCATCAGCAGCACGGCCAGCCAGTTGAACAGCAAAATCAGGGCATCATTAAAGTTGTGGCCCGCATCAGCGACCAGAGCCAAACTGTGCGCCATTAGGCCAAAAACCAGTTCAATAGCAGCCAATCCTAAAGAAAGAAGAATGACCAGCTTTAACCGTCCATCCAACTCAAGATTGGTTTGGTAACTATGGCTGTGGCTATGGTCGGTATGGTCATCGCTGGTACGTTTACTTTGATGCGGTAGTAGGCCAGTCGGAAACCGTCTTAAAAACGCCAGCTTTGACTGCTGACCATCAGGTCTCACTTCCTGACCATTAAAGGATTGATTCATCATCTGTTCTTTCGTGAGCCTTCTCTAATTAACGCCGGTAAAATCAGAGCTATAACCGTTATTAAAAGGTAGCTATGTTAATAGCAAATTAACGAGTTGTTAAAGTTAAGAAGCATCTCCGACTACCAGCCTCCCGATTTAGCCATAATTAGCTATCAATGGTTAGTGTATTGTTGGAAACAGATTAAGTCAGGTTAGCATGAAGGCTGTGAAATAGACAAATCAATTCGTCATACGCTCAACCTTCCCAAATTATCCTGCATCAAGATTTTGCCAGGTTTAATTCAGTGCGCCACGCAACTGATTTAGATTCTCATTTAACTTGACAATTTCGCAATTGCCTGCTAATATTCGTCTTAGCTGATAAACAATATCACTTAATCAAAGCGCAAGCTGAATTTGCGTCCAGATGCTTCCGGCTGCTTTTTGGATCACATCCTTACTCGAAGAAAGTAAATTTATGCGTGTTGGTCGCTCTTCTGGAACAATACCCTCTTCAACTCCTTTGAGTGCTACTGCTAATAGCACCCCAGCGGGGGCGGCAAATTCTGCTACCCCTGCCCCTTCTTTTCCGCATCCGCTGACCGATGGGGCAGGCCGGAGTGTCACAATTTCTAAAGAACCCTGGCGGATCGCTTCCCTGTTTTTAGACTTAGGTGAGGTAACGTTGCGGCTGATCGAATCTGAGCTAATAGTCGCTGTAACCAGGGTTTCCTACTAATAACTGACGACTGACAACTTTAAGAGGAGCAGCAAGTATGGCAGAGCCAGTCCTTACCCTCAAGATAGTGAAAAAATTGGGCAGGAGAATCAGGCCGGGCCACTCGCTCGAAAAATGGCAAAAGAAGCTTTCCGGCTTAGTGGCGAACAAGTGCGTTTTGAAGAACGGGAATACCGGCTGGCGGCACTCTATGACGAAGCCCTCCGTCCAGCCTTGCTCGAAGATTTGGCTCAGGCCGATATTCTTTTAGGCCGGGGAATGTTCGACCCAGACGAGGTTGAGCCGCTCATCACGGCTTTACAACAACGCCGCCCGGATGTAGTGATGCTGGCCGAAGGGTTTGGGCCGAACGCCGCCGGAAACGGTAGCAAAGTTCGCAGCCTGGAAGAAAAACTCCGGGTGGAAAGCCGTACCCGCTTGCTCAACCCGAAATGGTACGAAGGCTTGCTCGAACACGGCTATCAGGGAGTCCACGAAATCGCAACCCGACTGGACAACACTTACGGCTGGGCGGCGACAGTTGAAGCCTCAGTAGATGAGTGGATTTTCGATAGTGCCGCCGATACCTATTTGTTGGATGAAGCAATGCGCCAGCGTCTGGCGGAGTTAAATCCACACGCCAGCCAGCGTATGGCGGGTCGCTTGCTGGAGGCCAGCGAACGCGGACTGTGGCAGACTGAGAGCCATCGCCTTGAGCAATTACGCGAAGTATATGCTGAATTTGAAGATGCAATCGAGGTTATAACTCAGCCTAAAGTGAAAGAAGGTCAGCCCAGTTAACTCGGTGAGCAACCCAACCTGTAATAGCCGCTTCCAATCGCGGTTTGGTGACCGCCTCCTTTATTAACCGTATTAACCGCACCTTGATTGACGAGGAGACTGTGGTCGCTACCAGCGTGTAATATTCTAGCTAATTCTGCTAAAATTGACAAAAGCCTTATGAGGCTTTATAATCAGCTCTTAATATATGAGCAAGTGTGCATAGCTTGCTCCTGGCAACCATTTTGCTTCAACCAGTATTAACGGAGCAAGAGGTCGAAGTTAATCAAATTAGTAAGAGAGGCTAGAAATGTTACATGTATTGCTTTCCAAGCCCGCCGCTTTTCTGCTCGGCGCAGCTACTCTGGCCGTAGTCGAGGCTACCGCGCCAGCTCTAAAGAAGGTCACTGAGCCGGTGGTAACAGGTACAATCAAGCAGGGTATCAAAGTAAGCCGTTCGGTGCAAGGCAGTGCCAGCCGTTTAAGTGCCAGCTTTGCCGATAGCTATGCTAAAGCCCGCCACGAATTAGAGCGGGAAGAACGTGAAGGGCGCAATTCCAAGAGTGGGCCAAAAGTGGTAAATATTGAAGACCATCAGGGACAGAGTGGCGATAAGCCTGACGGTAAATGAGTTAGTCTGGTAATAGCGCGGTGAGTAGAAACCGCAGTGTGAAGTAACAGGAAGGAAACGGTTCGGTGAGATTATTAGAGCCTGGGTTGGCAGTCGAGGAACAAGTCTGGCCGGAAGTGCTATTCAAGATACCAGGGCGAGTACGCTATAATTTGGCGGCCCTCAAAAGCTTTATGGGCGAGAAGGCTGCCCCTCATTTAGAGCATGAGTTAAGTCATTTCGGTGGCGTAAGCCAGGTCAAGGCTAATGCTTTTACCGGGGATGTGCTGGTTATCTATGACCCCAAAACCCTTTCCGAACCGGAAGTAAGGGCGGAAATGATGCGGCTATTGGATGAGGCGGGTGGTATTGAAGCTCTGAGCGAGAAACCGTTAGAAGAGGACGAACCCGACCACCATTCGCATGACCAACCACATGAAGGCCACGACCACGACCATTCCCACGACGATTTGAGCGGTTACACCGGGCGGCTCTGGCTGGGCGGCGGAGCGCTCGGTGCAATTTTACTCAAGCAGCTAATCTGGGGAGCCAGTCCTTTTGCTCTTTCTCCGGCGGGCTGGGTCTTTGGGGCGGCTGTCACGATTATCACTGGCTTACCTTTCTTCAAGGGTGGTTTGCGTACTCTAGCGAGGCCAACCCAGCTTAACACCGATTCACTTATTAGCGTGGCAACTCTGGCTTCGGTCTTGCTCCGGGAAAATGTTACCGCTTTGATTGTCCTGTGGTTACTTAATTTGGGCGAATATTTGCAGGCTCTCACGATGCGGCGCACTCGCAAGGCCATCGAAGAACTGATCGCGGTGGGCGACCGGGAAGTTTGGGTTGTGACCGGGGCTGACTCAGTTACCGGCGAAGGTGGCACC
>JBBQXW010000242.1:0-11278 GCA_038209275.1 Chloroflexia bacterium | reverse complement strand
GACAGGTCAACTTCTAGTGCGGGGGCGATACCGTTATGCTTTTCAACAAACCACCAGCTATCCACTCCCGTAATTACCACTCCTACTGCTTCCAAATCAGCCGCTAATTGAAGAGCTTTTTCGGGCGGTAGAGCAAGTTCTCTCCCTTTTACAATCCCTGAAGGAAGATACTTAGCCATAATTTGCATCAATTTAGTTTTAGTTTTTATCATGGTCGTGGTCTCACTTTATCACCAAATGGATCAAGCCAATTCGAGTCGGTTGTTTCACTGGCGTGAAAAATATCACCAGTTATATCATTGCGTACAATATAGTGACCGTCTGCCCTGTAATAAACAACCCAAATTGGCTTATTGTCCTGGCGAAGTGGCGGGGCTAGGGCCGGAAAGGTTGATACCGATGATGCGAACGCTGCGGGGAGGAATAGTGATAGGCAAGCCTTCGCCGGGGCGGGCTTCACCGAGCGGTATGCCGGAGTCGAAATTGCTCCAATCGTAGAGTTTGTAGGTTTTGGCGGGGTCGAGTTCCAGTTCAATGGCGGAAAGGGGCAAATTAACTTCTAGCGGGATATTGCTGGAATTATCGAGCAACAAGAAACCAGCCCCCTTTATAATATGGGCCGAGCCGGTTACTTGAGTCACTTCGCGATCTGGCTCGTTCAGGATGTGCTGGTAGACCTCGAAATATTGCTCAAACTTCCTGCGCCAACCATAAAGCTTTTTGAGGTGGTTAATCATTTCGGGCGGCGTGCGGGTCAGGTCAAGACTTGCTCCGGCAACGTTCCCGCCGATAGCCACCATTTTAGTTTGAACGTATTTGAGCAAATCTAGCGGCTGCTTCAAATTTTCGTCTTTGTTTTCCTTGTAAGTGATGGCATACCAATCGCCCCAGATAGAATAATACGGCAGATGATAGGTCGAGGCGTAGAACTGGCGCTGACGGAAAAGCTCACTTTCGCCAAGCGGCAATTCCCACACATCCGAAAGTTGCAACTGCTCTACCGAGCCAAGCAAATGTACATCGGCAGTCGAGTTCCAGGGGACGACGATAATATCAGGGGCGATTTTATGAATGTCGTCCATCAGGGCCATTAGCCGCTTGACCCCCTGCACCCGGGCAGCCTGGCGCTGGTCTTCGGTCAGGCCGGGGGCAGAGGCATCGGGAATATTCCAATCCGCCCCATCCCAGTAAATCGCCTTAATATTGTAAGTTTTGACTAGGTTGAGCAGCTTTTCTTTTACATAGTAATAATAATCAGAATTGACCGCGAACGGCCCGGTCATATAGCCTTTTTTGCTGTCACGCTCCATTCCCTTGATATGCCACTCAGGATGTTCACGGTGCATACTGGAATAGTTCACGTACTGTTCATAACTATTGGAAAATGGGTTAATCCAGATACCAAGCCGGATATTGCTGTCTTTCGCTTTGTCCATCAGAGGCTTGAAGCCGTTGGGAAATTTCTTGGTATCAATATCGAGCGGATAAGTACTTTCCCATCCTGCATCAATGTGCAGTACATCATAAATGCCCATTGTTTTCATTATGTCAAGTTGGGTGTTCAAGATGCCTTCACTAATATCGTTGGTGAAAGGATACCAGGAATGATACCAGATAGGCTGGCGCTTGCCTGCCATCTGGCTATAATTATTGCTGAGGTAATCGGTATAGCGCCTAAAGCCAATATCTACCGCGCCGGTATAGCCGCCCAGAATAGCTTTGCCACTGGTGAAGCCGTCCTTCAAATCCTGATACTCTTCCTGGAACATCACCACCCGCTTGTTCAGGGCGTATTCGCCGCCGAGCGGGGTCGCCGAGAAGAAGTAAAGCCCTTCAGTCTGGTTATCATGAACCATCACATGCGTAAAAATTGCGCCACCCGCGACGTTCTGATTGCGCTGTGTCGGGATAAGAATGGGCAGATTTTCCTCATCCGGGGTAGGAGGAGCGGCTTTCAGGCCATCGGTCAAAGGTAAATCTTCGGTAGCCGCAAAACGAATACGCCAGCCCACCAGCGCTGGATTAGGGTCAATTGTCACCCATTTTTCGATGTAGTTGCGTCCGGCAAAGCTGCGCCAGTAAAACTTGGCGTTAAGAGTCTGACCTTGAAACAGAGCCGAAGCGCTGATAGCAATCTGCTTCTCGCCTTCGTTCCAGACCGGCATATTGTAGCCGACGACGGTAAACTGGTCGCCGTTAAGCACGGCACTTGCATTGTCTGGCCCTTCCAGCTTTAGAAGGAAGCCGCCGCCCGTTCCCATACCCTCGATATTGCTGTAAATTTGCCCGGTCTGGCGATTAATCAGGCTACTGCGGGTCACTTTGCCGTTTTGAATATTGAAGCTGCGGGCCAAAATTTCGTTGCCCAGCACCAGCCGAATTTCAAGCGTATCAGCCAGTTGCGGCCCACCATTTGCCCCGGCAGGCAGCACAGAAGCAACGGCAGTCGGAGTGGTCGGGGTAGTTGTAGTTGAAATTGAAGCAGGTTTGACAAAAGCAGGTTCAATATTAGGATAGCGCCAACGCAAATAATGCTGCCCAACATTGCCCCACTCAAGCTGAAAACCCGACGCATTGGAGGGGATATAGGTCAGAGTGCGGCGCTCAAACGCCTGTACCAAAACATCCACGATTTTATTGTTAATAAAAGCTTTAGTCCAGTAAGCTTCGGTCAGGGGTAAACCCGCCAGCGCGCTCCAATCATACAGCCGGGCTTCCTGAAACTGACCATTCAAAAAGACCGTGCCGTTGCGGTTGAGATAATCCCAGAAGATATTGGGGATGTTGTGGCCCAGTTCGGGGCTATAATAAGCGTTTTTCACGCTGTAACGCGCCAGATTAGGGTCTTTTAATATTTTACCCGAAGCATCCAGCGAAACGGTAACAGTCGCCTCAAGCTGCTTTTCCGCCCGGTTATTATTCTTGAGCGAGGCCAGCGCCGCCAGGGTAGCATAGGTAGGGGCAGGATTAGTCGGGCTTGTCCCTTCGCCCGCTATAGGCAAACGGGCCGGGCCAAGTGGCATGTATACCTTTTCGCCTAACTGAATTTCGCCTTGCAACAGTTCTTTTACCAGCGCTCCATTACTGACATAGCCGGACGTTTCGGCAGATTTGGAAGGGTCGGTAATATCGAGCCGGGCTTTGTCCCAATATTCGACCAGCCGCAATCCCTGTGGGCTATCTTTGTATTCTTCAAGGAAGCTGGCAAGCGGTGCAGCACCATAAGCCCACGAACGTAGCACCTGCCCATTTTGCACTGGGCTATCGTTGTATTGCCAGATGCGTTTGAAGGCATCGGAACTATAGATGTTCATGGGCCAGTTCCATTTTTGGGGCGTAAGGGCAACCGGGGAAATTGCTGCTGTAATCGGCGGAATAGTGGGCAAATTTAGACTTGAAGCTGAGGTAGGCACAGCATTGGCGAGAGGTTGAGCAACTTTACTTTGGGGCAAGGCAGTAGGTAAAGGGGCAAGCGGAGCGCGAGGACGGCTTTGCGACCATGAGCCGACAAACATTCCTGCCCCAACTATCGCTGCCGTCAGCAAACCAAAGCAAACCAAAGCCAGCCGCCACCTGCCCCGGTTGCGCCGCTTAACAAAGCTACTGCTATAGCCACCTGAATAATTATTAAACCGTTTAGACACCTTTAAGCAAACTAATCCTCTCGGTTACTCATCCGACTAGCACCTATCGGACGACCCGATGCCTCATTACCAGAAAAATCATAACCTCTATATTATAGCGTAAATTTTCGCTTTTGACATAATATATTTGCAAAATCACCGATATGTTTTTGCAAAGGGATAAACAAGTTCAAAGTTCAAAGTTCGATTGTTTCCAACTTTGAACTTTGAACTATTTTTCTAATCGGGCCAAATCTTCGGGCGTATCCACGTCTTCGAGAATGGCTGGATCGCTTACAGTTATTTCTAGTACTGCTTCGGGGTGCGATTTTACGATGGCCCGTCCGCCTACATCGCCTTCCAGGGCGGCTAAAGCGGCAAAGTAGCGCTGTCCGAATAATACCGGGTTGCCGCGCTGTCCCTGGTAGGTCGGGAAGATGATTGCGCTTTCGCGCTCTGCTCCGCGTTCCTGCCAGGCTTTTACCAGCATCTGGGCCGAAGCAGCCTGTAAACGCGGCTGGTCGGAGAGAAAGAAAAGCGCCGCTCCGCAATCGGCGGTCAGGGCTTTTACTCCGGCAGCTACCGAAAAGCCCTGACCTTCTTGCCAGCGCGCATTGTACACCATCTGAAGCGGAACAGGATAGGCTTCCCGGTCAGCAAAAAGCGCCGCCACTTCTTCGGCCCGGTTGCCAGTAACTACAAACACTTCGCTGACACCGCTTTCGGTTGCTAACCGCACCGCCCGCTCCACCAGAGTTGGCCCGTGCTGGTCGGGCCAATGCTCTAACTGTTTGGGCCGACCAAAGCGACGGGCCGCTCCTGCCGCCAGCACTACCGCACAGATTTTCATGAGCTTCGCCTCGCTAACTGCCCTGCAACTCACGTTCGGGATCCCAGGGATAGACAATCCAGGCTTCAGTTTCTTCGGCGTAGAAATCGGGGCGGTGGTCGGGCGCAAAGCGACTCTTTTGAGGCTTGAAGTGCAATACCGCTATATCCGGCTTTGCCCCGGCCCGTAGTAGCCGCTCACGCACTGCCATAACGGTTGTGCCGGTATCCCAGACATCGTCTACTACCAGAATACGCTGGTCATGAATCTGGCTATCCTGTGGGAACTGAAGAAAAATCGGCTCGGATTGGCGTACTTCACCATCATAAAACATAACCGCCGCCACCAAAATATTGCGAATGTTGGTCTTCTCGCTAATCAAACAGGCTGGCACCATGCCGCCCCGCGTAATTACCAGAATATTGTCGTAATCGGTTGGCAGTTGCTTGAGCAAAACCCCTACCATTCGCTCGATGTCCGACCAGTTAATATATTGCTTGCTCAGATGCGCTCCTCCTCATTGTTATTCTTGTCCAGACGACTTCGTTACAAAACCTGCATCTTCCAAAAATTTAGTTATTCCATGAACAAAGGTCTGAAAAGATGAAAGTTTGGTAACTACTCACCTTTGTCACGCCCCTTTACGGGGGGTGAGGTACGAAGCATCTCTGGTTGCCGAAGTAAGGTGCTTGTAATAGGCCGAGACCCTTCCTGGGTCAGGGTGACAGGTGCGACAGGCGGCGTAGTTACCATTATTAAACAAAGAAGGGACAGGTTATTAGCATTGGCAGATTTAGGAAGAAAATTGCAACAGGAAAAGATGTCAAGTTGAAGTTGACCCGGTAGATTTAGTTTGATTCTACACAATAGCGATTACCAGCGATAGACGTTAAAATAGGGTTCGCGAAAAGCTTTTACCAGGGCTTTCTTTAATTCGACTTCGCTGACTGCGATTTTTTGCTCATCCTGACCATTGACCAGGAGACAGGTCGCGCCCGTTTCATCATCATAATCAGCCCCGACTCGAATCTGGTAACGACCACCAGTAATAGGCCAACTAAAACAAATTTCGTGGCGGTCGGTAAAGATTGGTTCTACCCGGCCCTCGCGATTGAGCAAAGCCCGGTTCATCTCTTCGAGCAACTCGACAGTACGAACGCGATTTAACTCGAACATCAGCCGGGTAGTCATAGCATCGCGCTTGTATTGCGCTTCAGCCTCAGCCCGACGCTTCGACTCCATATCGCGCCGTAGCTCTGCTAACCAATCGTTGGGGTCAAGTTCCTGTTCGCCACGTTCCAGTCGTTCCAGGCGGTGTGCCACGCTATTGCCAAAGAATTGGTCCTGCATAATTTCCAAAATCCCCTCTTGGTTGGTATTGCCAGCATCAAGTCTTCAACTGTGCCAGTTAGTATAATAGTTACATTGATAAATATACGCTAAATCGCCCGGCCTGACAATAGACAAATTGAATAGCTTTGCCATTCTTCAGTTAAACCTTGTAATTGCTCACCAAAAGCTGTTTCTAATAGACAAGTATCTATTGATAATAGCGATTTTAATCAATATTTGAAACGGTTCAGACAAAAATTGAAATCGTCTACTGCCTTTAGATTATTCGGTAAATTTTTTTCTATAAGCTAAATGAACCAGTAGCCGCAGTTTCGGTTACTTCTTCCAGCTCTTTTAAAGGCGGCAATTCTTTGAGATTGGCAAGCCCGAACTGATGCAGAAATTCAAAGGTTGTGCCAAACAACACCGGGTGTCCAACCGACTCCTGGCGACCTACTTCTTCAATCAAGCCGCGCGCCTGCAAGGTGTTGATAACACCACTGCTATCCACTCCACGAATCGCTTCCACCGCCTGACGAGTAATTGGCTGACGATAAGCAATAATAGTCAAAGTTTCGAGGGCGGCAGCAGAAATTTTGCTGGCGCTTTGCAAGCCCAGGAATTTTTCGATATAGGAAGCAACCTCCGGCGCGGTAACAAGCTGGCATTGCCCGTTCTGCGAAAAAACCCGCAACCCGCGTCCTTGCTCGATATAATCCGCATTGAGGGTAGCGAGTAACTCGTTAAGCCAGCCTTCATCTATACCCAGAGCTTTTTGCAAATCAGGCAAACTGACTGGCTCGGCGGCAACAAAAAGCAACGCTTCCAGGGCGGCAAGTTGCCCGGTTACACCAGCACTAGCTAAATTCATTTAACCCTGTACTTTCTAAACCTGTAAAAATGGCCCGTCCGATTTTTCCCGAATGTCTTCGGCAGACATCTGTATATCTCATTATACCAAAAAATACCAGGATTTATTATAACAGAAAACCCGTGAAGTGAGGTCAAGGCAAATCCATTGGCGGAGCAATGTCCTACGAATTACCAGCTTTGCCACCAACCTGATAGCAAGTACGGGTGTGTGTCAATTTTTTGCAAAACCCGGACGTGAACGTCCGGGCTAAAAACTCGGCTCATTTATTTTTAGCCCGGACGTTCACGTCCGGGTTGGCTTGACCCTGGTGCAAAAAATTGACGCTCACCCAGCAAGTACGATGTTGTCGCAATTCAGTTGGGCATGGGCTATAATAACGAGCAGAGAAGTTACAGAAATCTAGAAATTATTTAGGAAGATAAAGAGAGAAACGGCAGTCCCAGAGAAAGGGAGGGTACTTCATGGCAATCAGTCCTTTGGCTGGAAAACCAGCTCCAAAAGAGCTTTTGATTGATGTAGCTAAATTGCGCGACCAGTATTATCAGCTTCACCCCGACCCATCGAACCCGGCGGAGCGGGTGCAGTTTGGCACTTCGGGTCATCGCGGGTCTGCCGCCAACAGCGCTTTCAACGAAGACCATATCTTAGCCACTACTCAGGCTATCGTCGAATATCGCAAGGGCCAGGGCATTGACGGGCCGCTTTACCTTGGGATGGATACCCACGCCCTATCCGAACCAGCCCAGCAAACCGCCCTGGAAGTGCTGGCGGCGCATGGCGTAGAAGTTTTTGTCGCTCAAAATAACGGCTACACTCCCACGCCAGTTATTTCGCACGCCATCCTTACCTACAACAAGAGCCGCAAAAGCGGGCTGGCAGACGGTATTGTCGTAACGCCTTCGCATAATCCGCCTGCCGATGGCGGCTTCAAGTATAATCCGCCCAACGGCGGCCCGGCAGACGTAGATATAACGGGTTGGGTGCAGAACCGGGCCAACGAATTGCTCAAGGAAAAACTCAATGGCGTTAAACGAATATCTTACGAAGCGGCCCTGAAAGCCGACAGCACTCACCAATACGATTATATTACGCCGTATGTCGCTGACCTGGGCAACGTGGTAGATATAGAGAGTATTAAGTCGGCGGGCCTTCGTATCGGGGCAGACCCGCTCGGCGGGGCGAACGTGGCTTACTGGGAGCCGATTGCCGAACGTTACGGGCTGAATATTACGGTAGTCAATAAAAACGTTGACCCCACTTTCGCTTTTATGACGGTAGACTACGACGGCAAAATTCGGATGGATTGCTCGTCGCCCTATGCCATGGCGAATTTAATCAAGCTGAAGGATAGCTACGATATTGCCTTTGGTAACGATGCCGACTCTGATCGGCACGGCATTGTAACGCCCAGTGTCGGCCTGATGAACCCAAACCATTTTCTCTCGGTGGCAATCTGGTACTTGTTCGGCAACCGGGAACAGTGGCCGCAAACGAGTGCCATCGGCAAAACGCTGGTCAGTAGCAGCATGATTGACCGGGTGGGCAAAGAACTGGGGCGGCAGGTGGTCGAAGTGCCAGTCGGCTTCAAGTGGTTTGTCGCCGGATTGATAGATAGCAGTTTTGGCTTTGGCGGCGAGGAAAGCGCTGGAGCATCTTTCTTGCGCCGCGACGGAAGCGTCTGGACAACCGACAAAGACGGCATCATTATGGATTTGCTGGCGGCGGAAATCACCGCTCGTACCGACAAAGACCCCGGTCAGCACTACCTCGAAATGACCGAACGGCTGGGTAATCCGTCCTATAGCCGGGTAGACGCACCTGCTTCTCCCGCCCAAAAAGACAAGCTCAAAAAGCTATCACCCGAAAATGTGCAAGCTTCGACGCTGGCGGGTGAGCCGATAGTCGCCAAGCTGACCAAAGCGCCGGGCAACCATGCCGACATTGGCGGCTTGAAAGTCGTCACCGAAAATGGTTGGTTCGCCGCCCGGCCCTCCGGCACGGAAGATGTCTACAAAATCTACGCCGAAAGCTTCAACGGGCAGGAACACCTTCAACGCATCTTGAAGGAGGCGCAGGAGATAGTAACGGAGGCGCTTTAACAGTAATGGTAGACGCGACGCGCTCGGCACTCACCCACAGGGCAACCCTACAGGCCGAGGCCGAGCTACGAAGCCAAAGCCCACTGAAGGGGCTGGTAAATCCGTCAAGACCAGGAAACCAGGAATTTTATTCCCTCTTTAGCGGACTTACGCTGTGTAGCTCGGCCTCGGCCCGTAGGGTTGCCTGTGGGTAAGTGCCGACGCTAAAATGGTCGCTTGCAAATAGATTTGCAGGCTCTAAAATCCAGACAGGGAACTGATAATGGCTTTAGTACGAATATTACCTTTCAAAGAACTTGGAACGCTGTGTCCTGTTTGTGCTTATGATTTAGGATTTCCTGCACTGACAACTGATAACTGATAAAAAGGAATTTCGATGACCAGGGAAATTTACCCGGAAGTTGCGGTATTTGGAAGGGCGGCGCTGGCGCTGGCGAGTGGGTCGCCGCGCCGCCGCGAACTATTGGGGCGGTTAGTGCCGCAGGAGCAATTTCGGATTATTGTGGCGGATGTAGATGAGGCAGTAAAAACCGGGGAAGCTCCGGCGGATTATGTGCGCCGTCTGGCTCTGGAAAAAGCCGAGACAGGCGCAAGGCTATGGGCAGCCGCCAGCCCCGCCCCAGAAGAACGTCTGGTTATCGGTGCAGATACGACAGTAGTATTGGGTGAGCAAATTATGGGCAAACCCAGCTCGAAAGAGGAAGCCATCGCCATGCTGGAACAGTTGAGCGGGCAGACCCACCAGGTAATAACCGGGGTAGCGGCGCTTTTGCTGACGGATGGGCAGGCTATCACCCGGCGTGAGAGCCTGACGGTCAGCACCGAAGTAGAATTTCAGCCACTCAGCCGGGCCGAAATAGAATGGTACGTAAACACGGGCGAACCAATGGATAAAGCCGGAGCTTACGCCGTGCAGGGCTACGGCGGCGCACTCATCACGGCAGTGCGAGGCGATTATTATAATGTGGTCGGTCTGCCGCTTGCGCCACTAATTAGCCTGTTAAAAACCTTTTAACGCTCTTTTAAAATTACCTCATTTAGATGGCATAATATTTGCATATCAACCCTTTGTTATCTGGCAAGAGTCTGGTAAGAACCGAGAAAGATGAAAACGGAGGGTTTGTTTTATGTTTATGCTTCCTTTAGCACCAATTATCGTTCTGCTTCTGGGACTATTATCGTTGGCGTTATGGGGCTTTGGATTGTATTTTGTAATTGGCTGGGTGTTCGGAGCAGTAACAATAGCCGCTCTGCTTTATTCCGGCCTGGGTATGCTTATCTTTAATTTGATAGGGCGCTATCTCGTGCTGTTTCTTTTGGGGGGCAAAAAAGGAGCAGACGAACCAAAGTTTATTCGTAGCAGCGAAGCGCAACGTATTAAACGGCCCGATGGCACAGAATTACACGTCGAATTTTATGGCCCACCCGATGCCCAACCAATTATTTTCACGCACGGCATCGCCACTAATAGCACCGATTGGTATTACGCCAAACAACACCTGGCTGACCGCTTCCGGCTAATTTTGTGGGATGTAACCGGGTCGGGCAAATCGAGCAAATCACCCAATAATGATTATTCACTGGATAAAATGGCGAGCGACCTGGAAGCAGTGCTGGCGGTAGCTGAAAAACCAGCGATTCTGGCGGGTCACAGCATGGGCGGCATGATTACGCTGAATTTTTGCAAGCTTTTTCCGCAACACCTGGGCAACAAAGTCGCGGGGCTAATGCTGGTGAACACTACTTACACTAACCCGGTCAAGACGGCAACCGCACGCGGCCTCTTGAAAGTAATCCAGAAGCCGATTTTAGAGCCAATACTTTATCTCATTATTGGGCTATGGCCTATCGTGTGGCTTCAGTCGTGGATGAGCTATTTTAACGGCACGGCTCACATTGCCTCGCGCTTTTCTTCTTTCTCTGGTCGGCAAACGCGGGGACAACTTGATTTTATGACGGTCTGCCAGCCGCTTTGTAATCCGGCGGTACTTGCCCGGCAGATGCTGGCGATGTTTCGCTACGATGCCACCGAAACTCTCAACCGTATTAACGTCCCAACCTTAATTGTGGCCTCGAACCATGACCGGGGCTGTATACCCGAAGCCAGCGAATATATGCACAGCCAGATTCCTAACTCCGAACTGGTGATGCTACAACCGTCTGGTCACGTTGGTATTTTTGAGCAGAACCAGCAATTTACCGATGCGGCTGCCCAATTCGCCGCCAAAGTCCCCGCCTTGCGACGTAGCGGTGCCGCCTAAAAACTTAGGATGTATTAAAAAAAAAGCCTGTTGCGTTATGCGACAGGCTTTTTTATGTAAAGTTGTATTATTTTAGAACATTCGCCACTTCGTAGAGCAAAATTTGATATTGAATATGTCAACTAATGCCGTCGGGTATTTATAAAGCGACCTGGCTTGCCACGCCGTTTGCCGTTGCCAAAGCGTCGTTTACTATCGTCGGTGGTAGCGTTGTCGCTCTCTTGAGAAGTGCTGACTGGCTCTTCTTCATCCTCACCCAG
>JBBQXW010000241.1:0-11295 GCA_038209275.1 Chloroflexia bacterium | reverse complement strand
TGGATGCTTCTTGTCACACCGTTTGTAGTAATCTGTGACCTTACTATAACACCCAAAGTGAAGAAAAGCATTATGGAAATCCTATATATATGCCAATGTATATGCTCAAACTCTGCAAATTGGTACAAAACTCCCTTTTATAATTATGACCTGGGTAAGCCATTGGTCGTATTGTTTTATGGTAGTGAGTTTTATATAATAAGATACAGCAAGGATGCTTAAGACCGATAACTGTGCGCTGAATACTTGAAGTCTTAAGATTACGGAGTAATAAAATGGTCTTTTCTCCGTCTAGCAAGCCGCTTTTCAGCTCAAAATTGGTAGGCCGGGCTGATGAGCTAAAAATGCTGGCTGACGCTTTTGCTCAGGTAGCCGGGCCGGGCGGCAAGCCCCGCGTTCTTTTTATTGGCGGGGAAGCCGGACTAGGCAAGAGCCGACTTTGTCGTGCCTTCGCCGAGGAACTGAATGTTCAGGGCGCGAATTTGCTATTGGGTCAGGCGACTTTGCAAGACCAAACTTTAGCCTTTGGCCCGTTTTTAGAAGCTTTGCGCCGCTATTTTCAAACTCTGGCCGCTATTCCGAGCGAACTGCAACCGCTTGTCCCTTACCTGTCGCGTCTGTTGCCCGAACTTACCCAGCTTTCGGCTAAAAATAATAGCCCTGCCCAGGCAACCGACCTGAGCCTCGATTCGATTCAGGAGCAGCACCGCCTTTTTCACGCCGTGCTGGTGCTACTGCACCAGATAGCCGAGAATAACCCGGTGGTGTTAATTCTGGAGGATTTGCATTGGGCCGACGAAACCAGCCTTGAATTGCTGGCTTATCTAACGCGCCATCTTTCTAATGCCAATTTATCCAGTATGCCCGGCTTTACTTCTGGCGCTACCGCCAACCGTATTCTTATTGTGGCTACTTATCGCTCCAATGAACTGACCAGCAATTCGGCTCAGGCCCGTATGTTGCGGCAGCTAACCCGCCAGCGCCTCGCCGAAGAAATTCAGCTTACCCCGCTTTCGGTAGAAGCTCATCGCACTCTGCTCGAAACGATTTTTGAGCAGCCCGTTTCGCCCGATTTTGCTGAATTACTTTATGAACGCACCGAAGGCAATCCTTTTTTCACCGAAGAAATTTTGAGTGCGATGGCAAATGCCGGACAACTCAGGCTGGAAGAGGGGCGCTGGTTAAGGCAATCCGGCCTGATGCTCCATTTGCCGCTTTCGCTACGCGCTTCGGTGCTGGAACGCTTCGAGAGCCTGGACGCTACCGCTCAACGTGCTTTGAATTATGCTTCGGTGGTTGGTCGCGCCTTCGATTTTGATTTACTCTTGCACCTGACCGGGCTGGACGAGCGCAGTTTGCTGGCAATTTTGCGCCAGACTATCAATTTGCAATTGATTGAGGAATGTAGCACTATCGCCGAATATGGGATTGCCCCGATGGGCGAAGAACGCTACCAGTTCCGCCACGCCCTGACCCGCGAGGTAATCTATAACGAACTGCTCACCCGCGAACGCCGTTTGCTGCATCACGAAGTGGCTCAGGCGATTGAAGCTTTGGGTAAAGAAGTGGCTTCGGAGGAAGTGCAACGCCTGGCGCACCATTATTATTTAGCTGGTGTCCCCGAAAAAGCCCATTTTTACGCTCGTGAAGCTGCCGAACGCGCCCGCTATTTGTTCGCCTTTCTGGAAGAGCGCCACCATCTGCAAATTGCCCTTAACTCGCTACCCAAAGATGTTCCGGCCCGGTTGCCTCTACTAGAACGCCTGGGGTTGGTCAACCTGGGACTATTGGATGTTCCTGCCGCCGTGAACTGGACAAATCAGGCGATAGAGGGCCACCAAAAGCTGGGGCAGACCCGCCGCGCCGGGGTGCTGCTGGCTAATTTAAGCTTTGTGGTCTGGTTCTTTGATACGCCGCACTTGCCCCGGATGCTGGCGGAAATTGAAGCAGTCGCTCAAGCCGCCTACGCCGGAACGGATAATCAAGGCGAACCCGACCTGGATGCGCTGCAACTTTACGCCAAAACTGCCTTTAGCTACGCCAGCGCCGACAAACACCGTCAGGCTGACCTCTGGATTGAGCGCACCCTCGAACTAAGCGAACGCTTGAAGAATGAATCGCGTACCCGCAGTTTTGGGCAGATGGCGGGCTTGTTGGTAGCGCGTGGCCTATCCCGGATTGACTCCGGCAGTACCGAAATCGAGGAAGGGCTGGCCGATATTCGCCGGACGCTCGATTTTGGGCGGCAGTATAATATTCCCAATCTGGTTATGCTCAGTTACAGCAGTTTGCTGATGGCCCTGATTGAGTTGGGCCGCAGCGAGGCCAGCGATGCTTTAATCGCCGAAATGGAAGAATACGAAGCGCGTTCCGGCACGCCGCCGTTAGCCAACGGCAAAGGTTATCATTATTTCTTGGACGGGCGCTGGGAAGATGGGATGCGCCTGTTGCAACGCGACATTGAGCAGACCGCCCGTATGGGTACGACCACCACCAACGCCCTCGATTGGGTGATGCTATCGCATTATTTGATTGAGCGCGGACAATTGAGCGAAGCCCAGACCCGCCTGGAAGCGGCCCTGCCCCGCCTCGAACCATTAGAGCAATTTTCGTTTATTTCTTATTGCCTGTGGGGTCTGGCAAAAGTTTTCGCCGCTCAAAACCAGCCGCGCAAGGCCAGCTATTATTATTCGCGGTGCTACGAGCTATGGAAGGAAACCGAAGACCGGGGAACGGTTATACCTGTTCTGCTGGATGGCATTTTCTTCTTTTTGCAGCAGCAAGATAAAGTACAGGCGCGGCAATGGCTGGACGATTTGCAGCAAATCGCGCAGCTAACTGCCAACCCAGTTGCCGAAGCCGCCTTTGCCGAAGCCGAAAGCGCGCTACTGGCAAGCGAGAACCGGGCCGAGGCTGCCCTGAAACGTTTGTTGCCTGTCGCCGATTTATGGAGCGAGTTGAAGCGACCCTACCGCCGCGCCGCCGTCCTGGTGGTGCTGGGCGAACTGTATCTGAACGGTCAGCCAAGCCGCGAACGGCGTGAGGAAGCTCAAAAAGTTTTGACCGAAGCGACGATTTTGTACGAACAGCTCAATGTTCCGGCGGGCCTGAAAAGCATTGCCGAAATAAATCAGTCCAGTGCTTTGAGCGCCCAGGAAAAGCGCCGAACTACTTTGCAAGCTTCCCGTCAGCAATTCGGCGATTTAACGCCGCGTGAGCGCGAGGTACTATCGCATATCACGGCAGGGCGCACCAACAAAGAAATCGCCTTCCAATTGCACATTTCGGAAGGTACGGTTGAGTTACACGTCAGCCGTATTTTGGGCAAGCTCGGCTGCGACACCCGCACCCAGGCTGCCGCCTACGCCGTCGAGAAAGGCTGGGCCACTTCTCAGCTCGAAACCACCTAGCACCAGCCCAAATTTGTAGGACATTGCTCCGCCAATGGATTTGTCCACCGAACCAGATTTTGTAGGATATTGCTCCGTCAATGGATTTGCCTAACCCATATATATAGCGTCCATTTGTATATATATAGGATTTCCCTAATGTATTTATAGGCCAGAGAAGCTAAGATAAAGCTGTCAGTCAATCGGGACTCCCTTACAACCTGTAAAGGTCTTGTGTTTCAGGTTCAAAGTTTTTTAAAACTTTGAGCCTGGAACACAGTTATAGACTTTCGTTCAAACTTAAATCCGATTGAACTTGCTCAATAATCATCTCTAATACACAAGACAAGCAAGAAAAGAGGTTCGTATTATGCGTATCTCCGATGCCAAAATTTATCTGGCACAACCTCTCTTTGGTCGCAAAATTTTGACTGGCCCGGTAATTGTCGGCACTACCTGGCTGGATTATACTTTTAACGAACCCATCGCTTTAGCCGAACTCGAACCGACCACCACCGCGCAGACGGATGCCGCCGAGCAATCGCTGGTCAGAATGCTCATTCCCCTGAACAACGTGCTGGCAGTTATTGTGGAGCAAGAAAAAGTAACCGACACCACTTACCGGGTCGAGAATTTTTTGCAAAAAATTTGACCCGCTAACACTCAGCCTCTGTGGGAGCGAGCGTAGGCTGGCCTTCTGCTCGCGATTTGTGATATTAAGGAAAAATCGCGAGCGGAAGGCCAACCTACGCTCGCTCCCACAGAGGAAATAAATTTGTTGGTAATCCTTTTTGATAAAGGAAAAGAGGGAAAAATCGTGATAGTACCTGCTACCCGCTGGATGCGCCTGATTTTCTGGCTAGTCTTTGTTCTGGCCCTGGTCAATTGGCTTTACCTTTACTTTTTCCCGGATATGGCGGCGACTAATTATGCCTGGAGTATCAAGCCGGGCATCAGTGCGGCGGCGCTCTCGGTTGGCTATGGCGCGGCGGTTGTCATCAGTTACTACTTGCTGACCCTTAAAGATGCTCGCCAGTTTCAGGTTATTTTGCTGCCTGCCGCGCTTTTTTCCGCCCTCGAAGCGATTGCTACCGCGCTTCACGCCGATAAATTTATCTGGGATTATCCGCCGACCTGGATTTGGGCCAGCATTTACGCTATTATCCCCTTTGTGTTAGCTGGTCTTTATTTTTACATCGAACGGGTCGCGCACCAACCCGGTTGGACTCCGCCACCAGCCCAACCCATGACCAAAAGCTTACGCCTGGTCTGGCTGGGCGGCGGCTTGATTTTGCTGGTGGTGGCCTTTTTTATGTATGTTATACCCGATGTGCTAATTCCGCTCTGGCCCTGGAAGTTAACACCTCTGGTCAGTCGGGCGGTGGGGGCGTGGGTGGCGCTACTGGCGCTTGGTTCGCTGATGGCGGGCTGGTACAATGATTGGTATCGCATTTCTATTCTTTTGGCAGCCAGTGTCGCATATTTTGTGCTGTTGCTTTCCCTGCCCTTCCGCTTTGCCGATAGCTTTGATTGGGGCAAACCTTCGGCCTGGCTCTACATCGTGGCTGGTCTGGTCGGTTGTGCTTTGCCAATCTACAGCTATTTCGAGAAACGCCGCTTCTCCGAACGCATCACCACTCAAACTCAGGTTGGCGTGGGAAATTAGAATGCAAGAAGAAAAAGAGCAAGTAAGCAAGTAAAATTTTGGTGGGTCAAAGCAGGAGTTTTGCTTGAAATTGGGTGCTTGAGCAAGAACGCTCGGCACTCAAGGCCGAGCTACGAGGCCAAAGCCCACTGAAGGGGCTAGTAAAATCATCATTATAGGGGAATTTCAGTTCCTTCAGTGGACTTACACTGTGTAGCTCGGTCTTGAGTGCCGAGCGCGCCTACCACTAATTTACCTCGTTAGTTTTTTCTCTCATATCTAATTTTATAGGAGTTAGCGAATGTCATTGCCACCGAACTCGGCTTTTAAACCTGTTCGCCTTATGGAGATAGACCGACAAACTAGCTTGTCCTGTTTAACTCAATTAACTATTGGTTTCTTCATCTTCCCCTAATAACTAATTGTCTTTTAGAGCATCATAGACATTTTTATGTTTGGTTAGAGTATGCTTTAGGCCAGCTTTCATCCTCGGAGTCAGGGTTGATTTCTTTTTTGTCTCTTCCTCTTTTTTAGGATCTTCTTTTTCAATAATCTGTCTTTTGCTCATTATTAGTAGCCCTCGCTTCTATAAAGTATTCGGTTTCATTGATGATTGAAACCTAGATTTAAATTATAGCACCGAACACAACACTAAGCAAGAATGTTGTCAACAAATTTACAAAGGCTTAATGTATAGTTACACTTATCAAGGCAAGCATTTATGATACCAGTATTTTATTACTGCTCCATATACCAAAAACAAGCCGCTTTGTTCCGCTCATCTACCTCATTCATTGGCAACGGTTCGATGTCGCCGTTAGCATTGCGGCGTTTGGTTACGGTTAGCAATTGGGGTTGTTCTTTGGAGCAGCGCTCGAACACTTCGGGACACCATTTGTAAAAAGGACAGGCTTTGCCCGTTGACGCAATTTCGTGGGCCTGGACACTGATTTCGTGAGGCAACTCGCCAATAGTGCTAAAGCGTTGCTCTTCTTCTTGTTGCAACATTTCGGCGGGGTCGAGCGCCCCGGCGGGCAACGGACTGGGGGCGGTGGTACTCTTCATCAAAATTTTGGTGTAGGGGTGGCTGGGACGGTTAAACAAATCGCGGCTCGAAACCGTCTCGATAATGCGTCCGGCAAACATTACGGCACTGCGCCCTTCGCCCACAAAAAAGCGCACAATCGAGGGGTCTTGCGAAATAAATAAGAAGGCAATGCCGTACTGCCGCCCGAACTGTTTCATCAGGTTCAAAATCTGGATGCGGTTGGGCGTATCCAGGTTCGAGACTGGCTCATCCGCCACAATCAGGCGGGGACGCAGCATCAAAGCCCGTGCTACCGCCAGGCGCTGTTTCTCGCCGCCACTAAGCTGGTTGGGAAAGCGCTCCATATATTCCGGCTTTAGCCCGACCCTGGCGAAAACCTGGTCAGCCCAGGCTGTACCGCCTGGGCCGCCATCGGCAGGAGGATAGCGATTAATCAAATCGTACATCAAGCGACCCACTTTATTCTTCGGGTCGTTGGTCATACTGCTGAAAATATCTTCCGAAACATAGCGCAGGTTGCGTTTGATAGTGGCGGTATCCAAATCCGTGCCAGTAACGGGCTTACCGTTGAATACCACCCGGCCCTTGTCGGCCTTTTCCTGCCCGGTGATAATGCGGGCCAGTACGCTTTTGCCGCTCCCGCTCTCGCCAGTTAAGCCTACAATTTCGCCTTCGCCGATGCTCAACGACACACCGTTCAAAGCGGACAGACGTTTGCTTGCCCCGAACAAACCCAGCAACCCGGCTTCTTCGCTGTAGCTCTTGACCACTTCGTTTATTTCCAGCAGCGCCTTTTTTTCCTCGCTCATCGCCCCTCTATTAAAATTTATATAATACTTTTATATTCGTGAAAACCTTAATGTACTTCGTAATGTTGAAGTGTTATATTAAGGGTGTCCAGAGAACAAGAGCGAACGGCAATCGCAAACAGCAATACACCAACATTCTAGCTCTCGTCTTACAAACCGACCTTAAATTGCTTCAAAGTTCTTTAACAACTGGATTGATTTAACGCTTTAGTACCGTTCTTAAAGTTTTTACAACGCTTTACTCTCGTCATAGCAACATTACAACACGAATCCAGCAACACTCGCCACCATCACAACAACATTACACTCTGTCTTGCAACGTCCTGGCATTTCGTCAAAACAACGCTTTTACTCGTCCTGATACAGCTTTACTACCGTCTTTATAACGCTTTAGCACAACTTTAGCAGCATTTTTCTAACAATCTCTTACGCTTTGTACTGTCCTAGCATTACGTCTTGATACCGTCCTGATACCTTCCAACCACTTAAATCAATCGGGTTTGTTTGAAGAAGTTTGCAGTAAGTTTTGCAACGTCGCACCCAGTCCGTTCGCTTTTGGCAATTTTCTTCCTTCGTCCAGCTTCTCTGCCAGGGAAGCAGCCTCGTCACCGTCGGGGTTGCTTCCCTGGTTCTCTTTTATAGCGCCCGGCACAAGCTCGTCGAAATTGCGGGTGTAGAGCCGATAATACAAACCTTCCTGCTTCATCAGTTCGGTGTGGCTACCCTGCTCCACCAATCGTCCGGCTTCGATGACCACAATTTTATCGGCCTTCTCAATCGTACTGAGTCGGTGAGCAATCACGACGGTGGTGCGGTTTTTCATCAGCCGTTCGAGTGCTTCCTGCACCAGACTTTCACTTTCGTTATCCAGCGAACTGGTCGCTTCGTCCAGCACCAGAATGCGGGGATTGCGTAAAATCGCCCGTGCAATCGCGATACGTTGGCGCTGCCCCCCCGAAAGTTTCACGCCCCGTTCGCCCACCATTGTAGCATAACCTTCAGGCAATCGTTCAATAAATTGGTGGGCATTAGCCGCCCGTGCCGCGTCCTCTATCTGTGCGTCGGTTGCCTCTAACAAGCCGTAGCTGATATTTTCGCGAATGGAAACGCCAAACAAGACTGGCTCTTGCGGCACGATCCCGATTTGTTCGCGCAAGCTGATGCTTTGCACCGTCTTTATGTCGTAGCCATCCAGCGTAATCTGGCCCGCCATCGGGTCGTAGAAGCGCGGAATCAGGTTGGCAATGGTGGTTTTGCCCGCGCCGCTCGGCCCGACCAACGCAACTACCTGCCCCGGTGCAGCTTCAAAGCTTAGATTGTGCAGCACGGGCGTTTTTTCGTCATAATCAAAATAAACCTGCTCAAACTTCAAATGACCGACCACTGGTGGCAAAGGCTGCGCTCCCGCTACATCCGCCACGCCTGGCTCGGTATCGAGCAAATCGAAAATGCGTTGCGCTCCGCCCAATGCTTGCTGGAACTGGGTGTATAGCCCGGTCAACTGGCCCACCGGCGCGCCGACGATGCCCATGTAAATCAAAAACGAAACCAGTTCGCCTGGCGAAAGATGTCCTGCCAGTACTTCGTTGCCGCCGTACCACAGCACCGCCACAATTGCCCCGAACGCCATAAAGTTCATTATCGCCGCGAAAGCTGCCCCTAGCCGGGTGCGCTGCATCGAAATATTGAAAATCTGGTTGACCCTTGTGGTGTAGCGTCCGATTTCGTAATCTTCACGCGCGAACGCCTTGACCGTTTTTTCATTGCTGATGGTTTCTTCCAGCACGGTAGTAGATTCGCCCAGTTCTTTTTGCACTTCGTTGGAAAGTTTTCGCACTCGTCGCCCGAAGAAAATCGCCACAAACATCAGTACTGGTATTAAAGCCACGATTAACAGGGTCAAGCGCCAGTCTTTGGTGATAATCAGGGCCAGACCGCCGACCAGCGTAAAAATCGCCTGCGACATGCTGATAATATTGCTTGTGACTGCGCCTTGCACCAGCGTCACATCGTTGGTTAATCGGCTCATCAATTCGCCGGTGCGGTGTTCATTGAAGAATCCCATGCTCAATTTTTGCAGGTGAGTGTAGACAATCCGCCTTAAATCGGCGACCACTCGCTCACCCGTCCAGTTTAAAAGATATTGCTGGGAGAAAATCGCTACCGCCTGTAACAAGAAGACCAGCACTAACCCTATGGCGACCTGATTCAAAGCGTTGCCATCTTTTTTCACAAAGACCGTGTCTATCAAACTTCCCGCTACTGTGGGCAGGGCCAGCGTAGCCAAACTTACCACCAGCATTGCCACTGCCGCCAGCGCCAGTTGCACCCAGTAGGGTTTTACGTAGCTCAAAAGCCGTAGCAAACCCTGCCGGGTAACTTTTGGTCGGGGCGGTTTTGCTTCTTTTTGGGGTTTCGCCGATGGCGTTACGGCTAATTGTTCTCTATCTTGAACTGAAGATGACATATCCCTACCTTCTCCGACAACTTTATAATTAGTTTTGTTTAAATTCTTTTTAATTTATTTAAACAACGCCCGAAAAACGATTAATGCTTTTTAGTGCTTACGCAACGTTAAAAATTAAGTTCCCATTTTTCGTAGGGGCGAATCGCATACGCCCTTGAACGCTGTGCTGGGTCAAACGGGCGTATGCGATTCGCCCCTACCACCGCCGCAAGTTAATTTTTTATGTTGCCTTAAATAATGAAGGCATGACACATATGCTTGATATATGTCATAGTCATATAGTAATGACTTATTAAGAACGTGTCAATAAGCTGGTGTTAGTTTTGTGTTAGAAGTTTTTGACTATCCGCCGACTTGTTTAGTTTTATATCCCATTTGAACCAATTTAGCCGTAATTGTTTCGCGGTGGTCGCCCTGAATTTCAAGTTCGCCATCTTTAAACGTGCCGCCCGCCCCACAGTGCTTCTTGAGCGTCCGCAGCAACTCTTCAAAAGTGGCCGGGTCGTGCTGCAATCCGCCGATAACTGTCACGGTTTTGCCGCGCCGTCGCTTGCTATCGCGCCAGATACGGGCAGTTTGCTTGTTCGCCGAGGGATAGGCTGCTTGCGGTTCGGCTTCCCGTGCTGGTTCAGGGTCAGTCGAATAGACCCGCACGCTGGCGAACGGATTATCGTCTTTTTTTGGTGGCTGCTGCTGCCGCGCCATCCTGCTTTCCTCTTTCCCAAATCAAGTTTTAAACTCTGGTTTTTGAATTTTTTTGCAAAAAAATTCAAAAACCAGAATTTAATTCCATCAAATATTCCATGCGTGAGGTTGCGCCGGGAACCGAAATATTGTGCCGGGCGACCTCGGCAAAACCACATTTGATATACGTGCGAATAGCGGCAAAGTTTGCCGCATCTACCCCTAAAAACAGCCGCTTCAATTTTAATTCGGTGAAGGCATAGTTAATTAGCAACCGCAACGCCGCCGTACCCAGTCCGTGTCCCCGCAATTTCTTGTCACCAATAAAAATAATTACTCCGGCGTTCTGGTATTCCTGGCTAATTGCGACCAGCACGCAACTACCAACTGGCTTTTCGTTGCCATCTTCATCCAGCACAATCGTAAAGCGGTGTTCTCTCGGATTAGCCTCCGCCGTTTTCATCCAACCTAGCACTCCGGCGGCAGTAGTGGGCAAGCCGCCCAACGGGGCAATCTGATAATTTATCTCCGGGTCGTTGAACCAGGCCAGATAATAGCCAATCAGCACCGGGTCGAAATCGGGCAAGGGAACCAATTTTAGCATAATTATTGCTTTCTGCTACAAATAACCTGCTTTCAAAACTAGTTGTAGCATTTGCAAGTATAATACCACTAACGCCACCTGCTTTTTTTATTTAACCAAACTTGACCGCCGTAGCAAAGAGGTTTAGAATGGGCCTAATTGAGGTGCAACAATCCAGCCCTCTGCTCGTTGTATATATACAACACATTAGTTGCAGTAATAAAAAGTGAAGTAAAAGAGGTAAGAGAGAAATCACAGCATGAAACTGGTGATTCAAATTCCATGTTATAACGAAGAAGAATATTTGCCTTTGACGCTGGCGAAAATGCCGCGCCAGATTGAAGGCATTGACGAGATAATGGTATTGATTATAGATGATGGCTCCCGTGACCGCACCATCGAGGTAGCACGGGAGTGGAGTCGCAAGAACGATTTTCCATTAGCAGTAGCCCAGCATACCCGCAACCGGGGGTTGGCCGCCGCTTTCCAGACCGGGCTGAACGCCAGCCTTGCGCTAGATGCCGATATTATTGTCAATACCGATGCCGATAACCAATATCCTTCCGAGGCCATTCCCGATTTGGTTAAACCGATTTTGCTCAAACAGGCTGATATGGTGGTGGCTGACCGCCAGACCGATCTGATTGACCATTTTTCGCCCACCAAGAAA
>JBBQXW010000240.1:0-11300 GCA_038209275.1 Chloroflexia bacterium | reverse complement strand
TTTCAGCTTGAGCATAATGGACAGTTCCATAATAGTCAGCACCAGTTGGATCGGAAAGCCCAGCCAGCCGACCCGTTTGTCGGGCGCGGTGGCAAAGCCGTCAATGAAGCTGACCAGCCAGCTTGCCCCAATGCCCCAGGACAGAACGCCCGCGAATATGAGGGCGATACCCCCAGCGAAAAGAACGGTGGCATCTCTGCCGCCGAACTTCAAAAAGCGTTCGGGCCAGGTCAGTTTCCTCGTCAGGCCAAAGCGGTTGACTTGCTCCTCAAGCCTTCGGTTGTTTATTTTCTGAGCCATGAATCAAAAAATCTCCCTTCTGTGAATAGATAGGAAGACGGAAGGAAAAGCCCGCCAGCATGGGGTATAATCCCAGCTAACTGCCCTGCCGTCTCATCCACGGTTTTGGTAGCCAGCCCTGAATTGAAGTTAGTCGCTTCAATTCAGGGCGAAACCCGGTCACATCAATCAGTGCCGAATCTTTTCATTTGTTGTAGGTCAGTTCCAGTTTAGCACATCTGGTCAAGATTTTCTCTTTATCTATATATATATCGCAACGATATTGTTGCGATATTGCTAAAATATCATCCTATCCTTCGCCTTGCTCTAATGCACGGGCGACCAGCATTTGAACATAAGCGGAACGGGAAACGCCACCACGCTTCTTTCGCGCAGCATCTACTTTTTGTAATAGTTCTGGCTCCCAATAAATCAAACTGGGCTTTGTTCCCGATTCTTTGTCGCTCTTTGTTTCGTTCTTGATTGCACCACCAATAAATTCATCAATAGCGCGTTCAGCTTTCACAGCTTCGTTTTTAGGCTTTCGCGATATTGGCATAAGCTCCTCCCGATATTGTAACGATATTATTTAATAACGTCTCAATTTCTGCGATGGCCTTCGGGTCTTTGGGCAGATACTCCATAACACTTTTCCCGGCTGAAGACGCATTACGAAATACCTTGCGCCGAACAATCAGACCTGGCAGCAAATCTATATCGTCTTTGTAATCACGCACCAAATCTGCCGCTTCGTCATTATCTTTGCCTAACGGGTCTGCAATCGAAAGCACTGCTAAAGCGCGCAAATTAGGGTTTAATTCCTTTGCTTCTCGGATGAGTCCAATGGTTTGCTCCAATGCCCATAAATCAAAGCTGCTGGGTTGCACTGGAATAAGTGCTATTTCGGTCACTACCAGTGCAGCCCGCATACTGGTGTTATCGCGCCCGCCTACATCCATGATGACGTGGTCATATTTGGAAGAAAGCTGACGCACCTGTGAGCGAATATTCCCCCCGTGCAATTCAACTGCCGTATATCCTGCCGTTCCTAATGTTTGTTCCCGCGCTGACGTGAAATCCATCGCACTACGCTGCATGTCGCCATCAACTAAAAGCACATCCTTGCCAGACAAGGCCAGAGCCACCGTTAAATTAGTGGCAAGCGTAGATTTAGAAACGCCGCCCTTTGTAGAGCAAATAGTCAAAATCAAGCATCACACATTCCTTTCAATATTTTAACGATATTGTCATGATACTTTAAGAATATCATACTGTGTCAATAGGTCTGTGCAAATCCATTTGTAAGGGTAGCATGAAGGGGATATAGAGCAAACCGCGCCGAGCGAGCAAAAGAAATAATCCAATGCTGGCACATACTTTGCATATAGCTAATTGAAGGCGTAGTATCATGCTGGCCTTCGATGAAATTATCCTCGAAACTACCTCTTAGATTTCCTCAAAAAATAAGAAGACACACTTTCGCTACCGACGAGCAAGATAGGTAGCGATTTAGTTTTATATCATTCGCCTTTGAGTAGCAACCAACCAGGAGTGGGTTCATCCGCAATTTGTGTGGTTAAAAGAGAAAAGCACCATTCTTTCGCCTGAATTTTGTACTTTTCGCCGGAAAATAAGCCACTATTCACTCAGGCAGAAAGTTTACCACACAAATTGCGGATGAACTAAAAAGGGTCTTACGCAATTTTAGTGGTGGAGGAAAATCAGCCAAGCAAAACGGCTTAAATCAGCTTGAATTTGCCAACACTAAATTTACCACCATACTTTCTTGGTAATGCTTACCACTAAATTTGCGTTTGCGTAAGAACCGTTTTCTGTCCCAACCATTCTGAATCCCCTACCGTCCTGGGCCAAACCATCCCTGGCGACGGATGGGCCTCGGACGGGCCTTGTATCAACCCAGACCCGAATATCTAAATGCAAAAAATTGACGCGCACCCCCCCAAGCATCCAAGCATCAGTCCACTTGCATATTATAACCTTCTCAGGTTATAATAAATTCAGGATTTTTAAATACAAATTTAAGCTACTAAATTATAAGTGCCTTTCTTTTTTTCGTATCAGCGATTGTAACAGATAAATATTTCACTAAATACTAATACATCCAGAATAGTATTAGAAAGAAATTACTAAATTGGAAGTTACAGGTGAACGCTTTGTTCCTTTTCTTGAAGGTCACATTAAGTATGAACACCTTCATCGTTATGCCCTTTCCAGAGTTTTAGTAAAAGATAAAGTGGTATTAGATGTTGCTTCGGGGGAGGGTTACGGAGCGGCGGCATTAGCTCAATTAGCTCAAAGTGTTATCGGGATTGATATTGACTCGGCGGTAGTTGAACATGCACGTCAAACGTATCACCATTATACTAATTTACAGTTTTTAGTAGGTGACTGTAAAGCTTTGCCTTTACCTGATCAAAGTATAGATGTAGTTACCAGTTTTGAGACTATCGAGCATCATGCCAACCACCAGGAAATGCTTAACGAAATTAAACGAGTACTTAAGCCGGATGGTTTATTAATCTTGTCTTCGCCTAATCGTACTATTTACACCGAACAAAACAACTATCATAATCCCTTTCACGTTAAAGAACTGGATTATGAAGAATTAATCACTCTGCTTGAAACTCATTTTCAATATATCCAGGTTTACGGCCAAAAAGTGGCGGAGGCTTCTTTTGCGTTACTCTTGCAACCAGCGGGTTTAATTCAAAAACTACAGACTTATTCCGGGGAAGCCGAACTGTTAGTGCAGCAAAGTCCCAAACTAAAAGACCCGCTTTATTTCATTGCACTCTGCTCGAATAATGAGGCAAACCTCTCTCTCGATTTAAATTCGCTTTACTCAAATTGGGATAACAACGGGCAAAATTTAGTGGCGCTTCCTGTACCACTGGAGGCTTCCGAAACAAAATTAAATCACAAAGTTGCCGAGCTTTTAGACTTTAATCCTCACTCAAGTTCAGCTCAGGAACAGTCGGGCGCTGAACCTAACCAGCTTAAAACTGAGTTGATAGCGGTTAGTAACTATGTTGAGGATTTACACAACCATATAGAGCAGTTAAATCAGCAAGTAGCCAGCCAAAGCTACCTGCAAGAACAACTAGCCGCTTTAACCCGGCAGCTGGAGGCCAGCAGTCAGTATATTGAAGATTTGCACGCTCACATTTATAGCCGAAATACCCGGATTGAAGAGTTACAACACCAAAATAAAATTGAGCTAAATATTCAGACAAATTTAGCTCAAGAATTAAAAGCGTCTCACAGTTATATTGAAAATTTACACCAACTTACCGCAGACCAGGCAGCTAAATTAAGTCGGTTTGAAGAGGAAGCTAACCTTTATCAAACACCTTCCCCTTCCTCTTTGGGGAAAGAAACCACACAAAATAATGCTCAACCCGCTATCGAGAACCTCGGTATTTTAGAAATTGAAAACACAAGCAATCCTACTTCGGAGCAAGCGCAGAATCAGCCAGAGGCTTTGCTTAACCAGCTACAAACCCAGTTTAATCCCGCGGAGCAAGCCAGCAATTCTCAACTTTTACATTATCGAAATGAGTTGCGTAATTTACAGCAAACCCGCACCGTAAGGATTAGCCGAGCGGTCGGCCTGGTCACTAAAGGCTTGCGGCAAATATTACATACTCCCCTGGAGGCTGATATTCAGGGTGCTGTAGATTTGCCCCTAGCCCAAGCTTGCCTTTACGGTACAATCGAGGTGTCTGGTTGGGCCAGCGTCCGATTTGGCTGGGTTGAGCAAGTAGAGGTTTTACTTGGTGAGGTTTCACTCGGAGTAATTACCCATGGGACTTCGCGCCCGGACGTAATACAGGCACGGCCTTTACAAATTGATATGGATTGTGGTTATCACGGAGTAGTAAAGTACGAAGTTAGTCAATTTAGCCCTGGCCCGCAAATCTTGAAAGTGCGCGTGATTAGTAGTCGTGCCAATGTTCGGGAATTTTATCAAACGGTACAACTTGCACCTTTGAAGCAGGAAAATTTAGTTGCTTCAGCTAAAATTTCCTTAAATTCGGTTGAAAACGAAGTAAGTTTGATTCCCGACGCTGAAGTTGAATTGCCCGAAAATTCATCAGAATCTAGCCGTGCTTTGTTGGATATAGAAATAACTAAAGCTGAAAATGATTTAGCAAAAAAAAAACAGACTAAATTAAATTTAGAAAAACCACTTGAAATAATAGCAGATAATCGGCTGGTAGAATTACAACTGGATAGCCACGTAAGTAATATCCGGGTTTTCGTAACTTCGCTAGGAAACTATTTCATGCAAGAGATTGCTCAATATTTTATTGAAGCTCTCCGGGCGAATGGTTTTAATGTTCAATTAGTCATAGATCAAATACCAGCTACAGTGTTGCCGGAGCATGTTTGGCAGGTGATAGTAGCACCTCACGATTTCTATCCGCTTTTTCTTAGTGAGCATTGTGATTCGGCCCAAATAGCCAAAATTAACGAAAAAGTCTATCTCCTGAATGTAGAGCAACCTGGCTCTCGCTGGTTCGAAATTGTGGCAGAGGTTGCCAAAACCGTCAAAGGAGTGTGGGATATAAACCAGCTGGGCCTGGCTGAATTTAACCAACGGAACATACCTGTAATCCATACCCCCCTTGGCTATAGCCCTTCTTTTGAAGCCGATACACAAGTGCCTAAAACAGTAGATTTACTTTTTCTTGGCAATAGTGCGCCACGCCGCGAATTATTTTTATCCAAAAATGCTGCGTTCTTTAACCGTTACCGTTGTCAGTTTATACTGGCCCGCTTTGACCGTCCCAATTTTGACCATACTCCCGGTTTTTATGTCAGGCAACATCGTAATCAGCTTTTTAAAGAAAGCCGGATTTTGATTAATCTACATTCCAGCAATCGCAAATATTTTGAGTGGCATCGGGTTTTGAATGCGATTGCCAATCATTGTCTGGTCATTACTGAGCCAAGTTTGGGGTTTGAACCGTTAATTCCGGGCGAACACTTTATCATTGCCGAGCTTGAGCAAATACCTGAAGTATGCCAGTTCTACCTCGAAAATGAAAGAGAACGGTTGCGCTTGGTAAATCAAGCTTATAAATATATAAAAGAGCAACTGGCGCTCGAAAAAATTTGCCACTCTTTGTTTGCCAAAAACTTAAACCAGAAAGTCTAAGCTTTAATGAGTACATTCCCGTCTATATCTCATTCTAATACTTTTCTACAAGCACAAAGGCAACGGCTGGTTAATAACCAGACAATGGCTAAACAGCTAGAGCTTGGTGGGCAATCACTATGGAGCCTGGTGACAAACTCCGCTTACGACAAACTCACTAAACCTGATATTAGTGTAATAATTTCGTCTTGCAACTACGCCCGCTTCATAGTACAGGCTTTAGATAGTGTTTGCCAGTCTAAGCTTAACGGTTTAGCCAATGGGGTCGAGATTATAGTAGTTGATGATGCTTCACAGGACAATTCTGTCCAAAAAGTTGAAGATTATTTAATTCATTCCAACTTTCCAATAGCTTTAGTTAAAAAACGCCTGAGTACAGGTACGGCAGAAATTAGAAATTTAGGCTTGCAATTGGCACGAGCCGCTTATGTTTTTGTTTTAGAGGCGGATAATTACATTTATCCCAACTGTTTAGCTAGACTTCACAAAGCGCTGATTAACTCTAATTGTGCCGCAACCTACAGCATAATTAATAAATTTGACGACCAAACCGGGGAAGGCTGCGGCTTGCTTTCACAATACAATTGGGATGAGCGACAATTACTTCGCTACCCTTATATAGATGCGATGGCTCTCTTTAATAGAGAAATACTGCTGGGATGTGGTGGCTATCCGACTGATTTAATTCAGCATGGTTGGGTGGGTTGGGAAGATTACTATGTCTGGCTACAGCTAGTTCGCGGTAAGCATGGCGTGAAATTTGTACCCGAAATTTTAAGCGTGTATCGAGTGTACAGTATCAACCCAGCCGAAGAAATGATTTATGACCTTGATGGCTTAATCACCTATTTTGAAAATCAGTTTATAGACCTGCTGCGGTTGCATAATGATTTAGATTTGCGCTTTGGCATACCGGTTTCTTACGAAGGACATATAGACGGGTTATATGGCGAAATTATTGAGGGCTGGGCCTATAATAAAGGACATAATACTATTCCTGCCCGAATTGATTTTTTTTGTGAAAACAGGCTGGTTGGTTCTACGCTTGCCCAAAATTACAGGCAGGATTTGTATGAGCAGCGAATAGGTACAGGTTATCACGGTTTTATGTTCCGGCTTCCGCCCAGCTTTAAAGACGGGAAACCCTATCAACTCTACGGCTACTTTGCTGGAAGCCTCAATCAATTAGCAGGTTCACCTTTAAAAATTTTGTACGATATGTAGTGGAGGCGATTTTGAAGTATAATCCAAATAATTTAATGGCACTGGTAACTGGTTACACTATTAACAATAATAATATCCAGTTTAGCGGGTGGATTGTTTCTAAACCTGAACCATTAACCCATGTTACCATTTTGCTAAATTCTGTTCCTGTAGCAATAGATTACCCACTCGATGAATATACTGCTATAAGCGATATTTTGCCCACTGTTCCTCATGCAATTCGTTGTTTATTTCACCTCGATATACCAAAAATATTTAGTTTTGATGGTTCACAGGCTGTCGAGTTAGAATTAATTGCTAAACAGGATGGACGCGAAATTGGCAGTACTAAACTACACATTAAGGAATTAGTTGCAGCTCACCAACCTTTTCCAATACCTCCGGCTGAATTACAGACCCATGTCGGGCAGTTGGATTCGAGCTTCCTGGATGTGGGCTGGCGCATTTTTGATAGTTTAAATATTCATCTTGAAAAATATAAAGGGCCAGACCCTTTCAACCGGGTGCTGGATTGGGGCTGTGGGTGTGGCAGGGTAGCGCGTTTTATGATCGAAGCTTTGGGTAAAGAACATGTTTTTGGTTGTGATATAGATGGTGTGGCAATTGATTGGGTGAAGAGTAACCTGAATAGCTGGACTTTTACACGGGTTAATGGCTTGCCCCCAACTCCCTATCCTAATAATTATTTTGACCTGGTCTATGGAACGTCCGTTTTTACTCATTTAGATGAGCCAATTCAGTTTAAATGGCTGGCGGAATTACGCAGAATTGTACGCCCCGGTGGATTAGTGGCTGTTTCTGTTTTGAATGCCAAAGAATTAATTTACCATCCTCAATTACAAGGTCTAATAGACCGTTACGGTTTTGCGGACTATCCAATGGCTGGTAGCGAATTTTTGGATCCTTTTGTAGATGCAGAATATTACCGGGTAACTTTTCACTCTCGCCAGTATATCAGCGAACGCTGGTCGGAGTATTTTGAATTGCTAGAATATATAGAGCTGGCCGTAAATGTTCACCAGGATTTAGTTATCATGCGTAAAAAATGAGAACCAGCCGACTTGATCAGGATTGTAGCAGGAGTAAAAATTTTAGTGCAGTGTTGTTGTTGTGGCGCGACAGAATTTAACCAACAAAATGTACTCTGGCAAGGGCTGATAGCTGAATGGAACCTTTCGCCTTATGAGGCCGCTTACATTAACCGCCAGCAGGGGTCTCATTGTGTCAAGTGTGGTTCAAACTTGCGCTCAATAGCCCTTGCTAAAGCAATTATGCGTTGCTATGGATATAATGGTTTATTTCAAGAGTTCGTACAGCACCCTCTCTTTGAACAGCTAACTATTTTAGAAATCAATGAAGCCGGCAACCTGACCAGTTTTTTACAGCACTTACCCCGTCATCAACTTAAGTGTTATCCCGAAATAAATATGGAGAATTTACCGTTTGAAAATTCCAGCTTTGATTTAGTAATCCATTCAGATACTTTGGAGCATGTGGAAAATTCGGTTAGAGGACTGGTCGAATGTTACCGAATATTAAAAGTGGGTGGTTTTTGTGCTTTTACTGTGCCTATTATTACAAATCGTCTTACTACTTCCCGTCGAAACCTTTCGGCAAGTTATCACGGACAGGAAAAGGAAAATAGTCTTTCTTATCGGGTCTGGACTGAATACGGTAGCGATATTTGGGAACAGGTTATTACGGCTGGCTTTCAAGAATGTAGAATTATTTCACTTGAATATCCTACTAGCCAGGCAATTATCGGTGTAAAATAAATCGGTATAAAATTGAATTGCGAGGAAACGATGTCTCAAGAAGAGCCTTTTTCAAATCTGAAGCATTCTAACTTTGCAATTACTTTGCCAACCACCCTACCTCAGAGTGTACTACAGGCACAACTACAAGAACGCGCTCCCTGGTTTTATTCCTACAAGTTTTCTAACGGGGCAATCACTCAATCGGAAAGCAGCGATATTGACCTGATACACTCCTACCGCACTGAGGCCATTTTCTCACATCTTGACCATCTTTTTAAGGAACGATGGTCATCAATTAGTTGTCTGGATATAGGATGTCATGAGGGCTGGTTTAGTTTTCAGACTGCTTTACGCGGTGCCAGTTCAGTCCGAGGGGTTGAATTGCGGGCTAATTCTATTACTAAAGCCCGTTGGCTAAAAGAAATAACTGCGCTTAAAAATGTTCGTTTTGAAAGGGATGATTTATTTACCCTCAACCCTGCTTCGTTAGGCACCTTTGATTTGGTATGGCTGGTAGGAGTTTTTTACCATCTTGAAAATCCGATGGGTGCTTTAAGAATTGCCCGGAGTATGACAAAAGAAGTATGCGTGCTGGAAGGTCAGGTAGCACGCGCTCAAGAAATTGGCACTGAATGGGGGCCAGTTGGCAATCTTCGGCAAGGGCCGGGATTAGTTGTTTTGCCGGGAGAACCAGTTCATGCCCATTACCCTTCGGGTGTAGTGTTTGTGCCAACCCTTGAAGCACTCCGCTTAATGCTTCTACACGCGGGTTTTAGTGTTATACACCTTGTTCTACCTTCGTTGAAGGCTTACCAATCTTTTCAATTGTATGATAGAGTTATAGTCTTTGCCTACCCTTAAATGCTCTTGCCGACACTTTTGCTACTGTCAGGCAATCTTTTCTATTTCGGCTAGACCTTGATAGGCACTTAAGCGTAAGCTACCGTTACGCCACAAATCTTGAAGCGATACCTGAAGTAGGCCCAGTAGATAACATGCTCTATAAGGCCCAATATGAGCGAACGTGTAACCAGGGGCAAAGTGGTAAACGTTTGTTCTAAAAATGATTTTAACGCAAACATTTCGACTATTTTGCCCCTGGTGGCCTTTGTGATATTAAAATTGGTGAGACAAGTGCCTATTTTGAGTGGTTACGGCACTTCAATCTTAAAAACTAACCGGTCGAAGTTCATCTTTACGCTCACAACCACTAACAGCACTGCTCAGCAAAGCTCGAAAAAGGCCCAAGTACCGTTACTATTCTTTAAATCGGCACTTGATTTATAATAATAAGAGCAAATATGTTCTATAAAAGCTGAATTAGAGTAAAACAGAACATTTGTTTAGCAGTTTGCCCCTGGTTACACGTTCGCTCATATTGGGCCTTATTGGCGTGGTCGATGGCGGGACGCGCACTCAGACCTAACTCAGGCCGAGCAACTCATCGCTTTAGAAGATGAAGCTACGCTCTTAAGGCTGATCGAGCAAATCTTAAGTGATGCTCCGCGCAGTGGTAGTCCAGGTAAATTTAGCGCCGAGCAAATAGCCCAGCTTATAGCCGTAGCCTGTGAGGAGCCGAGGGCCAGTGGCTATCCGCTCAGCCATTGGAGTGCTAGTGATCTGCGGCGTGAAATTCTTAAACGTGGTATTGTCGAGGCCATTTCGGTGCGCCAAGTGGGGCGTTTTTTAAAATGAGGCCCAAATCAAGCCGCATCAGAGCCGCTATTGGCTTAATACTAGCGAGAAAGACCCCGCTGAGTTTGCGCTTTCGGTAGTGGAGGTGTGCGAAACCTACCAGCAAGCGCCATTGGCGGCACGGGGTGGTCGTCACACCGAAAGTTGTGATGAGATGACCGGTATTCAAGCGTTGGAACGAGCCGCTCCGACCAAGCTGGTAAAACCGGGGCTAGTCGAACGGCGGGAATTCGAGTACAAGCGTCATGGTACTTTAACTTTAATCGCTTCTTTCGATGTAGTTAGTGGTAAGTTAAGCGGGGTAAAATTGGGGCCAACTCGGACCGAAGAGGATTTTGAAGCTTACATCGATGGTCGAGTAGACACTGACCCCCAGGCCGAATGGGTATTTGTAGGTGATCAGTTGAATATCCACCAATCAGCCTCGTTAGTAAAACTGGTGGCACGACACTGTAAGCTCCCTTGTGAGTTGGGGGTCAAAGGGGAAAGTGGGGTCTTAAAATCGATGGCGACGCGCAAAGCTTTTTTAGAAGATAAGACCCACCGGATTCGCTTTGTTTTCACGCCCAAACATTCGAGCTGGCTCAACCAGGTCGAAATCTGGTTTTCAATATTGAGCCGACGGTTACTCAAACGGGGCAATTTCAAGAGTGTGGAAGATTTACAAAAACAGCTTTTAGATTTTATCGACTATTTTAATGCAGTGCTGGCGAAACCATTCAAATGGACCTACAAAGGGCGGCCTTTGCAGGTCTAGCGGCAAGTGTTGGAATAGTTTAGCCAAGCTGTACTAGTGATACTGACATTATCGTAAGCGGGGCCGCCCAGGATTAGCAGTTTTTGCTTTGTGGTAAAAAAGGATAGGCAAACCGGGCTAATTGATAGCGATAAAGTAGCTGGAAAGACCCAACCAATTGTTTCCCATTCCAGGCTATCCTCAGATTGTTCCATTACTCCTTACCTCGCTCCGATTGCCAAAGCGTGTGCCTTGCCAGTACTGGAGCTACTTCGCTGGGACTAAATTGATACTGTCGTTATACCATTCCATTCTGCTTGCCTCGACCATAATTGCAAACCCTTAACCCTATCGGTACCGGGGCTACTTGGACCCAGGAAAAGTTGGAACAATCAAAGGCGGTTGGGGTTCAACTTCAGACACTTTC
>JBBQXW010000239.1:0-11379 GCA_038209275.1 Chloroflexia bacterium | reverse complement strand
ATCATCTGCCACGTATCGAGCTTTGCCAGATTAATGTTGAGAATGCCCCAGCTATACAGAAAAACTGCCACCAGCACGGGAGCAGCCAGCCAGCGCGCCGCCTTGCCCGAAAGCAGATTGGCGAACGGAATGAGCAACAGTAGCGGGAACGCCCCCAGCGAGTAGCGCAACACATCGCTGTAGAGCAAGAAAATCGTAAAGCCCCACATACTCAAACCCGTAAAGAACAAATCGCGCCGCCCCTGCCGCCACAAAATAATCAGCCCGATAGCCTCGAAAATATAGTAATAGAAAATGCCGCCGCCGCTACTATCGCCCGCCACCAATGTCGAGAACGGCAGCAAGCCAACATGCTTTACATCGGTGTCAATACGGAAATAAGCCAGAAAATCGCCCAGCCGCCACGCAAAAATAGCAAACACGCCGATTAGCGAGACAGGGATAAGCGAAACGCCCCAAACCGCTTTCCAGTTGACATAACTAAGATTAAACTTGCCGTCTCGCCACATACGGGAGCCAGCTTCCCAGCCGATGAAAGCCAGATAGCCGAACCAAAGAAAAATGCCCGGTGGTCGCACCAGCAGCGCCCCCACGCCCATCAACCCCGCCGACCAGTAGCGTTCTTTCTTGAACAGATAAATCGAGTACATTTCAAACAGCAGCGCCAACGGCTCACTGGCGCTGACATTGTGATAAACCAGCCAGCGCAACGGCAGCACCAGCGACACACAGGCCAACCAGAATGGATGCAGGGCGTAGCCAAACTCGCGCAAGAGTTCCCACATCACGAAAGCAAACAGCGTCGCCGCAATAAAGCTGACCAACGGCCCGGCAGCCTGCCAGCCCATCCCAAACCAGGCCAACCGCATCAAAGCCGGATAACCCGGAAAATGGGCCGCCCAGTAATTAGGTGATTTCAGGCCAAAATTTGGAATAGCCAATAACGGGTCGTTTCTATCGTAAAAACCGTTGGCAATTACCAAATATTCCGGCCCATCCCAGTAGCGCACTATCGGGTCGAGATTGCCCGCCTCGATAAAAACTTTGATGTAGAACACGGCAGTCAGGGCAAAATTGAAGGCGAACAAGCCGAGGAACGCTGCCAACGCCGGATGTGCCATCACCCAGGGCGTAAATCTTTCGCGCAACCACGCCAGTAGCGAAGGCGCACCCACTTTGCCCCAGCCCAACCCATCCAGCGCCACCCAGCCAAAGAACGCCGCCAGATAGCCCGCGCTGCCAACCAGCACCCAAAACAGGTCTTTGTTCAAATCGCCGTTGTAACTCACCCGCGCTAACAGGAACAACCACAGCAACATCAACCCGCCTAGCCCAGCCGATAGCACCACCGCGCCATAACCCGCCACTTGCGCCAGATTTTTTTTAGAATGAGCCAGAAATATTAAACCGAGCAGAGGAAGGGCCAGCAAAGGCAAGAGCCAGATTAACCAGGCCCGTCCCGGCCTTTGCACGGGCGACCACGTTTCGCTTATATCTACCGTCACCGACTGAATCATGTTGCCAAGCTTGCGCCCATCGCCGGGCGGCTTGAAGAACGGGTCGGTTGCTAACTGAAATTCGAGGCGGTGCGTATCTACGTAATTTGGCACAAGCGTAAAAGTATAATCCTGAAATTCCGCCGTCGGCTTTACTTCGCCAATATCCAGGTAATTCAACTTAAAGCTGGTAGTGGAAGCCGGGCCACCTGCCGCCGTTGCGCCCCTCATTCGGAAAGTAACTTTTAGTGGCTGCTTATGCGATGTCACCGGGAAAATTAGCGTGGCTCTATCGCTCAACCAGCGAAAACGCTGCCCGCCGTTATCGGTTTCAACCGCATAAATGCCGTAATCGAGCTTGTCGCGCACCGCTCCGACCAGCGCTTCGGGCGGATAAGTCACCTGCGTAACGGGCTTCAAAACGAGCAAGGCAATACCCGCCGCCAGCGCCAACCCGATTGCCAGCGCCCAGACCCAAAACTTAGGCTTACCCAAAAATTCAATTGTACCGGGGCGCTCACTCAGCGCGACAGAAGCCATGAAAATACCTTTTCATTTGAAGTAATATAGCCCAACCCTATGGGCCGATACAATGGTTTTCAAACCATGCGCGTCAAGCTAATTGCTTTAAGTTGAAACTGGTAGCTTGAGCAAGTGCGCTCGGCACTCAAGGCCGAGCTACGTAGCGTAAGTCCACTAAAGGGACTGAAACTATAGTCAAACGAAGGGATTTACCAGCCCCTTCAGTGGGCTTTGACTTCGTAGCTCGGCCTTGAGTGCCGAGTGTTCCTACCACCACTCTACCTCGTTAGCCTTAATTCAAAATTCAAAATTCAAAATTAAAAATTCAAAATATTCTTCATCATTTGCCATGTATCCAATCCAGCCAGATTGATGTTAATCGCGCCCCAGCTATAGAAATAGACCATCACCAACACCGGGATAGCTAACCAGCGCGCCGTCTTGCCCGAAAGATATTCGGCAAAGGGAATCGCCACAATCAAAGGGAAAGCCGGAAGCGAATAGCGCAAAATATCGTTGTGCAGCAAAAAGACGGTGTAGGCAAACGCCGCCAGCCCAATCCAGAACAAATCGCGCCGCCCCTGCCGCCATAGCAAAATCATGCCAGCCGCCTGAATCAAGTAGTAATAGAAAAAGCCTGGGCCACCATCCGCCCCGGTTGCCAGCGAAGTAAACGGCAACGGCTCAAGGTGTTTTACTTCCTCGGTAATATGGAAGTAGGCCAAGAAATCGCCGTAGCGCCAGCCAAAAATAGCGAAAACACCCAGCAGCGAAAGCGGAATAAGCGCCGTTCCCCAGACCGCTTTCCAGTTTACATAACTAATATCCAGTTTCTTTTCGCGCCACGCTCGATAAATTGCTTCCCAGCCGATAAAAGCCAGATAGCCGAACCAGAGAAATATGCCCGGTGGTCGCACCAACAATGCCGCCCCGCCCGCCAGTCCAGCCAACCAGTAGCGCTCTTTCTTGAACAGATAAATCGAGAGCATCTGAAAGAACAGCATTAGCGGTTCGCTTGCCCCGACGCTATGATAAATTAGCCAGCGCAACGGCAACACCAGCGCAACACAGGCCAACCAGAACGGGCGCGAAGCGTAATTAAATTCGCGCAGCAGCAGCCAGAAGACAAAAGCGAACAAACTCGACGCAATAAAATTGACCAATGGCCCGGCAGCTTGCCAGCCTACCACGTACCAGACCAACCGCAAGGCCAGCGAATAGCCCGGAAAGTGGGCCGTCCAGTAATTTTGGGAATGTTGCCCAAAATCGGGGATAACCAGCAAGGGGTCGTTCTTGTCGTAGAAGCCGTTGGCAATCACGATATATTCCGGCCCGTCCCAGTAGCGCACCACCGGGTCAAGAGTGCCAACCTCAAGCAAAATTTTGGCGTAAAGCAGCCCGGTAAAAGCAAGATTAGCTGCAAACAAACCGATTAGCGCCGCCAGCATCGGATGAGCCAGCACCCAGGGCGCAACTGCCCCCCGCAAGCGCGTCCAGAGAGACGGTGCGCCACGTTTGCCCCAACTCAGGCCATCCAGTGCCACCCAGCCAAAAAACGCCGCCAGATAGCCCGCGCTGGCTGACCATAGCCAGAAAACACCATTATTAATCTCGCCATTATAGCCTACCCGCGACAGCAGAAATAGCCAAAGCAGCATCAATGCCCCAAGCCCGCCCGATAACGCCACCGCTCCGTAGCCCGCTATTTGCGCCGGATTATTTTTAGAACGAGCCAGAAATATCAAGCCGAGTAGAGGAAGAGCCAGCAAAGGCAAAAGCCAGATTAACCAGGCTCGTCCCGGCCTTTGTATTGGCGACCATGCTTCGCTTATATCCACTCTCACCGACTGAATCAAGTTCCCCAGCTTGCGCCCGTCGCGGGGCGGCGACCAGGTTGGCGTAGTCTCTAGCAGAATTTGGAGGCGGTGTTTATCGTTGTAGGTTGGGATAATCTTGTAGGTGTAATCAGTAAATTCTGGCCCAGGCTCGATTTTGCCGAGCAGCACGCCGTTCAGCGTGATAGTAGTAATCGGCGAAGCGGGTGCGCCGCCAATTCGTCCGTTCCGTAGCCGAAAGGTAATTTCTAGTGGTTTAGCCGAATTGACCGGGAAGACTAGCTGCGATTTATCGCTCAACCAGCGAAAGGGTTGCCCGGTGTCGTCCTTCTCAAGCTGATAGATACCGTAATCTACTTTGTCGGGAATAGCGTTGAGCAACTTATCCGCCGGATAATCTAGCTGCGTAACTGGCTTTAGAATAAGCAAAGCCACCCCCGCCACCAGCGCAACCACAATCGCCAGCGTCCAGGCCCAAAACTTTGCACTTGTTACAAAAACTTCAAATGGGCGCGCCCGCCGCGTCTCAACCAGCATTAAATCAAAACCTCATCAGGACAAAAAAAGAGCAGCCACGATATAGCTGCCCTATTTTACACCATGAATAAGATTTAGGCCAAAGCCTGATCCAGATCAGCCAGTAAATCTTCCAGCGACTCGATGCCAACCGAAAGCCGCACCAGGGCTGGGTGCATTTCAATCGGGCTACCGGCAAGGCTGGCGTGGGTCATCGCGCCGGGATGCTCAATCAGCGACTCGACCCCGCCCAAACTTTCTGCCAGGGTAAAGAGTTTGGTGCGCCGCACCATATCCAGCGCCGCGTCGTGGCCGTCCTTCGCGATAAACGAAACCATCCCGCCAAAACCCTTCATCTGCTGTTTGGCGATGTCGTGTTGCGGGTGGTCGGTCAGGCCCGGATACATCACGCGCTCGACTTTACGATGCTCTTGCAAGAATTTCGCGATTGCCATAGCATTTTCGCTGTGCGCCCGCATCCGCACCGCCAGCGTCTTGAGACCACGCAGCACCAACCAGCAATCGAACGGGCCAGGTGTCGCCCCCGTCGCATTTTGATGATAGGCCAGCGTGTCCCGCAAATCCTTGTCCTTCGTTACCAGCAGCCCGTTCACCACATCGCTATGCCCGCCCAGATATTTGGTGGCGCTATGAATTACCACGTCCGCGCCCAATTCTAGCGGACGTTGCAGATAGGGCGAGGCAAAAGTATTGTCTACAATCAATTTCGCCCCGATGCTATGGGCCATCTGTGCTGTTTCCGCAATATCAATCACCTTCAACCAGGGATTAGTCGGCGTTTCCAACCAGACAAATTTGGTCTGCTTGGTCAGCTTCCCCGCCGTCCTCTCGAGGTCGCTCAAATCTGCCAAATCATACTCGATACCGTAATTGGTCAAAATGCGCGAGAAAAGCCGGAACGTGCCACCGTAGACATCATCACTGAGTAGCACCCGGTCGCCGGGTCGCCCCATATACATAAAATTGGTAATCGCCGCCATCCCCGTCGCAAAAGCCAGCCCATAGGTGTCTGTGCCGCCCTCCAGCGAAGCAATGCACTCCTCTAGCGCCGTTCGCGTCGGGTTGTGTGTCCGCGAATACTCGTAGCCCTTGTGCTTGCCGACTTCTTCCTGCGCGTAGGTTGAAGTCTGGTAAATCGGCATCGTCACCGCCCCGGTGGTCGGGTCGGGCGCTTGCCCCGCATGAATCGCCCGCGTCTCAAAACCCGTCTTATTATAATCGCCCTTCATTCAGGCTATCCTTTCTTTGCTTCAATTATCTGTTAAGGTATAGTAGCAGGTGTGTAAGCTTGGATTAGCTGACTGGCTCGCCTTAATTGCTCCTGATCCCAGCTTACAAGTGGAACTCGCAATCTTTGAGCGACTGCTACATAACAGGCATCTGCGCCTTTAAGTTGTAAATCCACTGCCACTTGTGCCGCTGCCAGACCAAGCGAACGATTTAGCATCAACAAACGAAGTGGAGATAAATTGGTAAGGTAATCAATGGCCTGTTGCCCTTCAGTTATAAACCTCGTTCGCCGTGTAACTGCCCCGGCTACTTCTGGCACTAAAATTATTGGGGCAGCTAATGTACCACCATTCACTAGATATTGCGCTAACCATTGCTTAGTAAACTGGTGAGCTGGTTCCTGTGGTAGCAAATAACTAACCCAAACACTTGCATCAATTACTATCACAGTTCGCGCCGCATTTCACGTACAGCGTCTACCGCACTAACACTTCCTGTCCAGTGTTTGCCGATTTCAACTGCCAGCGCATCTAATTTAGCTAAAACTTCCATAGTGGCTTTAATTTCTTCCGGGGTAGTCGGTTCGTTAAATTTACTGGTACGGCGTTTTCTTGGTTTCGGTTTCCTGGCAACATCTTCCCTGACCTTAGCCAAATGCGCTTTTACCTCGTCGGTGGTGTGGTAAATACCGTGCGCTTCCTCAAGTTCACTTTCAGCAATGGCTTGCAGTAATTCGGCCCTTTCCTGTAGGTCGGGGCTGTAAACCTGCTCGTTCTCAACGTCTTCCGAACTATCTTCAACTACCTGGGTATCTTTGGTTGCTGGTAAGATTTGAGGCAAGTCAACTCCGGCTTCTTGTAATAAATCAATTGCATAGCGCAAATCAGCTGCTGCTAAACTATCCCCTTGTCCGTTACTTTCGAGCCAGCCTAGTGTGGCGCGACAAGATAATAGTACCTCCGGCGCATAATTCTCCAATGTTATAGAATTGATTTGACTCATATTTGTTACCGTACTTTCTTCATTCGCCTGACTACTCAAATAATGCCTTCACCTTTAGTTCAAAGCCAGGTATCACGTCTTCGCCATCTAACTTGTCGTTTATACCTAATATTGCTACTAGCGGGGCGTTATTCGGGTGATAAATTTCCACCGTTTTATTGCGCGGATTGATAGACCAGATGATACGTACTCCGGCAGCCTGATAACGCTGGATACGGTTTTGGGCCGCTTCACGCTCTGGCGCACTTCTCAAATCGCTGGGCGACCAAACTTCCACCACCAAATCAGGGACTTTCCGAATGGCCTTCTTACCCCTCTTTTTAGGCACGCGACTGGCAACCAAAAAACCCAAATCAGGTATCGGTACATTAGTAGGCGAAAGAACAAAGCTCGTGCCGGGCCATATCATTCCCAGTTTCTCTTCTGGGTCGAACCGATCCAGATGTACAATAATATTACGGCTAATCCTGCCGTGTTCATCACCAGGCGACATCTTCTCAACCAGCTTTCCTTCGATTAACTCGTAATATTCTTCAAATTCCGGCAATTCTTCGAATTCTTCAACGGTATAAATGCGTTCAAGTTCAATTCGGCTTAACTGGGTAGTCATATTTCATTTACCCGTCTTTCATTATCCAATTCAGCCCACCACAAGATTTAATTCTGGCGTATTGGCTCATTGCATTCGCCCTCTGGTTTGTGCAAGGTCAAAAGGGCGAATGCAATTAGCCCCATACACATCAAGTTAAGGCATCAAGCCCGGAATTTATTTCAGGGCGGACTGCACTGGCGTACCAAACTCAAATTCCCTCTGTGTTCACGCCCGAAGGGTGGTGTTAATCTGTGCTAATCTGCGTTCATCTGTGTTCCGTTCTTAACTCAAAACTCAAAATTCAAAACTCAAAATTCAAAACTCAAAACTCAAAACTATTACTGTCGTCTTTGCTGGGCCACAAATTCCAGCACATCGGAGCGGCTCAGGATACCGATTGGTTCGCCATCTTTTTCGACCACCAGCGCGGGCGAGGAGGCGCTGAAGAGCGGGAAAATATCTTCCAACAGTTCGGTAGCATCGGCGGTTGGCAGGGGTGCATCCATCGCCTTTTCGACTGGGGCGCTCACAATTTCGGGATTCTTGAAGATGCGCTCTAATAAGGTGCGCTCCTGAATGCTGCCTACGATTTCCAGCTTGCCATTCGCGTCCCCATTATTCGATTTGACTACTGGCATCTGCGAGATACTATTCTCGTGCAGCGTACCGATAGCCTCGCTCACCGTCTGGTCGAGGCTGACCGTAATAAAAAGCGAACGAGTTTGACCAGGTGCGTGATTGTGGAGTAAATCGCCGACGCAAGGCCGGGTCGGAAAGCGTTCGCTAAAGCCCTGGTCGCGCATCCAGGCATCATTGTAAATCTTGCTCAGATAACTGCGTCCGCTATCTGGCAACAACACCACCATCAGCTTATCCTCGTCTAGCTTCTTGGCAAATTCCAACGCGCCCGCCAATGCCGTGCCGCACGAACCACCGATTAGCAAACCTTCCTCGCGCACACAGCGCCGCGCCATCATAAACGATTCGCGGTCTCCGATAGTCACCCACTCGTCAATCAGGCTCAAATCTACCGTACCGGGAATAAAATCTTCGCCGATACCCTCGATTTTGTAAGGGCGAATCGTGTCGCTAGTATAGAGCGAACCCTCCGGGTCTACACCGACAATTCGTATTTTCGGGTTCTGTTCCTTTAAGTATTTAGCCACGCCACTAATCGTGCCGCCCGTTCCCACGCCCGCTACGAAATAATCAATCTTGCCGCCGGTCTGCCGCCAGATTTCCGGCCCAGTAGTAGTGTAGTGAGTACGGGGATTTTCAGGATTAAAATATTGGTTCGGCTGGAAACCACCGGGAATTTCGCGGGCCAAGCGGTCAGCCACACTATAATAACTTTCGGGCGACTCGCGTGGCACTGCCGTTGGGGTAATCACCACCTCTGCACCGTAAGCCTTTAATAGCGAAATTTTCTCCTGGCTCATCTTGTCCGGCATAACAAACATGGCTTTGTAACCCTTAATCGCCGCCGCAATCGCCAAACCTACGCCAGTGTTGCCACTGGTCGGCTCGATAATGGTGCCGCCCTTCTTTAACAGGCCGCGCCGTTCCGCTTCCTCAATCATTCTGATACCGATACGGTCTTTGACGCTGCCGCCCGGATTGAGCATTTCCAGCTTTGCCAAAATGGTTGGCTTAACCCCGCGTGCCAGCTTGTTGAGCCGGAGCAAAGGGGTATTGCCGATTAATTCCAGTACATTGTCGTAATATTCGACTCCTTCTAATTCGCTCTCTTTGCGAGCTACTACTCCGCCCATGCGGTCAAGGGGCGATTTACTGAGTTTCTCAGCAGCTACTTCAAAATCGCTGCTTTTCATTACATCCATTACTAAAAACCTTCTTTCTTACTTAATCTTAATTTTGTGATTTTGTAGGCATTGTGCATTCCCACCAATTTATTATCTTAAATATTAGCCCCGGTAGAAAGCCTTAAACTGTAGATAAAGTGGGCAATTTCTGAATAACTGCTTCTTGGCTCTAAACTGAGGAAGAATACGACGAGTAAAAAGTGGTAAATCTATCAACTTAATTAATTTACAGACCGCATCCAATTAATTGTAACAAGCCGGGTAGGGTGTGTCAACCGCCATAAAACCTATGCCAAGAACTTACCCTGGTTTAGTTGAGTGGGCAGGCCAGTAAAAAAATTAATACTATTTTAATAGATATAATGTTGATTTTAATTGCCATTTCATTCCTGACGGTTAAAATAGGCATGACTTATTTTTATCTGTAGACTCAGCGAAACTCTTTGTTAGTATACAAGAAATGTGTTTTTATTTTATTATTAACGTTCTACTCATCTGGGACATCTGTAAGGATTAAACGTGACTATTCAAATTAATGAACCGGAAGCGGTTACTCGATATAGAGGCTTTACTCCAATGGCTAAAAAGGTTTTGATTGTCGAAGATAGTCCCACCCAGGCCGCAAAAACTCGTTTTGTTCTGGAAGGGAAGGGCTACCAGGTTTTTATTGCTACCAATGGCAACGAAGGCGTTTTGCAGGCCGCCGAAACGCAGCCCGACTTGATTGTCCTCGATGTTTATCTGCCTCTGATGAGCGGATTCGAGGTGTGCAAAGCAATCAAGAGCAACTTTGATTTACGCAATATTCCGATTATTATGTTCAGTAACGAAAACAAGCTCAAAAATATGGTGACAGCCTACGAAATGGGTGCAGACTACTACGTAGTTAAAGGCGACGAAGGCGAACGGGTGCTAACCCTCCTGATTGAAACCGTCTTCACCCGCATGTCCCGTCGTATGCTCCAACCTTCTTAATAAATTTTGAGTTTTGAATTTTGAGTTTTGAGTTACAAGATAAGCAGCTAGGTAGCGCCCGGTTACAACCGGGCTTCTTCGATTGAAACCAGAGAATAAAGAGAAATAAGTATAACAGCTAAAGTGAGTAGCCAAAAAGTACTAGCGAACAGATTTTTAAAAGTAAGCTAATTCGTAAGGTCAAACCCCTATAATCATAATAGGGCTGTACTAAATTTGAAAATTTGGGGAAAACTTGAAAAGTATTAAAATATGTCAGAAGAAATAAAAAGCGTGAGTAACGAAGATATTTTGGAGAAGCTGCGGCAACGTAACGCCATGCAAGGGCAGGCGGCGGTCAGCCAGCGCAACGAAACCCGCCAGCGCTATCTAGCGTTCCGACTGGGCAAAGAATGGTTTGGTCTGGAAGTGCAGCAAGTGCGTGAGATTAGCCGCCTGGATAATGTTACCCGTGTACCGCTGACTCCTGTGCATATAATGGGTATCACCAATTTGCGGGGCAATATTACCGCTGTAATAGATGTGCGCGGTGTACTGGGCATTGAACAGCAAGCACTTAATAACAACGCTCGTATTATTGTTGCCACCACGCAGGGACTGGAAGCTGGTATCGTAGCCGAGCAAGTTTCCGAAGTAGTCGAAATAGTACGTAGCCAGATTGAGCCGCCTTTATTAACGCTAGGCCACGAGCGCGGTAAATACTCCAATGGTGTTGTCCAGCAGGCCGAGCGAACGCTGGTATTGCTCAATTTAAGTTCGATTTTAGCTGACCTGAAAGTCGGGTAGGAAAAAGAAAATGCTCGATTTCAGTACGCCGGGCATAGCTAACGCGGCACAAGCAATGGAACTAATTTTAATCGAAGCGGGTCAACGACGCTTTGCAATTCGGGCTAGTAGTATCAAGCGGCTACAACGTATCAAACTGGCTGAACTGGAGGCACCTGCTCCCCAGGCACCGAGGGCTTTGTGCGGTTATTTAAAACTAACTAATTTACCGATATTCGACTTGACCATTTTGCTTGGGTTGGAAACTAGCCCAGTTGCCCTGGAAGCCCCAATTCTAATAGCCAGCTATGGCAACCGTCAGGCTGGATTTATTGTGGAACAGACCCACGAAGTCAAGCGGGCAGGTCTGAACGAACTGGATGTACTACCACGTATTGTGGAACAAGCCCGTCTGCGTCCGGCAGCCTGGGCGCTCTGGCGTAACCCAGAAGTCAAAGATCAGATAATTATTTTGATCGAGCCAACCGAGTGCCTTACAGCCGAAGAATGGAACAATGGGATAAATAAGGGGTAAGATGAATCAGAGCGAACAACAAGATTTTCTACTTAGCACCTTCCGGGAAGAAATTGAGAGTCATTCC
>JBBQXW010000238.1:0-11422 GCA_038209275.1 Chloroflexia bacterium | reverse complement strand
CGCAGCTTTCCGAAGTTTAAAAATTCACCACGGAGGGTCGGTAGACCCAACGAAGACACGGGGAGATTCAAATTATAAAATCTCCGCGTCCCCTCTGCGTCCCTCTGCGCCCTCTGCGATAAATAATTAATTGTTCCCTCTGCGTTCCGCTGCGGTAAATAAGCTTTAAAATTTGGCATAATCGGCTCTACTCCTCCTCTGCTGTCGGATTGTCGTCCTGCTCAAATTGCAATTTGGTAGCATTGCGTTGTAGAGCCGGGTCGAGCGGTAACTTGGTCAGGTCTACTTTGGGAGGTGGCGCGGCGGTTGGGCCTTGCGGGTCGGGCGCTCCCCAGAATGGATTATAATAAAACAGGCCGCCAGTACGCGCCCGGAAATAGGCAATCGCAGTTTTGCCGCTTTGCAGACCATAAACCGTAATAGCGTAAATGCCGGGGACGGGCGTACCGGGCGCGGGAATATCGGTTATCCAGCTACCGCTATCGGTGGCAACCAATCGGCGGTTAAAAGTACCCTCGCTATAAGTGCGGTTAATCAGGGCCGGATAGCTCACTACCCGGTTGAGCGGCGTACTAAACCAGGCCCGGAGCGGTTCGCCGGGCTGAAAACCATCGGCCTGTAGCCGGGCCGATTCGCCGACCTTAATAACGCTCTTTTCGACCTTCGCCGAAATTCCTGGTGGCGCATCGCTCGGTTGAATGGCCTCAACTGCCGGGGTATAGCGAATCGAGCCGACCACTCTAAAATTCAGCACAATCTTGTTGCCGCTCTCCTGTCCCAGCACCACCAGCCGAATTAAGAGCGAAGGCGTGATGAAGGGGTTAGTCCTGAGCCGTAGCCGGAAGCGGCCCTGGTCGTTAATGCGAACAGGTTGCTCAAAAACACCCGGCCCGGTGTTGACGGGGGCGGTAGCGACTTTTTGTTCAATCCAGGCGCTGACTTTTTCATTGGGTTTGAAATTGCTGCCGGTCAGGATGAAAGTGCTGCCGCTTTCCCCCACGCTGGGTTGCACCTGACCTGAACCACTGGAAGGTTCAACTTTATCTTCGATGATGGGCAGTTCGGGCAACTGGTAGCGCCAGCGATAATAATCGGTACCGACATCGCCGCTTTCTACCTGAAAGCCGGATGCTGCCGCCGGATTATAGAGCAAGGTGCGTCGCTCGAAAAGCTGTACCAGGGTATCCTGCGAAGCGCCATCCGCGCCGCGTAGTTTGGCCCAGTACGCATCGGTCAGGGGCAGACCAAACAAAGTTTGCCAGTTGAACAAGGGCAGACCGTTCGCATCTGGCTGATTTAAATAATTCCAGAAGACATCGGGAATATTATGGGCCGATTCGGGGATATAAACCGCGTTTTTTGCCAGCGTTCCCAGCGCGTTATCAGGATTGAGCGAATAAAAGCCCAGGAAAAAACCTTCGGCTTCGGGTTCGGTTAGTACCGCCCGTATCGGCGTTCCAACCTGACTGGCGTTCTGACCGACCAGACTTTGGAAAGCCCGATAGGAAGGCGCACCGGGATTTTTCTCAAAGCGGTTTGCTCCGGCAATCGGCGACTCGCAGCCATCGAACTGCAAGTAGCTGTTATCGCCAGTTTGCAGCCGCCCCGAAACCATTTCCAGCACCAGCCGTCCATCGCCCACAAAGCCGGGCTGTGCATCAGGGCGGGTCAGTTCCATGCGGCCTTTGGCAAAATATTGCACCTGACGCTGCCCGCCTTTGGCCTCTTTGTAATTTTCGTTCAGAATTGGGCCGGGCGTTCCCCACAAATAGGGTCGGGCCACCTGCCCCGCCACCACCGGGCCATCCAGTTGCTCCCAGGCAGTCTGAAATGCTTCATTGGCAAAATCGGCTGCCGCCACCGTTCGGCTAAACTCGCCCAGCGTATCCAGGCTCAGGCTCAGTATCAAGCCGACTATCGCCAGCAGCCGCCATCTATTAAAAGCTCTATCTTTAACCATAATTCTATTTCTCAAAGCGCAGTCTCCTTATTTATCCTAACTAGAAACCAGAAACCAGAAACTACTCGCCACTATCCAATTTAAATGGACTGGATATTGCCTGATTGAACAGGCCCAAAGTGCTGCGCGCCGTTAAAATATTCAGGGCTGCGCCAATAGTCAGTTCCGGCGGTTCTTCGGTGACACGGATATAGATAATGGACTGCTTGTTTGGGTTGGCCTTGTCTTGTATCGTGACGGCCCAGATGCCGGGGTCGGGCGGACTACCAACATAAATAATTGCTCCTTCCAGGCTTTCGTTGACAATCTCGATCCCCGCCGAAGACCTTACCCCACTAACGCCGCCATAAGGGTCAGTAACCCAGATAGCGACTTTCTCCTGGTCAAAATCCTTCTGGTAAAAGCCCAACGTTAAAGCCAGAAAATCGGTAAAGAGCGGCCCGGTAGGTGGTATCGGGATGGCGTTGACGCTGGCTGGTACGCTTTTGTCTACCGTGTAAGGCGAAGTAGGCGTTTTGGGGGCAATCTGGATTATCCGTACATAGATACGAACATCTTTGGGCGTTTTTTCGCCTAGCAGGTTGAACTGGTAAATACCCAGGCCGTTATTTTCATCATCGGAGAAGGAAGCACCCCGAAAAGCCAGCCGCACCACGCCATCCGGCCCGGCTTTAGCCGGAGAACGCGCCTCCAAAACCTTGCCACCCGGTAACGTCACCGAATAGCGCACCGCTTCGCCCGGCTGGTAGCCGCTCGAACTGAGCCGGAAAATGGTGCTAAGGCCGCCTATTTTTGGGGTGACTGTGCCGCCCACCGAGTCGGGGACGGAAGTATCCTGTACGATTACGGTTGGCGGGCCGTAGCGCCACTGGTAATAGTGCCGCCCGACATTGCCCATTTCGACTTTAAAGCCATCCGGGTTGGTCGGGGTGTAGGTCAAAACCCGGCGCTCGAAAAGTTGCACCAGCGTTTCGGTATCTTTGCCTTCAATTTTAACTTTAGTCCAGTATGGTTCGGTAAGCGGGTAGCCCATCAAAAATTGCCAGTCGAACAACGAGGCCGTGACCGTACCACCTTTGGGCGTATAAACCGGGCCGCGCTGCTGAAAATATTCCCAAAAAGGCGCGGCGATATTATGGCCCGATTGCTGGACGTAATAGGCATAATTTATTTTGGGTTCGGCGCTGGTGAGGCGGCTACTGCGCTTTCCGCCCGCCTGAATATTATCGCGAATGACCGTTCCCACCCGACTGCTTGTGCCTCGGCCCAGCACTTCCCGGCTGAAATCGGCATAAACGGGCGCATCTTTGTTTATTTCCAGCGAAGGGTCGCCCGCGACAGGGATACGGGCCGGGTCGAACAGCCGCACCGTGTTATCGCCAATTTGCACCAGACCCGCCGCCAAATCTCGCGTCAGTAAGCCGCTTCCGACAAACCAAGCGCTATTCGGGTCGGCTTCCGGGTAGGTCAGTTCCATGCGACCCTTATCAAAATATTGCACCAGCCGCGTGCCACCCGACGCATTACTATACGCTTCGGTCTGGGTGGCAAATCCTTCTGGCCCCCACAAAAAAGACCGACTGGTTACGCCATCGGCTATCGGCTGGTCGGTCATGCGCCAGACTTTTTGAAAAGCTGGATTCGCAAAGGGTTCGGCCTGGGCAGTACTAACCCCGCCCGTAACATCCCACAGCGCCAGCAAAAGACCGGCGAGCAATAGCTGTGCCGCCAGTAACCTCAAAAATTTTTCGGGCATGGGCAAATTCCTTTTTTTGTGGTAATGAGTCGGAAAGCTTTTTCTTCAGGTGAAGCTAGAGAAGAGAAAACCTTGTTTTGATAAAAACCAGCCGCCATAAATTCTTAATAGAAGTTTCGCAATTGGGAACATCTATATTATAATTGCCCTTGTCAATTCGGGCAACCTGTTCGCACCTGAATTGGTGCTTAGGCAGCGTTAAAAATCAAGTTCCCTTTTTCGTAGGGGCGAATCGCATACGCCCTTTAGACCTGGCACAGCGTTCAAGGGCGTATGCGATTCGCCCCTGCCACCGCCGGAAGTTAATTCTTTATGTTGCCTTAGTGGATTTAAATATTTAAGAAGGAACACAGATTAGCACAGATTAGCACAGATTAGCACAGAGTTTTTATAGTTTTCAGTCGTCAGTTATCACTTAAACTCATCTGTGTTTATCGGTGTTCATCTGTGGTTAATAATTTAGAGAGGAAGTTAGAGTGTGAGTGAAAAAATAAATCCGGCAATTAATCCAGGCGTTGACCACGCGATTGAATCGCGAGTGGCGGCGAAAACCCCCGAATGGGTCAAGGATGCGGTTTTTTACCAGATTTTCCCTGACCGTTTTGCCAAAAGCGCCAGCGTAGCCAAGCCATCCAATCTGGAAAGCTGGGACTCACCACCCACTGCCGATGGTTATAAAGGTGGCGACTTAATCGGTATTGCCGAGAAAATAGAATACCTGACCGACCTGGGCATTACGGCGCTGTACCTGAACCCGATTTTTCAATCCGCTTCCAACCATCGCTACCATACCCACGATTATTTTCAGGTTGACCCTTTGCTGGGCGGCAATGTCGCTTTACGCAAGTTGCTCGATGTAGCCCACGCCAACGGTATTAGGGTTGTGCTGGATGGCGTGTTTAACCATGCCAGCCGAGGCTTTTTCCAGTTTAATCAGGCGTTAGAATGTGGCGCGGCTTCGCCTTATCTTGATTGGTTTCATTTTAAGGGCTTCCCGGTACAGGCTTACGGCAGTAAAAAAATAAATTATGATGCCTGGTGGGATTTGCCAGCCCTGCCCAAGTTTAATACCAAAACTCCGGCGGTACGCGAGTTTTTGTGGTCGGTTGGGCGCTACTGGCTGGAACAGGGCATTGATGGCTGGCGACTGGATGTGCCGGAAGAGATTGACGATGACGATTTTTGGCGCGAATTCCGGCGACAGGTCAAGAAGGTCAACCCGGAAGCTTATATTTGCGGCGAAATCTGGAAAGATGCCCGACGCTGGCTTCAGGGCGACCAGTTCGATAGCGTGATGAATTATCTCTTTACCCGCGCTACTCTAGCTTTCTTTGTCAAGAACCTGGATTTGTCCACCATTAGCGGCACAGGATATAGTGGTGTTACTGGCGGCGCGGATGCGGCCAAGTTCGGTGAGGCGATTGAAAAGCTGCTCAAACTCTACCCACCCGAAATTACGGCGGCCCAGCTAAATTTGCTCGATAGCCACGATACCGCCCGCTTTATCAACAGCGCCCGCGGCGACGAAGCGGCTTTGCGGCTTGCCACCCTTTTTCAAATGACTTATCCCGGTTCGCCCTCGATTTATTACGGCGATGAAATTGGGTTAGAAGGTGGCAAAGACCCCGACTCGCGCCGTAGCTTCCCCTGGAACGAGCAGAAATGGAACAGCGATTTGCGCGGCTACTTCAAAAAGGCGATTGCTTTGCGTCATCGTTTTCCGGCTTTGCGGCGCGGCGAATATAACACCCTGTACGCTGCCGAGTCGCTCTATGTCTTCGGGCGCAGGGATAGTCAAGACCAACTGGTTATTGCTCTCAACGCCGGAGATAAGGCAATTGAAATGCCTTTGTTGAGTAATCAGAGTTATTTTGCTGAGGGTGATTTGTTGCTCGACCTGTTTACTGGCGGCAACCAGGCTTATCCGGTTGGCCCAGCAGGTCAGGTGCAGGGCTTTAGTTTACCAGCGCGCTGCGGAACGGTGCTACAGGTCTTGAAAATCGCCCGCTAATAGTTTATCATGTACAAAGCAATTTCAGAACTGAAATTGCTTTGTACATGATTTATAACATTTGGCGAGGACTTATATTTATGGTGAAAGAAATAAAATTGGCGATACTTGGTATAACGCTGGCGATAACGGTTTACACTGGCGGGAATTTGGTCGGTAGTAATTTAGCGGCCCAAACTCAGCAAACGCCTTCGATTGACCCGCACTTTTACGTTGCCGTCGAGAGTGGCGGCGTTGACTCGAAGTTCCACATAGCGGTCAGTGACCCCTCGATTGACCCTAACTTCTTTGTGGGGAAGTAAGCGAAAAATCCATTGGCGGAGCAATGTCCCCAAGACCAGGCCGGATTGTAGGATGCTGCTCTGTCAGCTGATTTTCCATTGGCGGAGCAATGTCTCACAAATCACCCTGTAGAAAAATCCATTGGCGGAGCAATGTCCTACAGGTTCGGGGTGATTTGTGAGACATTGCTCCGCCAATGGATTTTTCGCCACACCACAATTTTACTTCGTCCGTCCCTTTTTTGCCTCATAAACTTCCACAAACTTTTTAATATCGGTGGCGGATTCTTTTTTGAGAGCCTGACCGAAAGCCGCGCCGCATTGGTCGGCGTGAATATCGCCCTGATTGTAGCCTGTGCCGCCGATGGGTTGGGTCAGGAAGCCCAGCACTTCTACCCCTATTCCGGCGAGGTCTGCCAGCCAGCGCGTCAGGTAAAAAGCCAGCAGTGCCGAGGCAAAGAAGTGGCGCAGTTTGTCCGGCCCGTCGGCAGGAAAAGATGAGCCAAACAAAGTCGTTGGTACGCCGTTATTTATGCGCCGTTCAAAATCAGCCGGGCTTTCACCTTTGCGTTGGTCGGAATAGGTCGCATCGAAGGCCAGAAAAAGCGCCCGTCCCCTCCGTTGTTCGGTCAGGTCGAGCGCCTTGTGCCAGATACGGGCCAGTTGTTCGGCAGGTTGCGACCGGGTTAAAAGCGGGTCGGAATCGCGCAAGAACGCCCGCAATTGCTCCTTCAAATTAGCTGGCATTGCCACCGTTCAATTTCTTTTCTGCTTCGGCTTTCTGCGAAAAATATTCGCTCCGTAATACCGACATTACTACCAGCGACTCAAATGTATCGCCTATTTTCAAACATTCCCGTAGCGTCCCCTCAACCGTAAAGCCAACCGATTCGTAGACGTGCTTGCCGCGCAAATTGTAATCCTTGAAATCGAGCCATAAACGGTGCGTGGCTAATTCCTCGAAAACCCACTGTTCAATCAGCCTGATTGCTTCCTTGCCGTAGCCCTGCCCCTTTTCAACTACTGTAATGCGCTGCAACTCGGTACTCTGATTAGGATTTTCCAGCCCGTTTAGAATGGCGTACCCCACCGCCCGACCTTCTGCCGCCGTCTCAATCATCAAATGCGCTACATTTGGATTAGAAAACGCTTGAATATGCTGTTCGTGTGTCCAGATTAAAATATAGCGGCGGTTCTCCGCATCATTCTCAGCTTTCAGCACAAAATCCAGGTCAACCTCATTAGTTCGCCGCAACCGCAACATATCCGATTGCGCCACAATTTCCTCATTCAGTTCAGCCATGAGTTACTCTCACTTTTAAATATTCACCACAGAGACACGGAGGCAAGGAGAAAATTCCAAATAATAAGTAAAACAATTAGCTGACGGAGCAGCATCCTACAAATTAGCCCGAACCTGTGGGACATTGCTCCGTCAATGGATGTTCCCTGTTACTCACTTCGTCGGCGTAGCGCGAGGGCCGAGGATGCTATTGGAGCTACCGTCGCGCACCAAAATAGCAACGAGGCTTTGTCCGCTTTTCAGGGTTTCTTTTTGGGCGGCGGGTTGGTCGCGGCTAAAGATGGACATTTGCACGATGGTTGAGGCCCGTTTCGCGATTATTTCGGTTGGCCCTTCCGCCAGCGCAAAGCCCAGCTTTTTCAGTTGCGCTGCGTAATAGCCCTGCACCTGTTCCACCGGGTCGTCGGTAACAAAAGCTTGAAAGAAGCTGACATCGCGCCCTGGTACGCCGGGAAAAATATCCTCGTATTTCAGGTCGGTGCGTCGCGCCACGTTCGGATAGGCTATATCCAGCGATACGCCCGCGCCACCCGTCCCAATCGAGGTGGGCGAAGGGGTAAAGCGCGGCGTTCCCGGCAACACCACAACAGTAGGCGTAACCGGCGGCGGCGTAACTGTATTTTCGCCACAAGCCGCCAATGTCACAAGCGCCAGCAACATTACCAGTATTCCGATGCTTTTAGATTTGTTTAATCTCAAAATTTCCCAATCCTCTCGGTGGGTTTATTCTAAATCACTTCGCATTATCCGCATAACGTAACTTGGTTCGGATTCAGTTGGTACTTGAATCGTCTTCTCGTATTTGAATCCGGCTTTTTCGTAAGCACGGATAGCGGCTTTGTTAGCTGGTTCAGGGTCAATTATGCAGCTTTCTACGTCCATCACCGCAAATACTTTTTCCCGCAAGAATTTTTGCAAGATAGCACTACCCAAACCCCGGTGAATATAATCGGGATGCCCAATCAACAAATCTATCCCGGCAACATTTTCCCCGACCTGTAAACCCTGACTCCATTCCGGGTAATCATCTATTTTATGGGTCTGGATATAGCCAATTGGTGTTTCGCCGAACATAATTAAATAGGCGCGGGTGGGTTCTTTACCCTCGATTACCGGCGTGTATTCCTCAACTACCTTTTCGTAAGTGTAAGGTTCTTTCTCCCACCACATCATCACAAAATCGGTGTTGAGCCACCGATGCAGCAAAGCTAAATCCGCCGCCCCTAACTCCCGAAAACCAATCTCTACCGGGTCTAACACCTGAATTTTCTCCTAAATCGTAAATCGTAAATCGTAAATCGTAAATCGTAAATCGCGGGTACCCTCTGGGTGCGTAAATCGTAAATCCTCAATCCTCAATCTTGTGTCCATCGCGGTAGCCCGGCGCGTCCTGGCTGAGTTCGATAAGCACGCCACTACTGGCTTTGGGATGGACAAAGGCGATTTCTTTGTGGTGTGCGCCGGGGCGGGGTTGCTGGTCAATTACTTGTAGACCGCGCTCCTTCATTTCGCCCAGCGTTTCGCCTACATTGTCTACATCCAGACAGATATGGTGAATGCCCTCGCCGCGTTTGGCGATAAATTTAGCGACGGGCGAATCTTCGTTCAACGGTTCGAGCAACTCGAAACGGCTCTCGCCAACTGGCAGAAAAGCTACTCGCACGCCCTGGTCTTCCACCACTTCATAGCCCAAATTCTCCAGGCCCAGCGCCTCGGCATAAAAACCCAGCACGCTTTGAATATCTTTAACCGCAATCCCGATATGGTCTATTTTCTTGATGCCCATTTTTATGCTCCTTCAGGAAGTTTCTGGTTTCTAGTTAAAAATCCGATTTTTAGATGGTTGTGCCTTTTTTAGTTTAGCAGGGAACATATCGGCTGGCAAACTAATAAGAGTTCGCAAAGTAGCGGGTGAGTGTCAGTTTTTTGCAAAGACCCGGACGTGAACGTCCGGGCTAAAAATAAATGAGCCGAGATTTTTTAGCCCGGACGTTCACGTCCGGGTTGGCTTGACCCTGGCGCAAAAAATTGACGCTCACCCCAAAGTAGCCAGCGCCTTGACTTTAAAACCAGTTTGTCTGACAATGTTACAATTGAGATAGCGACTTATCCAGGTTTGCTATCTCACAAAATAAATTAGGAAAATATAATGGACGAACCAGATAAGCCGCACCCCCGACTGAGTAAGCACGCCGAACAAAGGAAGGCCGAAGGAAGACCAGTAGATTTAGCTATCAGCGATGCCCAAAGAGCTAACCAAAGCAATGTCTTCGTTCAGGTAGAAGATGAGGCGTACATAGTTCGGCTACGTAAAGCACGAGAGCATATTTTTAACCCAAACGGCACAATTGTTACAGGGGTCAGGCGTAATAATACTACTCATCTAATCAAATTGAGGCAGGGCGAACGTAGACCAGTAACGGAAATAGAGTTTCAGAAATTTAAGGAGATTTTTAAATGAGCGTAGAAGAAAAAGAACTGACTTTAGAAGAAGAGTTAACTTTGGAAGAGAATTTAGCGGACGTATCGGCAGATTTGCTCAGTTATACATCTAACCAACTTTTTCTTGAGCGCCTTTTTTCTAAAGCATCTGGCAAATGGTTGGATGTAATTTCTTTATGCGATGGACTGGACGAGGTTCAAAACCGAATTGAACAATTGACCGCCTCAACCGATGACACTTTACAAGTAACCTGGCTTGATTACTCCGAGTCAGCATATGGTGAAGGCTTCTGTACTATTCTATTCTTTTTAGAAAGCTTATTTTGGAGTAACGTAGCAATTTACAATAAAAATGGTTTCTTTGAAGGTCAATTACTAGCACCTGGAGAAAAAGCCCAGTGAGTTTTTTCTTTAATCGAAAAGCAATTAACCTAAAGGACGACGAGGCGAATCGTCAGGAATTTAATGAATTTGCCGACACTATTCACGCTATCTACGAGCAGGCCGAAGCAAAACCATCTGTAGCATTAGATGAAGTAAAGGCGCTGCTTGCAAGAATCAAAGGCGCGCAGACCCTTGATAAACCCCAGCGCGCCATTTTAGAAGCTTTTGCCCACGATACAGCAGGCTTTATCTATCTCGAACTTAACCGTCCAAAAGAAGCTTTAACTGAAATGGAAAAGGCGCTCAGAACCTATCGAGTGCTTCAGGATAAAACGCCACTGGTCAATAATTACCTGAACCAGTCGCGGGCCTGGATGATGCGTAAGGACGTGCCGCGCACTTTTCATAGTCTGGAACGCGGGCTGGCGGCGGCTAAGGAGCACAATTTACCCCGTGCCGAGGCCGATGTACTTTATAAACTGGGCGTATTATATAGCCTGACCGAGCAAGTAGACAAAGCTCAGGAGACCTTTCGGCGTGGCTTGCTACTGGTGCAGCAATTAGGAGACCGGGTGGCTTCGGCTACTTTTCTGGCGCAACTGGGGCAGCTTAACTTGCAGCTAAACGAACTTGAGAAGGCTGAAGATTATTTACTGAGCAGTCTGGCTGTTTTCGAGGAACACGACGATGCTTCTAACATATTTATAACTTGCGACCAGCTTGACCAGCTATACCGCCGCAAAGATGATTATCCAAAGGCGCGAGAATTTGCTGAAAGAGGGCTGGCAGAAGCCCTCCGCAGGGAAAATTCCCGACAGGAAAATAATTTTTTGCACAATCTGGCTATGCTTGATTATGTTCAGGATGATTATGACAGCGCCTTGCGTTACGGTACGGAAAGCCTGGAACTATCCGAGCGCACCAACGATCAGGAAAGCAAATTGCGGATTTATACCCTACTGGCCCAGGTTGCCCTTTCCAAAAATGATTATGAACAGGCCCGGCGCTATACCGAAGCGGGCTACGCCCTGGCGAAAACGCTGGAACAAAAACGTGAGCAAGCTGTTTTTCTCAACGATTTTGCCGAAATCAAGCTGATGGAGGGCGATGTTCAGGCGGCGCGCGGCTATATGGAGCAGGTTGAGGTTATTTTTAAGGCGCTGGACGATTTGCCGAGCCAGTCGGCTTTGTACGTCCGCCTGGGTGAGTTTTATCTGGATAAGCTGAACGACCCGCAGGGAACTGCCCGGCAAGCCGAAAAAGCCTTCGATTTGTGCCGCTCCCA
>JBBQXW010000237.1:0-11429 GCA_038209275.1 Chloroflexia bacterium | reverse complement strand
TGCGCTGGCAAGCCAGAACCACGATATTACCCAACTGGCCGATGAACTGGCTTTGCGCAAGCACGAACTGGAGCAGGCAGTATCTGCCCGCGATGAGTTTCTGGCAGTGGCTGCTCATGAACTCAAAACGCCGCTTACCAGCTTACGCGGCTACGCTCAGTTTGTAATTAACAAAGCCGAAAAAGGCGACAATATTACTCCCGACCAACTATCTCGCGCTATGCAGGCGATTGACCGCCAATCTGATAAGCTGGGGCAGCTAGTTGGGCAATTGCTAAATGTAGCGCGCCTCCAGATTGGTCAGCTGGTTTTGGAAAAGGAAAAGGTAAACCTGGTTGAGCTAGTTGAGAACGTGGTCGCCAGCGCCCGACTGAATAAACCTAATCATCCAGTGGAACTGAGCGCTCCTAAATCTCTTACCGCCCTGGTTGACCCGCTTCGTCTGGAACAAGTGGTTAATAATTTGTTAGATAACGCCCTTAAATTTAGCCCTGATGAAAAGTCAGTTCAAGTAGTGCTTTCGTTAGAAAATAGTGGTAAAATATATCTAAGCGTTACTGACCAGGGGATTGGGATTGCGCCAGAATATCGGGAGCATATTTTTGAGCGTTTTTACCAGGCTCACACCAGGGAATATTATGGTGGGATGGGCCTGGGTCTATATATCACAAAACAAATCGTTGAGCTACACGGAGGCACGATTTACGCAGAGTTTCCGCCGGGCGGCGGAACACGCTTTATAGTTTATTTGCCGCCAGGACTTAACCCCGATGCTAATGAGACCCAAGGAGATACTTGATGAGTTTAGACCAACAAATTTTAGTTATAGATGACGATGAAAACATTCGTGATTGTCTGAGCCTGTGGCTGTCCGATGAAGGTTATGAGGTGCTTACGGCTTCAAATGGAGCGGTAGCGCTGGAAATGATTAATCGAACTTCACCGCGCTTGATTTTGCTGGATATGCGGATGCCAGTTATGGACGGTTGGGCTTTTGCTCAGGCATATCGGCAGACCCCTGGAAAACATGTGCCTATTATTGTGCTAACCGCCGCCGTGGATGCTTCGGTTTATGCGGCCCAGGTCAAGGCCGATAATTTCTTGCCCAAACCATTTGACCTGAACAAGTTGTTGACGATGGTTTCGCACTACCTGGCTGCCTAACTATAGACTTTAACGTGCCGTATCATTCAAGTAAACCTAAATTTGGGCTTACTTGAATGATAATATTTTTATGTGCCTAATTTAGCTTTATTGTAGCACTTGGCATTTTCTCCGTATCTCCCTGTGCCTCGGTGCTAACTTCTAAACTAGCTTTAGACCAGGCAGGCGGACGGAAATAGAGGAAAGCCAACCATATACACGCCCCCACCCCCACCAATACCAACCCGTTTTGCACCCATTCAGCGTGCAAGGCGTGCCGCCATAGCAAAAAGTTGTTGGGGACGGGGTCGCGACGTTCCGGCAGGTAGGCGTAGAGCAGATTCGCCATAAAGACAAAGTTGAGCAGAATTATCGGCTTGTACATATCGCGCCGCCACAACGCCACAAACGGCAAAAAAGCCAGCCCAAAATACAGATAACGTTCGTGCATCTTCACCCATAAATAAAATATTAGGGTGAAGAATAACCCCGCTCCTAATAGCCATTCGCTCAGATATAGCTGGTCGCGTTGCGCTTTGTCCGTTAGGCGCGCTATCTGGCGATTGCGCCACCACGTCACCACTAAAATAGCCGCGTACCCTAACCCGACCAACCCGTAGCTAATAATCAGTAGTGGTTGCGGAACTTGCTTTTGGTCGTAACCTAGCAGATGCAGCAGATTGAAACTACGAATGCCACCCCAACCCGACTCCCCGCTTACGGCTGGTTGCTCCCAGAATACCTGTCCAACCTTCACATCGAAGGCAAAACCCAACCCGCCGAACAACCCGACCAAAAGTAGACTCAAGCCTCCTGCCAGCATACTCTTGCGCCAACCTGCTTTCCACCAGAAGTTGAGGGCGTAGAATGGCAGTAATAACCAGCTTTGAGCCTTGTAGAGAACTCCGATTGCTTGTACTATACCTGATGCGTAAAACCCTCCCCAGACCACCAGCAACAATGGCAGCAGCATCATCAAAGTAAGCCAGCCATCGGCCTGCACCCAGCTAACCGGGACAAAGACCAGCGAAAGCGAAAGGCCGAACAAAGCCAGCGCCCGTTGACGTTGCAGAGTTGGCAAGCCACTGCGATAGCCAACATACCAGAGCAAACCGAGCAAGCCAAAATGGGATACCCCCATCAAGGCTTTGAGGGCAGACTGATTGTAGGTAATCCCGAAAGGTTGGGTGAGTAAGCCGTAGCCCCACAGAAAAAATACCGAGCCGGGCGGATAGACCAATCGGGGCGCATGAGGATAAACCCCGATAGGCCCGAACTGCATAATCGGCTGAATAACCTCGCGCCAGTAATAAATATCCCCTGGCAAGCCCGGCACCACCAGGAAGAACGCCGCGAACAGACCCAAACTCAATAGGAGAAGGAATGAATTTTGAATTTTGAATTTTGAATTTTGAATTTTGAATTTTGAATTAAGAGGAAGTGCGAGGAAGATTAGAGCAATAAAAAGTAAATAAAAGGACTGGTAGGCGAGGATGTTGGCGAGGATACCGCAAGCGAAGCCGGTGGTGGCGCACAGACCGGCGCTTTCGAAAGTGGAGAATCCTAGCAAGCTGCCCCACAGCGCTATTCCGATTAGCAATAGCAGTACTGCAATTAGATACGGGCGCGGGAAAAGCAAGGTACTCAGGCCGGACGGACTAAGGCGCAACTTGACGCTTTCCACCCGCACGCCCAGTTCCCGCGAGTCGCCCGGCGCTCGAAAGCCATTGCTGTTTAGCAGCAACCAGAAAGCCTCCTGCGAATTTTCGGTTGGGGCAATTTTAAGTACATAATCCTGAAAGCCAGTGCGCTCCGGGGCATATTCAAAAACCGCCAGATTTTTGTCGGTCTGTTCCTGCCGCTCTACCAGTTCGATCCTGGCAGGCGGTACGCCTTCGATGCGGTCTAGCGACATTCGCACCGTCAGGTAAAACGAGGCAAAACGGGGCAGGTCATTAAATTTGAAAACCGTGCCGGGCTTTGCCCAGATAAAATTCTGCCCTTCTGCCCCAGTTTCTACTCCGCCATAATCCTTAAGATTAATCTGGGGCTGATGCGTGGGAAGCACTGCCCCAAAGAAAAAAACCATCCCGGCTGCCACTGCCAAAATCAGCCCGAATCCACGTTTATAATTAAGCAAGGTTGTAACCCGGCGCAACTGGTACATTTTGTTCTCTGTTAATCCTTTTTGGTGAGCTTCAAACTGAAGCGATTGTAAGGAGAAGCTATCCAGTTGTCAAGCCAGCCTTTGATTTTTTGGATTCTGTTACCTTTGTGGGGCTGACAACGTATAGGTAAGGTTGATATACTAAAAGGGCCGAATGAACGGATTGGCAAATGACAAAAAATTGCCAAAAAGCGCAAGAGCTACAATCCTCTATGGCAAATTTGCACAAAAGCCGCCGATTTTGCGGTTTGGCATCCAAAATGCTTTAATATAGTTGGCAGATTGTAAGGCCGTTAGTGATTTATTCAATTTTACCCTTTAAGGTTTGCAAGACTTTAGGCAGAATGTCTATAGCCTTTTATTTAATACAGTGTTATTATTTTGGTACTTGTGCAAAGAGCGATATTTGTACTTGAGGACAGCGACACTGGAGTCGTTGTGGCAGCAGGAATAGAGCAAGTTTTGTAACTTCGCGTCTTAATCCCCGGTTCGTAGGTACATATTGTACCAAACCTCGCCACTTAGAGGCAGCAGCGTAATTATCACTGCCATACTCCAGCTTTCAAGGTCAATAAAGGATATTAGCAACACACGGTAGTGCAGACGAAAGCAGGTCGTAGAAGTTATGAAATTTAAAAAACGGGCAATTTTATTTGATATGGACGGAACATTGGTCGGGTTAAAGCCTAGCGGAAGGCTGGCGATTTTGCGTCGCGCCCTGGCCCATTTTAGCATCGGCGGTATCGAGCAGGAACATGCTGACCGCTTTTGGTTTAGCGCCGAGCGTTATAATATGCTGGCAAATTGGGGCATTAGCGGCGATGTGTTCTGGCCTGTGCTGGATAGTGAGGAGCTTTTGTTGCTCCAATTTCAGCACACCGTTTCCTTCTCGGATGCTGGTATTATCCGGCAATTGGCCCGCCAGAAAATGCAGCTTGGCATTGTCTCCAATTCAGGTCACGTTTCTATACGTGGCAAGCTAAAATTGCTCAATCGCCACCTCAATCCGGGCTGTTTCCACCATATTGTATCGTGCAGTGAAGATGCGCCGCTGCCGAAGCCCTGCCCCAGCGGAATTCAGTTGAGTCTGGCAAAACTTGGCGTTGCGCCCGAAGAAGCTTTGTTGGTGGGCGATAGTATGGACGATGTGCGGGCCGGAACCGCCGCCGGAGTAGATGTTATCATTATTGACCGGGGTGAGCCGATTAAATTTGATGATTCTTATAATTTTCTTAAGGTAAATTCACTCTGGAAATTGCGCTCGTTGGTAGCCGGGCCTTCCGCTCCCTTCGAGTACGCTGCCGAGATAGCAGCTTAAACAGAGGTTGGTACGCCAGTGAAAATCGCCTGGGCCTGAAGGCCCAGGCGTATAGTTAAGGAAATCATAAAAAGTTTTCAAGGTAGTAGGGGCGAATCGCATACGCCCGTTTGACCTTACCGGGTGTTCGAGGGCGTATGCGATTCGCCCCTACCAAGAACACAACTTGACCAATTTAACCTATTGCCCCTCAAAATCGGTTTGTGAAAAGCTTAACTATACGCCTATGGACTGAAGGCCCAGGCTAAGTTACTCAACTAAGCTAAAGCTTACTGAAGTACCCCGTTGCATCACTGAATTTCAGCCGCTTTCAGACAACTTTAGCTTTTATCCCCAACCACCGTTCAAATAAGGGCAAAATTATTGTAGGAGGGGGCTGCGCCCTCGATTTTTGACCCTGCTATTAAAAGAAGCTGCCCACAAAATTCCTTCACATAGCTCTGAACGCTACTTCCTGACGCCCAGAATAGCTCGAAAGTGTGATCAAGCTTCATGTAAAACTCTCAAGTACATATTGGAGACTTTTTGCGATTCACTACTCACTATATCACATAAATTCAAGTACATTGAGCCTGATACGAACTCTTTATGTTCATACGTACTCGCCTGGTTCTCTTTATACCCTCAAATCTTGCATCCGTGTTGTACAATAGAGATGTGATCCAGAAAAAGCCCGGCCAGCTTGGATCACAGATGCGTGCATGCTGCCTGTTGTGAAATCTGCCTTAGCAGGGAAAGTGGTTTCACTTGTCCAGGCTACTATGCGTCCAGACGGTATATTGTTTGGAGCATGGTAGCTATAAGTAGCAGAAAGAGAAGATTTCTCACTGGATGAATGTTACAGTAAAAACAAAGGAGATTAGACCAATGACGCACGCAGCAGTAGTATATGCGACACTCGACGACTGGATTGCACACGAGGCGATGCCATTCTCGCTGACTTCTCGCTCGGACTTCAATGTCGCCGTTGATAAGGTGATCGACTCACTTGGCGATTCGGTAGAATTGCTTGGCTTTGGAGAAGCCCTCCATGGAGGGGAAGAGCTGCTTATCCTTCGCAACCAACTGTTCCAACGCCTCGTAGAAGCCAATGGCTACAGCACCATTGCCATTGAGAGCAGTTTTCCTCGGGGATTCATCATCAACGAATACGTGCTGGGGCGCGGTCCGGCATCCTATGAGGAGGTGCAGGATACTGGATTTAGCCACGGTTTCGGAAAGCTCGAAGCGAATCGAGAACTTATCGAGTGGATGAAACAATACAATGCTGATCCAGCGCACCCTATTAAACTCCAGTTCTATGGTTTTGATAGCCCAACCGATGTGCCTGACACAGATAGTCCCCGCCAGACCCTCCACTTTGCGCTCGATTACCTCAGTTCAGTTGATGGTGCCAGTGGTCAGGAGTATCGAAATCGTATTGACCCGCTCCTTGGCAAAGATGCCGATTGGGAAAATCCTGCTGCTATGATGGATCCATCGAAAGCGATAGGCCAGTCAGCCCAGGCAAAGGCATTGCGCATTGAAACGGAGGAACTCGTTGCAGAATTGCTTGTGCGTCGTCCCGAACTGGTGGCAAAGAGCGACAAAGTTAGCTACCTGGAAGCAGTACAGTTTGCGGTGGAGGCCCGGCAGCTATTACACTATCACGCAGTGTTAGCGCAACCGTCCGATAACAGGCAGGCCAGACTGCTCGGCATACGTGACGCAATAATGGCAGAGAATCTGGCGTATATCGTCTCGCATGAACAGGATCGCGGCAAAGTGATGGTTTTTGCCCACAATAGCCATCTCAAGCGTGGAAAGAACCAATGGCAATGGGGGAATGAGACGTTGATATGGTGGCCTGTTGGATCTCATCTTAATGAAATGTTCGGTCACCGCTATGTCGTCATCGGTTCAGCCGTAGGCGAATCACCAGCCAACGGGATCGGCCAGCCGGAAGCTGGTACGCTTGAGGCGCGGTTAACCTCCGCTCCTGGGCCAGGGTGGTTCATTCCCACACAGCAAGGGCTTAGTGCAGAGGAAATAGCGGCACTTCCGATTCGTTCTGGCAGTAAGAAGAACAGGAGCTATGAGGCACTTAACTCCCAAAGCTTTACCGATTTCGATTGGTTAGCTGTCCTGGATACTACAACATACAACCGGGGTGGGCCATCTTTAGAAGGTTGGAGCGCAAGTTCCGAGCAATAACCGTCTCTCCTATCCAGCTAATATGCTTTTGGCAGCCTTTTCGCCACTGACCATTGCGGCGTTCAGGCTGCTGGCTTCGGTAAATTCGGCAGCTAACCAGAGGCCAGGGCGGTCAGTACGGTTAACTGGCAACGTTGGATGATAGCCGGGCGGTTGGGCGAACTGACCGTAGGGGATACGATAAACTTTGAGCGGCTTGTAACTTTTGAGCGCCTGTAAAGCCTTTGCATCCCCCACGAACATCTGACGTAAATCGGCCATGCCTTTTTCAAAAAGACCTTCGTCATCCAGTTCTGGCACGCCCAAAATAGTTGCCGAAAGTAAATGTTTGCGGGGTGGTGCGTATTCGGGCGCGATATTAGTAGCAAGCACGGCGTTATTGACGAAAGCATCCTGGGCCGGGTTCAGCAGAATCTTTTTTCCCTGGTAAAAAGCCTCGTCCCCGCTCCAATACAGATTAATCGTACTGGTCTGACCCGGTGGCATCGGTAGCCCGGTCAGGCGGGCCGCTTCCGGGGCAGGCGTAGAAATCACCACCGCTTCGGCCTCGATGGTCTCGCCATTTTCGAGCCGTACCCCGCTCACCCGCCCCTCGCTTTGAATTAACTCGGCTACTTTAGTATTGAGCCGGATTAGCCCTTTCTTTTGCAATGGCTCGGCTAACTGCTCCGAAATCGCTCCCATGCCGTGTGCCGGAACAACCGTCTGCCCATCACTGAGCATTTTGAAATCGAACAGAAAATTCTTGGCACTGGTTACAAGTTTGTTTTCCAGATAAATCCCGCCATAAAACGGGCTGGCAAAATCGTTAATAAATGCGCTCGAAAAACCGCGCTTTTGCAAATAGCTTCTGGTAGAAGTATCCGGCCCGGCCAGAATCTCTTTGCGGCTCTTGCGTTTTACTTCCGCCACCAGTAGCAAAGTACGAAATTTGTCGAGCGGCGTGACAACGGTAGAAAGGGCGGCAGGAATAGCCGCCTTAAAGTCGCGCAAAGGGTCGGTCAAAACCGAGCGTTTGCCGTCCTTGCACACAATCGCGCCCGGCTCGAAAGCGCGGAAATCGAGGCGCTGGTAATCAAGCTGGCGCTTGGCAGCCGGGTAAGCCGTAAAAAGCACCTGAAAGCCCCGCTCCATTATGTAACCATCTACTCGGTCACTGCGTACTCGTCCGCCTACGCCATCGCTGGCTTCCAACACCAGCACTTGCTTGCCCCGTTTATCGAGCATACGGGCGCAGGTTAATCCAGCTACTCCTGCCCCTACTATCACTATCGTCACCGTAACTTCTCCCTTTCATCCAACTAAAATGAGAACTTTATATTCTTTGAGAAAATTTTGCAAAATTTTCTCAAAGAATATAAAGCTCTGTTTCTTTAAGCTACCTCTATATTACTCGATTGAGTTATCAGGCTCTCGGTTTTGGGTTCGCGGCGCTGCAAGGTCATTTGCATACCGTATTTGGCCCGCAAGGTGATGAGCGGGTCGAGTTTGACCGGGTGGCCCGGCACAAGCCGCATCTGCCAGCGTTGGGCCAGTGTTGCTAGAATTAGCTCACCTTCCATCCAGGCGAACGGTTCGCCGATACAAAGGCGTGCGCCTGCGCCAAACGGAAAATAGGCCAGTTTGGGCAGTTTAGCCTTCTTCTCTGGTGTCCAGCGCTCCGGGTCGAACTTTTCGGGGTCGGGGAAATAGCGCGGGTCGCGGTGCATTACGTAGGGACTTATCAGCACGAGCGATTGAGGCGGTAAAGTATAATCGCCCAACTTCGTTTCTGTTACCGTCCAACGGCTAGTAGCGTAAGCGGGTGGATAGAGCCGCATTGCTTCGGCGAAAACCATTTCGGTATAGGGCAGCCTGGGCAAATCCTCGATTGTTGGCAGCCTGCCGCCTAGCACACTATCGAGTTCGGCGTGCAGCTTTGCCTCGACTTCGGGATGTTGTGAAAGCAAGTACCATGTCCAGGTTAGCGCCAGCGCCGTTGTTTCGTGTCCCGCCAGGAAGAAAGTCAGCACCTCGTCGTGTACCTGGGCATCACTCATGCCGGTATGGTCGCCTTCTTCGTCCAGCGCCTGAATCAGCATCGAAAGCAAATCGCCCTGGTCTTCGCCACTGGCGCGCCGTTCCTTAATCATTTCGTACATTTTGGCATCGAGATATTTGCGCCCCTTATTAAAGTTGCTGGTGCTGCGAATTGGCAATTTGCCCATTAACTTTGCCAACGGCAACGGCAATAAAACCCGCTCGGCCCAATCGTGCAGCGCGTCCAGCGATTCGGCCAGTTCTTTGTTCTCGCCTTCTACATCGGTATCAAAGAGCGTTTTGGTGACAATCGCCAGCGTCACCAGTCGCATCTCTTCGGCCATGTCAAAGGTCTGTCCGGCCTCCCAGTTCTGTTGCCGCTTATCGGCGTAGCCGCTCATAATATCGGCGTAGGCGGCGATGCGCTTTTTGTGAAAGGCGGGCTGGGCTAACCGACGCTGGCGCAGATGAAAATCGCCCTCACTGGTCAGCAGTCCTTCGCCAATCAAATCTTTGAGCAACGTTACGCTATTTCCTTTGGTGAAATTGCGCTGCTTTGTCACCAGCACCTCCCGAATATAGTCAGGATGGTTGACAAAATAAATCTCAGTTTTCGCTACTTTATAATGAGCCATATCGCCATAGCGTGCCAATCCCATCAAGAACCCAATCGGGTCGCGTACCAGCTTAACTACTGAGCTATAGCCAAAAGGCAAAATACTTTTTGGGCCGGGAGGATAAAGTTCCGTTGTCATAGTAATCTCCTGAAAAAGGCTTTTAACTTACCACTAACCTTTATTCTCTAAGTTTAATTGGTTTAAGTTAAGAATATCACAAGCTTTTGAAATAGTTTGTAATACACCTCACAATCTTATATACGTCAAAAGGCCAGCTCTGGTTGTAAATACCAGCTTTCCTTTTTGTGATAAAATCAGCTTCAGCAAGAATTAAGCCCGCTCCCATCTTCAATTGTCAATCCAGGATTTCGCTCTAGTAGTAGCGATTTTAATCACTTCAAGCGGTGAGCAGAGCCGATACGATTGCAGCCAGTGGCCCGATTGGGCAAATCGCTACCCTATTAGGGTGGCAAGAGAAATTTCTATCGGTATTGCGACGGCAGAAATAGAGGCAGCTATGAGTATAATTGAGCAGAACTATTGTCAGAGTGCCTGGGGTCGAGTCTGTTACTGGTCAGCTAAATCGGCAGTGCCAGAGGTTGAAGCGACAAGCCTCTCTGAAAATACAATCGAGATTATTCTTTTTCTGCACGGGGTAGGCGGCTCAGGTCGTTACTGGTTTTCTTATCTTGAACGCCTGACCGAGGTTCATAGAACTTCCGGGCCGCTTTTGGTAATAGCACCTGATTTGCTCGGTTTTGGTGCTTCGGCAAAACCACAGCTAGATTATACTTCTGGCTTACAACTTGACATAATAAAAATCATACTAGAAGATTGTCTGGCGGCTTTACCCACCGCTAATCAGGGTCAAATAAAGGTAAGTGTGATAGGACACTCAATGGGCGGTATTCTGGCAGTGCTAATGGCGGCCCGTCTTGTGGCTGATAAAGTTGTTCTGGGCGGAAAAATAGCTAAATTGAACCGTCTGGTACTGCTTGGTACGCCCTATCCTTCACCGCATCATGATATGGAACAGGAGGTTTTGCGCTCTCCGTTAAACCGGGCTATGCTCAGTCGTCCCTGGGTTTGCGAGACGGTGCATCATAGCCTGAAGTTTATCTGGCCTCTGGCGCTTTTCTTGATTTCGCGAAAGCTAATCAAAACAGATTTACCTTTTCCAGTACTGGCTGATTACATGCAGCACACCTGCCAGAGCTATACCTCGAACGCTAACCAAATCATTTTCCACAATAATTTAGAGCCAGCCTTGCGTCTGCTTGAAACTCAGAGTAGTTCCTGGGCCGCCCTGCTTATTTACAGTCGGGCAGACAAGGAAGTACCCTGGCAACACGGTCAAGAGTTGGCCGTGCAGTTGAAAAACAGTACATTTAAGTTGCTTGAAACGGTGGCTCATGTTAAGCTGGGGCAAATTGCCTTGAATGAAGTAGTAAATTTTCTGTAGTTTTGGAACAAAGCTTTAACAACTGGCTGATTATTAGTTTAATGCTCTACGAATCTCCTATCGGTGGTTGGGGCAATCCGGCCAAGAATATATCGCCAAATTTTCTGCAAATAATTATTCCGTCTTTAATCCTGGGTACTCGTCCGGCGGCAACCCTGATGCGTATTAAGTCAGTGGTTGTTCTTGATTGGCAGTCAGGATAGATTGAGCATTAACCAGGTAGCGCTCGACCACTGTTACAGGTTGCAAACCCAGCTGAACCGGGTCTTGAATAATATGAAGCTCCGGGCTGGTGGCACAGTTATATACAACATAGAGCCAATATTCATGCTTGAGGCGTTCGGCGGCTTTGTATTCATTGGGAGTGAGGCTTACATCGCCAACGAAAGCCCGCCCCTTGACTTCGATAAAGCGTACTTCAACCGCCGTTTCGGGGTCTTCGGGATGTGCGCGGCGTGAAATCAGGTCGTACCCCCGACTTGATTTTTCAACGCTGACGACTTTCCAACC
>JBBQXW010000236.1:0-11598 GCA_038209275.1 Chloroflexia bacterium | reverse complement strand
GGAACAATTGAAGGCAGGACAGGGCGTGGTCGTCCGAAACGTGAGTCAGGGTAGCGAAATCAAAATGAACGCCACGTTGAGCGAACGCGAACTGGCAATTTTGCTGGATGGCGGTTTGCTCAATCATATCAAGAAATTAGCACAGTAAAAATTAAGTATGTTTTAGTTTTGAAGCGAATTTTTGCAAAAAATCGCTTCAAAACTAAAGCGTAATAAAGGAGAACTATTACGCAACGCGCACATGCAACAACCATCCTCGCGGTGGTAAGGAACGGTCAGGTGGCAATGGCTGGAGACGGTCAGGTGACATTTGGCGAAACGATTTTGAAGACTGGCGCTCGGAAGCTGCGAACGTTGTATAACGACGAAGTGCTGGCGGGTTTCGCCGGAGCGGTAGCCGATGCCCTGACGCTGTTCGAGAAGTTCGAGGGGCAGCTAGAGCAGTATCACGGCAACTTACGCAAAGCCGCCGTCGAGCTTACCAAAGAATGGCGCACCGACAAATTCTTGCGGCGGCTGGAAGCGCAGCTTTTAGTGGCCGATAAAGACCAGGTGCTGATTCTGTCGGGCGAGGGCGATGTAATCGAGCCGGACGAAGCGGTAGCCGCTATCGGGAGCGGCAGCGTGTATGCGCTGGCGGCGGCAAAAGCGCTCCTACGCAATACCCAGATGACCGCGCCGGAGATTGCTCGCACCGCCCTCGAAATCGCGGGCGAAATGTGTATTTTTACCAACACTAATATTACCCTCAAGGTCGCACCCCCGCCGCCCCAGGAAGAAGCAACCGAAGGTCAGGAAGCCGAAGAAGCGGAAGATGAGACAGAAGAAGACGGTCTGGGTGGAAGCAGCCAGGACGGTGGGCCGCTTTAAGAGTTTTGAGTTTTGAGTTTTGAGTTTTGAGTTAAAGACGGAACACGGATGCATACAGAGAAACACAGGTGAACACAGATTTTTGAATTTTGAATTAGTTTCAAACTAAAAACCCTCTCCAAGCTTGGAGAGGGTTTTTAGTTTCAAGCTTTTTGGCTAAGGCTGGTTAAGGTTATGGCGTGACGGATTGGATAATCACGTCGCCCGTGCCAATTAGCGCGTTGGTAGCGGTGCGAACTTCTACGTTGCCATACAGAACGCGACCTGCTGCCGGGACTGCACCCACCGTGATAGTCGCTGGAACAGTCCAGGAGCTACCCGCCGGGCGAAGCGCGTTCGCATCGGTTACATTGATTGAGCCGAACGCAGGGTTGGTAAAGACATCAATGTAGTTGTAGGTCGTTGTGCCTGCCGGAACTGAGTAGCCATCAATCACCACTAGATAGGTAGCCGCTACCGGATTTATGAGAGTGACCGACTCTTCTGAGTCGCCATCGGCACTTTGTCCGACTAAGACACAAGAAGGGGCGCATCTGTAGACGTAAAGGTCAAGGTCAGCCGCCGGGTCAGATGTACCACCGATGGTAGCTCGGAATGAGGTTGAACCGGCACTGACATTTACCTGGTACTGTTGCGATGCACCGTTGGCAATGCTGTAGACCCCGCGCTTGGCGCTACCCAAACCAGTTCCAACGGCACGACCTGTAAATGCACCGTAGATATTGGTCAGAGTGTAAGAACGGGTAAGCGGTACACCAACCTTAGCCGAAGGAATAATATCAGGGTTTGGCGAAACCGTCGCACCCAGGATAGCCACCGTCAGTGTGTAAGGAACATTGGCGATGTCAGAGGTGCGCCGTGCTTCGACTACTACTTCCCAGACTCCCGGCTGTGGATTGGCAAGGGTAGCACTGTTAGGTGTTCTACCGCTACAAGAACCTGCCGATGGACTGTAGCAAGAAGTACTGGCATTCGAGTCAAGTCCTACACCGTAAGGATGGAAGCGGATGAACCGGGCCTGTCCAGTACCAGGTGCGGCTGTCGGGCCACTGAAATCAATTTGGAAGGCCGGAGTGCCAACCGGAACTTTGAAGAAGAAGCTAGTGGCCTGATTGCGCCCAATCGTACCACTCTTGACCACTGTGAAATTGCTGGTGGCTACAAATTCGTTTGGTACAACGACTGTGTTCATGGTCTGGTAGGCAATACCGGGCCAATCCGGGTCGGTATCAAACAGATTTAGAATGGCGGAGTGTAGACCGACTGTGCCAGGGTTAACGGTGACGTTGAAAGCAACCGAGGTATTGAGTGGCAGATTGACAGAAGCTGCACTGCTGAAAGTACCGTCATTACCTTTCCACTGTACGTTATAGGTGCGATTTCCGGCGGGGCCAGTGGTACGAGTGAAAGTGTAGGTACGAGTGTAGCTAACGCCAAGCTTGACACCTTCGCGGTCGTGAATTCCTACGCCGAAGTTTGGTTTCTCCAGAAAGCCACTCAAAAGGGTATTAACCGCCACGGTAGAGGAGATACCAACCGATTTGAGGTTTTCGTTCTTGAGTAAATTCCAGGCGGCATTTACGTCGAACAGACCGTTACCCTGGGCGCTGGCCTGGAAACGGCTATTATCCAGGAAACGGGCAGTCGAATAAATCGCAGTACGCAGGTTTTTAGGGGCAGCATCACCCAGTTCGGTTTGCTTGGCCGCGCTAACAAGCAGGGCGGCAGCACCGGCAGCTTGGGGCGAGGCCATCGAAGTACCATTGAACATACTATAACCAGGTGGCAAAGCGTAAGTACCAGCGACAGGTCCGCCATCTTGCCAGGTCGGGGTAGTAGAAATGGCGGAACCAGGAGCGACGATGTTGGGCTTGAAACCACCATCTTCGCGTGGTCCACGCGAGGAGAAAGGATGCATGTTATCTACGTAAGTCGAGTCAGAACCGTAGTTCTTCTGCCAGGTAGCATTGGTGATGTAGGAGCCGACACTAACCACATCAGTTGCTACCGATGGATCGCCAATGGTGTTGAGACCAGCGCCGCTATTACCCGCTGAAATAAACATCTGAACGCGATATTGCTCAATCAAGCGATTGTAAAGAGTGGCACGAGTATTATTACCATCGTTCAGTGATGGCAAACCACCAATGGACATGTTGATGATACCAACCTGGGCTTCTTTGGCGGCGTAAATCATACCCTCTATCAAAGCGAAGGAGGTACAACCGCTAACAAAAAGGCAGACGCGGACGGAAATAAGCTGTGCGCCTGGGGCAGCACCGCTCATCGCACCGCCAAACATGCCATTAGCACTGGTAATACCGGCAACGTGTGAGCCATGTGCGCCGGAAACGATGCCGATGTTGACAAAATTGTTCACTTTATCAAACTGAACTACGAAAGGCATTCGTTCAGCAACTGGGGTAGCCGGATTGTCGGTGCCAAAGTAGTTAACATCAAAATTGACCTTGTACTCCTGCATCTCCATGTCGTCACTGAAGTCGTTATTCTGGTTGACATCCACGAAGGCTCGGTCAGAATTGTTCTTGCCCGTGATGGAGCGCCAAAGCACGGCAAAAGTACCTTTGCTACCAGCCGGGTTGCCATCGCGATTGACATCATTGCCAACTTCGCCGCCCAGGTTTGGGTCGCGCTCATTGAAGATGCCGATTTTGTAGACGGCACTGGCAGCTTGCGCTCTACTAATCCAGGGCAGGGTATAGCTAACACCCTGAAACGTAACGGTATTGCCAACCGGGGTAACGGTAGTCATTCCAACCCAGGTTGGGTCATTATCATTAAGAGGGTCGGTATAAGTAACCCAATCGGTAATCTTGCGCTGGCCGGTAGTAGTCTTTTGCAGAGCAGGATGGGCCAGGTCTACACCAGAGTCTACAATAGCGATAGTTACATCGCGTCCATCCCAGGTAGGATGGGCCTGCCGGAACTGGGCAGCATTGGTATCGCCGATAGGCATATAAGGATTAATCAAGGGAGTAGTGCTGCTTGGTGGGGTTTGTGGGTTGGTGAAACCAGCACCCTGCGGCTCGGTCGGGTCTTCCAAAGGAATTAGCTTGGCGACTTCCAGACCTTCTACGTCGCTCAAGTTGGAAGCGGCCTTTACTTTGTTGATAGGCAGTTCAACCCGGAGATAATCAATCGAGTTCTCCTGATACTGAACTTTGCCGCCCAAACTTTGAAGCTGGCTAACAACAGCGTTGTTTGCGCCACGTTTGGAGGCAACCAATACCTTAACGGTGGATTTACCGGCAAGCTCGGCCTTAGCTAGTTCTTCCTTGTCGGATTTGCCTAGCTTATCGCCCTGGGTCTGCTGGTCAGCAGATGGGCTGGCGCTAATGGGTGCCGCCGAAACATCGTAAAGGGAAACCGGGAAAAGGGCTAACAACAACGTTAGCACTACGAGCGTGTGCAACAGGCGAAGCTTGCCTTTGCGCGATGAAAGCAACATCGTTAAACCTCCTGGACAGTTGCGGTGTGAAGTCCGCTAACTGTTTAATTCAACTCCCTAATAGTTACTCGTCTTGTAAAAATGGGTCTAAATCACTAGGATTTTGGGTGTAGAAAACAAACTAAACCTTATTAGCAGGTTTAGAATATTTCGGTTTATCAAGTAAAACGGTATACAAAAACAGACCGTCTCACATCATCGTAAAACAGGCCGCCCGGCGGCGTAGCAAACCAAAGCTTTACTTTACATATGGGCAAAGCAAGCGACTTTACCCAAACATAAATCAGGCCAGTTTGTTACAATTTAAAATTCTAGCGAAAAAAGACCCGGTACTCCTAATCAAGTCTTGGTGTTGCGAAAAGCGATTACCTAGCGAACACAAGGTTGCTGTAACATTAATATTATATTAGCTTAGATGTTATTAGACGTTAGATGAGTCGAAGGGTTAGGTTAACAACCTTAATGAAAGTATTTTAGCATATAGATTTTTAAAGTCAAATTGTCTATTAAGCTAACTTTTTGGTGAACATTTTGTACAGTACTTACGAGCTTAATAATAAAAGACTAATACAACAACTTCATACCGATTGACTGAGCTACCGAACCGAAATAAGCAGACATCAACCCAGCTAGTGAAAGTTTCTAAGAAGTAAGAAGTACGTAATAATACAAAACAAAATTTCTCCAATGTTAAGGTTCATAAAAAGACTTGACAGAACCGGGTTTTGAGCATATTATGGACGGATAGTAAACCGCTTTACTCTCTCAATAGTGAGGGTAAGAAGTAAAATTTAAGCCAAGAGTGTGGAAAGCCCTTCTGTTCTAAGCTAGAGTATAGATGCGAAGGAGCAAACCCAAAATGAATATTGATGATGTTGGCGAGATAAAAATTAAAACCCCGGCCCGTGCTATAATGGTTAACCGGGAAGACAATGTAGCGGTGGTGTTAAGCGAAATCCAGCCGGGCGAACAGGTGACAGTGGGCGCGGGCTGGAATGTGGTTGCGCTACAAAGTATCCCACCGGGACATAAAATGGCGGTTGGCGTGGTAGAGCCGGGCCAGTCGGTAATTAAATTCGGCGCAGTGGTGGGTCGAGCCACCCGCCGTATTCTACCGGGCGAACATATCCACTTTCACAATATAGAAGCTATTTAAAACTGTCCGACCACCACTCCACCTAATTGAATAAATTTAAAATTAAGGAGCTGGTTTCGTGGATAGAACCGACTGGCAGGCAGTGCAATTTTTCGAGCCGGAAAAATGCTGGGTTTTGACCACCCATCGAACGGCCTATGTGCTGGGCGTAGATAGCAATGGACGGCTGCAACATTTTTACTGGGGAGACCGATTGCCCTATCCAACCGATTATCCGGGATTGGGGCGGCGCAGCAACTACGCTTTGGAAGGCGGAACAATTAGCACCGAGGAATATCCGGCCTGGGGCGGTTTTTTGTATACCGAACCCTGTATCAAAGCTACTTTCGCCGATGGTGTGCGCGATGTTGTGCTGGTCTATAGCGCCCAGCGCCAGGAGAGCGGGCCGGACGGTCTGCCCACGCTGATTATCACCCTCAAAGATAACCATTATCCCCTTGAAATTGATTTATATTATAAAGTTGTGCCGGAATTCGATTTAATCGAGCGCCGGGCGGTTATTCGCAATGCTGGAAATGCGGCGCTAGATTTAGAGTCGGCACTTTCGGCAGTCTGGCAATTACCAGCGCTACGCGATGGCAGTTACCGACTGACCCATTTGAGCGGGCGCTGGAACACCGAAACCCAGGTGCGCCGCAGCCTCTTGACCGACGGACGCAAAATACTCGAAAGTCGGCGCGGGCTGACCAGTGCCGAGGCCAATCCTTTTTTTGCGGTGGATGTGGTAACAGAAAACAGCGCTGGCGCAAGCGAGGAAACCGGGCAGGTCTGGTACGGGGCGCTGGGCTGGAGCGGCAACTGGAAAATTAGTATTAACCAGGCCAGTGAGCCGGTGCGGGCCTACGTCGCGGGCGGCATCAACGATTTTGATTTTCAGTGGTACTTGAAGCCGGGCGAAGAATTTGCCACGCCGCCGTTTGTGGGCGGATACACCGCCGAGGGTTTCGGCGAGGCCAGCCGCAATTTGCATCAATACCAGCTTGAGTATGTGCTGCCGCGCCGCCATGCTAAAAAGCTGCGGCAGGTGCTTTACAATAGCTGGGAAGCGGTCTTTTTCGACTTTACCGAGGCCAAGCAATTGCAACTGGCAGAACGAGCCGCCAAATTAGGAGTAGAGCTTTTTGTAATTGATGATGGCTGGTTCGGGCAACGCCACCACGACCAGGCTGGGCTGGGCGATTGGTATGTGAATCCGCAGAAATTTCCGCAGGGGCTTGCACCACTAATAAAGCGAGTAAATGAACTGGGCATGGGCTTTGGTATCTGGGTCGAGCCGGAAATGGTCAACCCGGACAGTGATTTGTACCGGGCGCACCCAGATTGGATCTATCATTTTGCAAATCGGCAGCGCAGCGAACAGCGCAACCAGTTGCTTTTGAACCTGGCCCAGCCCGATGTAGCGGCCCACATGTTTGAGTGGCTCGATAAATTGCTTTCGGAGCATAATATTGCTTTCGTGAAGTGGGATTTCAATCGCTCTATCACCGAACCAGGCTGGCCCGATGCGCCGGAAGAGCAGCACCGCGAAGTTTATGTGCGGCACGTGCTGGCGCTGTACAATATTGTAGAACGGTTGCGGGCGAAACACCCCGATGTAGTCTGGGAAGCCTGCGCCAGTGGCGGCGGGCGGGCCGATATGGGCGCAATGGCCCGTTTCGACCAGTGCTGGACAAGCGATAATACCGACCCGTTTGACCGCCTTTATATTCAGGAAGGCTATTCGTTAGCCTATGCCCCCAAAACCATGATGGCCTGGGCTAGTAACTCGCCCACTTCGCAGCATATTAATAATGTAGCCCTAAGCCTGAAATATCGCTTCCATTCGGCCATGACGGGTTCGCTGGGGCTGGGCGAAGATTTGAACCACTATTGCGAGGAGCAGATGACCGAGGCCGCCGCATTGGTGGCGGAATACAAGACTATCCGGCATCTCGTTCAGGAAGGTTTGTTGTACCGACTTATTTCGCCGCGCAACAACGATGTGGCGGCGGTACAGTACGTCAGCCACGACCAGCAGGAAGCAGTGCTGTTCGCCTTCCTCCATGCACAACACTGGTGGCAAGCCGCGCCGTGCATCTATTTGCGGGGACTAGACCCAAACTGCCTTTACAACATCGAAGGCATCGAAGGCGAAACCGGCCCGGTTAGCGGGCAAAGCCTGATGAGCGTCGGACTAAGGCCGAAGTTGCGCGGCCATTTCGATAGCACGATTGTCAAGCTAAAAGCAATCCTGGCAGTTTAATATCAATTTCAAATAAATAGCTTCGATTACCATTGGAAGACACCAGGCATCTTGTCAAAAAAGCTTGGTGTTTTTTTATTTTACTGATTAATAAATTGTAATAAAAATAGTGCTTTGAATCATAGACAAATCCCCTCAAATGTACGTATATTAAATTATAAGTGTTAGTGGTTTACAAGCTATCAATGGTTTCGGGTTCTTCTGAATGAGCGACTCAAGTAGCAAACTTAACAGGAAACAAACCTCTTTCAAAAAACAGGCTTTAAGTACGATTGATACAGCTTTTCAAATGATTACGGAGTATCAAGAACAGCTAGTTTTTGTTACTGACCCAAAAGAACAAAGGCAACTTGAATACAAAATCCAGCAATTACAAAAGCTCAGTAGTCCAGTTGAAGATTGTGTTAATAATTTAAACCAGTTTACCAAGAAAGCTTTACGAATTTCCTGCAAAGCGGCGCTTTGGAGTTTAAAAGCAGAAACAGGCATAATATCTCGCTGGGATATGAGATTAGTTTTAGCACAACTTTCTCAATTTGTGAGCGAGAGTAAAACCGCCCAGCGAGTTATCAGGGCAACAGAGTTTAGTCTTATCGTACTGGCAGTTGGGTTAGTAACAATAACCATAGATAGGGAGGGAGCAAAAGCCAGGTTAGAAAAAGAGGCGGCACAAGTGAGGCAGGCTACCACCTTGAAAGAGGAACAGGCTAAAAAAGAAAAGGAAGATTTTTGTAATGCTTACATAGCCCAAACCAAGAGTTTGCAAATTGCTGTTTTGAAGGAAGTTGAAGTCACTACTACAAAAGAAAAGCCGGATACTTTACAAGACTCTTCTGATATTTCGAGAATTATGGTTACACCACCTTATGATAATCAAATTTATCCCAGGGTAGTAGAAACCGAAGTGTTTAACCAATGTCGAGATTATTTTGATTATAGTGTAAAAATAAGTCGGGTTGATTACCCTGGCGAAATTAATTACCAAGCGGTAATAGCTCCGTTGCGGTTAGGAAAATGTCTTGGTTCAGCCGCAAATCCAGCTAAATGTCTTAAATCAGAACAGACTCTAATTGCAATTGGTTCACCCGCCGAAGAATGTGGGTATAAACGAGGAATATTGGGACGGCTGGCTTATAAAATAATTGGCTCTGTGGGCGGCACCCCCGAACCAAAAGTGGAAGATGAACCAAAGGAAAAAACATCTTTAGACCCACAAGAAAAATGTCGGATATATGAATTGAATCTGGAAGGTTACACTGCCTACCAAAAAGGCTTGTACACTAACGCCAAAGATGCGTTAGGTAAAGCAATCGAACTTGATCCACAATATGCCGTAGCTCATAATAATTTGGGGCTGGTAAATCTTCAGTTACAACTTTACGATGAAGCTATTGGGAATTTTCAGGAAGCGACCAAGTGGGCAGGTAATTATGCTCTATTCTGGCTTAATCTTGGCAAAGCTTATTATTGGAAGGAACAAAAGGCAAAATTGGAGGCTGCTTCAAAGCGAAGCCAGATTTTTTTGACCGAGCCGGGTGGTACTGAGAAGGATTTTTTAAAAGCGGAAGCAGCGTTAAAGCGAGTACTTGAAATTAATCCATATAATATAGACGCGTATATTGTACTTTCGGTGATTCAGCGAGAGCGCAATAACATCGCTCAAGCCGAAAAAACATTGCAAAATATAACCGACAAATATTTTGATGTAATCAAAAACAATGATGAACGGCTACAAACACAACAAATATTTTACGCCAGCTGGGGTAAGCTGGAAGTTTACAAGAAAAATTGGCCTAAAGCAATTGAGAACTTGCAAAAAGCCATCGCAGTACCTGTAGCGTTCTACAAGGAAGAAATTTCGTATTACCTGTTTGTAAGTTACCAGGAATATACAGGTCGGCAAAATAAGAATGAAGCCTGTGATTACTGGCGACGTTACGATGCTGCGTTAAACGAGACCAACCGCTTCAGGGTGGATGGATTAGAACGACGGCAGTTAGATGCAGGACGGCGTGAGCAAATGCTGAATTGTAGTTGATTTTAGTAACCTGGGACGTGTTAAATTCGACCAGGCCGATAGAACTAAAATTGTAAAAGGAGGTATTTTGTAATGTGTACTATACTTGTGATAGGTTATCCCAACGGGTGTACCAAATATAGGCAGCAATGTCCGGGCAGCCCACCTACTTACTGGACTGATTGTGCTACCGCATCCAACTCGGGTTCTAGCGTAACAACGAGTACACCTGGTGGGCCTGTTGGCCCAGGGCCAACACCGATTATGCCGCTCCCTTTTGTGTTCTCTTCAGTCCCATTGGAAGAATGGACAGTAGAGCATGATAAAATTTTAGATAGCCTGACTGCCGAACTACAGCCCTTTGTAGGAGAAGACTCTCCCCAGAGCAACCAGGCACTAGGCGAGTTTTTAGTAGCTAGAGGATTGCCGGTAGAGAAGGTAACAACTCTGAATGAGGCTGTTAGAGAATATGGTACTCCAAATTTTGCCTTGAGATTAGGTAATAATTTGAGTGCATTAGGTTTGCACGACCAGGCGATTCAGAGTTATGGTTTTATACCAGAGTTAATAAGCAGGACAGGAAGTGCCAGGAACAATACCATTTTGGGCGAGGCTTTGCAAAAGAAGGCTTTATCACTCAATGCGGTGGGCAGAACGGCAGAGGCCAGTGAAGCACTTTCTACCGCTCAACACTTTTTTATCAATGCTGGTCAGCTCCGGGGAGCAACCCGCATCAGATGATAGGAGTCAGACTCAAGGCTAAATCTCGTAGTAGCCCTTAAGGGCTGGAACGCGCCTTGCTGTGAAAGGTCATTAGCTGATGAAGCTAGTGGCCTTTTTGTGTTAAGATAGCGCCAGCAAAAGGGATATAAGCGAAAGTCCTTTTTATTATTGAAAATCTTAGCAAAATTTTCAATAATAAAGAATATAGAAAGGAACGGGGGTATGACGCTGATAGAACCAGGCCCAGGCGATTTGAACAGTACCCATAGTCTGGCCCAGGAAGACGATGGCGGACGAGCAGAGCAATTGGTAGTAGCCTTCAGGGAACAATTTGGAGCAGCCCCGGATTTTGTGGCGCGTGCGCCAGGCCGCATCAACCTGATTGGTGAGCATACCGATTACAACGGTGGTTTTGTGCTGCCGATAGCGATTAATCGGACAACGCTGATTGCAGCGCGGGCGGTAGCGCTGGTGGGACGGCAGATTGAGCTTTTCTCGCGCAACTACGATGCCGGAATTTCATTTGATTTAGAAAATATCGAACACGCCTCGGACGAGAATTTAAGTTGGAGCAATTATGTGCGTGGTGTGGCATGGGGGCTGCGAGAAAAAGGTGCGCTGGATTTGAGTTTAGTGCCGTCGGCCCAACTGATGATTGATGGCAATGTGCCGCTGGGGTCGGGGCTATCCAGTTCGGCAGCGCTCGAAGTGGCGACAGCGCTAACTTTTTACACGCTGGCTGGATTTGTGCCGCGAGAAATTGACCGCGAAGCACTGGCGCTGGCCTGCCAGAAGGCCGAGAACGGCTTTGTCGGAGTAAACAGCGGCATTATGGATCAGTTTATCTCGGCGATGGGTCAGCCCGATGCCGCCCTCTTGATTGACACTCGTTCGCTGGAATACCGGCCCATTCCGCTCGGCTTCCAGGATTTGAAGCTGAAATTGGTGGCAGTGGATAGCGCCGTGCCGCACTCGCTAAAGGCTTCGGCCTACAACGAACGGCGCAGCCAGTGCGAACAAGCGGCAGCTATTCTGGCAAAACGCTTCAACGGGCCGGAAGGGGCGCAGTTGCGCGACTTTACGCTGGCTCAACTGGACGAGGCGAAAGGTGATTTATCGCC
>JBBQXW010000235.1:0-11619 GCA_038209275.1 Chloroflexia bacterium | reverse complement strand
TCGGCCTCAGTTCTACATCCGCACCACTGACGTAACAGGTATGATTAGTATCCCTGAAGGAATGGAAATGGTAATGCCGGGCGACAACGTGCAGATGGGGGTAGAGCTAATAATGCCAGTGGCAATCGAAATTGGGTTGCGCTTCGCCATCCGCGAGGGTGGTCGCACCGTCGGGGCCGGTTCCGTTACCAGCATCGTTGAGTAACATCCTTTAGTTCTGAGTTTTGAGTTTTGAGTTTTGAGTTAACGTAAAATACTTAATTCAAAACTCAGAACTCAAAATTCAAAACTTTTAGTTGGAGGTAGAGCAGAGAAGATGGCCGATCAGAAAATTCGTATTCGCCTGAAAGCCTACGATCACAAGATACTTGATCAGTCGGCGGCCCAGATTGTAGACGCGGCGGAGCGGACGGGCGCGGTAGTAGCCGGGCCGGTGCCACTGCCGACCAAGATTGAGCGCTATACCGTCACGCGCTCACCCTTCATTGACAAAGACTCGCAGGAACATTTTGAGATGCGGACGCACAAACGCCTCATAGATGTGATTAAGCCGAGCCAAAAAACGATTAACGCGCTGATGCGGCTGAATTTGCCGGCTGGTGTCGAAATCGAGATCAAGTTGTAGTGCTTCGTTCACTATAACCAAGGATATTACGACAAATGATAAATGCAATATTAGGCAAAAAGCTGGGGATGACCCAGGTTTTTGAAGAAGGCGGGCGGGTTATTCCCGTAACGGTTATCCAGGCCGGGCCTTGCCGGGTTACTCAGATACGTACCGAGAAGAAAGACGGATATGAAGCCGTCCAGATTGGCTTTGAAGAAAGCCGCCGACTGAAAGAGCCGCAAAAAGGCCATCAGAAAGAAATGCTTCGTAAAGAAGAAATTAACGGTCACGAACGGGAATTCGGCTTGAAGCACTTGCGCGAATTTCCGACCAGCGACATTGCTGCTCATAACGTTGGCGACACTATCACTGCCTCGGACTTGTTTCAGGCGGGTGATAAGGTGGATGTGACGGGTACGAGCAAAGGTAAGGGCTTTGCCGGAGTAATGAAGCGCCACAACTTCCGGGGCGGGCCGAAAACGCACGGTCAAAGTGACCGAATGCGCGCCCCCGGTTCTATCGGTAGCGGTACTACCCCAGGTCGTGTAGTTAAAGGCTTGCGGATGGCGGGCCACATGGGTAGCGAGCGCGTCACCACCCAAAATTTGAAGGTTGTGCGCGTGGATGCCGAAAAGAACCTGATTTTGATTAAAGGGGCGGTGCCTGGCGCTACTAACGGCCTGGTCATGATTCACAAGGCAGTCAAAGGCCAGTAGTAGAGGGAAAGAGGAAAAGAGAGTGCAGGCAACAGTCTATAATCTCAGCGGCGAGCAAGTTCGCACCGTTGAACTGGACGACTATATTTTCGGGATAAGACCGAATATGGGGGTAATGCACCTGGCTTTGGTGCGGCAACACGCCAACGCCCGGCAGGGAACCGCCTCTACCAAAACCCGCGGTGAAGTTCGTGGTGGTGGTAAAAAGCCCTATCGTCAGAAGGGAACGGGCAACGCCCGCCAGGGTAGCCGTCGTGCGCCGCATTATCGCGGTGGCGCAGTTATCTTTGGCCCCAGGCCGCGTAGCTATGAGAAAGATATGCCCAAGAAGATGCGGCGGTTGGCAGTTCGCTCGGCCCTGTCGCTGAAGGTACGGGAAAATAATCTGATTCTCATTGACACCTGGGAAGGTATTGAGCCGAAGACCAAAGCGATGATTGGGTTTCTGGCGGCACTAAATATTAGCACCGATAAAGTGTTGGTGGTATTACCCGAAAATGACCAGATGGTCTATCGGGCCGCTCGTAACCTGGAAAAGGTGAAACCGCTATTGGCGAACTACCTGAATATGCACGATATGTTCAAGTACCAAAAGCTGGTAATGCCCATGAGCGCGATTGAAGTAATCAGCCGCTATTTGAGCAAAGAAGGCGACCAGCGCGAGATCGGCGGAATAATCGAAACCGGGCCAGCCGTGCCGGTAATGGCAACCGAGTCAGCCGCGTCGCAAGCCGAGAGCGGGCCAGCCGCCGATTTGTCGGCAGAGTAAGAGGGGCGAAGAAGAAAAATGGACGTATATCAGATTATCAAACGCCCGCTTGTCACCGAACGCACCAGCGACTTAATCGAACAAGGTATTTATACCTTTGAAGTTGATCGCGCTGCCAACAAAGTGCAAATCCGCGAGGCGGTAGAAAAGATTTTCAGTGTCGGCGTAGTCAGCGTAAACACCCTGCGAATGCACCGCAAACAGCGCGGACGGGGACGTTTCCAGGGCTATACGGCACTCAGTAAAAAGGCGGTAGTGCGGCTCAAGCCGGGCGACCGGATCGAAATTTTTGAGGGAGCCTAACAATGCCTATTAAAAGTTTTAACCCAACTTCGCCTGGCACCCGGCTCAAGCGTGGCAGCACTTTTAGCGAGATTACCAAGAAGAAGCCCGAAAAGAAGCTGACTGTTACGCTCAAGAGCAAAGCGGGCCGCAACAACGCTGGTCGCATTACGGTGCGGCATCAGGGTGGCGGACACAAGCGGAAGTATCGCATCATAGATTTCAAGCGCAATAAGCCCGGCGTAGCCGCTAAAGTTATTGCAATTGAGTACGACCCAAATCGCTCGTCCCGTATTGCGCTTTTGCAATACAGCGACGGTGAAAAACGCTACATCCTTGCGCCGAATGGTTTGAAGGTTGGCGACAATGTTATGAGTGGCCCGACTGCCGAGCCGCGGGTTGGTAATGCGCTGCCATTGCGGAATATTCCGCTCGGTACGCAAATTCACAACATCGAAATGTACGCCGGAAAAGGCGGACAGATTGCCCGCAGCGCTGGAACAGTCGTGCAGCTAATGGCGAAAGAAGGCGATTATGCCACTTTGCGTATGCCGAGTGGTGAAACCCGCCTGATTCGTATCGAGTGTATGGCGACCATCGGGCAGGTCGGCAATTTGGAACATGAAAACGAGCGCTGGGCAAAAGCCGGAAAGAGTCGCTGGATGGGCATTCGGCCCACCGTGCGCGGTTCGGTAATGAACCCGGTTGACCACCCGCACGGTGGTGGTGAAGGACGCGCCCCAATTGGTCGCAATCCCTCCACTCCCTGGGGCAAGCCCGCGATGGGTTATCGTACCCGTAACAACAAGCGCACCGACAGATTTATTATCCGGCGCAGAACGAAGTAAGTTTTGAGTTTTGAGTTAGGAGTTTTGAGTTAGAGGAATTTAACTCAAAACTCAAAACTCAAAACTCAAAACTCCTAATTTGGGAGGAAAGCGTTGTCCAGATCAACTAAAAAAGGGCCGTACATCGAAGAGCGGCTGTTAGCAAAAGTAGAGGCGATGAACAGTTCGGGGCAGAAGCGGGTCTTGAAGACCTGGTCTCGCGACTCGACGGTTTTCCCTCAGATGGTCAGTCATACTTTGGGCGTTTATGATGGTCGTCGCCATGTGCCGGTCTACGTCACCGAAAATATGGTCGGTCACAAGCTTGGTGAATTTGCCCCCACTCGCACCTACAAAGGCCATGCGGGTAACGAGAAAAGCACGAAGTCGAGATAAGGGGAGCTAAAGATAAAAATGGAAGTAAGCGCAACATTAAAATATATTCGGCACTCGCCCCGCAAAGTTCGGTTAATCGTCAATGCGGTGCGCGGGAAGCAGGTGGACGAGGCGCTGGCGATGCTGCGCTATATGCCCCAGCACTCTGCCCGTGATGTGGCGGCGGTGCTGGCAAGCGCCAGGGCTAATGCCGAGAATAACCTGCTGATGGATCCCGAAACGCTGTATGTTAAAGAAATCGTAGCCAATGAAGCGCCTCGTATGAAGCGCATTCACGCACGGGCGCGGGGACGGGCTGACCGCATTATCAAGCGGATGAGCCACGTGACCGTCGTTGTGGAAGACCGGGAGGAGATTGCAAGTGGGTCGTAAAGTTCATCCAATTGGCTTTCGCCTGGGAATTATCAAAGATTGGCAGAGCCGCTGGTACGCTGAGAAAGAGTATTCTAATCAGCTACACGAAGATTTCAAACTGCGGGCAATGGTAGCCAAGAAATTAAAGAACGCTGCCCTTAGCCGTATCGAAATTCAGCGCTCAAGTAACAATATTGAAATTACCCTGCACACCGCCAAGCCTGGTATTGTTATCGGCAAAAGCGGTCAGGAAGTAGATAAACTGAAAAAAGAGCTTGAGACCGAGACCAACAAGAAGGTCAAGCTGAATATCGAAGAGATTCGTCAGCCCGAACTGGATGCCTTTTTGGTGGCTGAAAGCATCGGTGAGCAGATTACCAAGCGCGTGAACTACAAGCGAGCTATGAAGCAAGCTGTTACCCGTGCTATGCGGTTGGGTGCCAAAGGCATAAAAATCAAGGTCAGTGGTCGGTTAGCCGGAGCGGAAATGGCCCGTACTTCGATGGAAAAAGACGGTCGGATTCCTCTGCACACTATCCGGGCTGATATAGATTATGGCCTCGTCCACGCCCTCACTACTTACGGACGGATTGGGATAAAGGTCTGGATTTACAAAGGCGACGTGTTGCCGGGCCAAATGAAGAAAATCGCCCCGCTACCGCGCATCGTGGCGGACGAAGACGTAGCCTAAAGGGATTTACGATTTACGATTTACGATTATTAAGACCTACTAGCCTTGCACTTTGCACCTTGACTTTAACGATTGCAGAATGTAAAGATGGTGAAAGACAAAATCAGGTTCTAATAATCGTAAATCGTAAATCGTAAATCGTAAATCATACGGAGATATTGTACAAATGTTAATGCCCAAGAGAGTAAAGCACCGCAAGGTGCATCGTGGCAATATGCGCGGCAAGGCTACGCGAGGTAATTTCATTGCCTTTGGTGATTATGGCCTTCAGGCGCTAGAGCCAGGCTGGGTGGATAGCCGCCAGATCGAGGCTGCCCGGCGTGCAATAACCCGCTACGTGCGGCGCGGTGGTAAAATCTGGATTCGGATTTTCCCTGACAAGAGCGTTACCTCGAAGCCAGCCGAAACCCGCATGGGTAGCGGTAAGGGTGCGCCCGACCACTGGGTAGCGGTGGTGAAGCCAGACCGGGTGATGTTTGAAATCGGTGGTGTGCGTGAAGACGTAGCTATCGAAGCGATGCGCCTTGCCAGCCACAAGCTGCCAATTCGTAGCCGTTTCGTTACTCGTACTACTGCGCCCAAGCCGAATATGACCCAGGAGCAGCAGGCCGAGGCCGAGGCTTACATGGAACACCTGGAACACATCGAATATAGTGCTACCGGGGTTGAGTTCGGAATGGAACATGAGCCAGCCGGGGAAGATGCTGAAGTAACCGAGGCGGAAGGCACAGCCACTGCCGAGGGAACTGAAGAGAAGGCCGATAAGGAGTAGCTGTGATGAGAACTAATGAAATTCGCGCTATGAATGACGAGCAGTTGGCGCAACAGATTGTAGATTTGCACCAGGAGCTTTTCAACTTGCGTTTCCAGCTTGCTTCTTACAAGAATCCCAATCCGGGACGCTTCGGTCAGGTCAAGAAAGATATTGCGCGTATCAAAACAATTTTGCGCGAACGCGAACTGGAGCGTGAAGCCCAGGCTGTGACCCAGGCTTAGAGAGGTAAGAAATGACGGAAGAATTAGAAGCAATTAAGACTGATAGTGCTGAAAATACTGAAAGTAGTCCTGAAGCGCCTGCTCTGACCGCGACTGCGCCTGAAAAGAAACTGGTGCGGGTAGAAAAAGTAGGCAAGGTAGTTAGCAACAAAATGGATAAAACCATCGTAGTTGAAGTATCCTACCTGAAGAAGCATCGGCTTTACAAAAAGGCCATGCGCCAAACCAGCCGGTTTAAGGCTCACGACGAAGATAATACCTGTCGCATTGGTGATACGGTTCGCATTGAAGAATGTCGTCCCATCAGCAAAGAAAAGCACTTCCGGCTGGCTGAGATCATTAAAAAGAGTGACGCGGTTTAGACCTTTGTTACAGGAGAAAAACAATGATTCAGCCAACGACTCGCTTGAAGGTCGCCGACAATACTGGCGCAAAAGAGGTAATGTGTATTCGCGTGATGGGCGGTGGCAATCGCAAATCGGCCAGCGTGGGCGACATTATTATCTGTGCGGTAAAATCGGCTACTCCTGGCGGGCAGGTTAAAAAAGGTTCGGTAGTCCGCGCCGTGGTAGTCCGCACCAGCAAGGAATATGGTCGGAACGACGGCAGCCACATCCGCTTTGATGACAATGCGGCTGTGCTGATTACTGCCAACAACAATCCGCAGGGAACTCGTATTTTTGGCCCTGTGGCCCGTGAACTGCGCGAGAAGCAATTTATGAAGATTGTTTCGCTTGCGCCCGAAGTACTCTAAGAGGGTAGAGAAATGAATATCAAGAAGGGCGATACCGTCCAGGTAATCGCTGGAAAATACAGACAAAAAAAGGGTACGGTCAAAAACGTACTGCGCGATGAAGACCGCGTGGTGGTGGAAGGCGTAAATGTGGTGAAGCGGCACGTCAAGGCCCGCACCCAGGTTCGCCAGACTGGTATCATTGAGGTAGAAGCGCCGATTCACGTCAGCAACGTGATGATAGTCTGCCCGCGTTGCGGCGAAACCGTGCGGGTGGGTCATCGCTTTGAGAACAATGAAAAGGTGCGCTTTTGCAAGAACCCGGCCTGCGGTGCAACCATCCCGGATAACACCGGCTGGCGCAGTCGCAAGAATGACCGCGAAGCCTAACGATTTACGATTTACGATTTACGATTTACGATTTACGATTATTTAATCGGGGTCGGGGTTGGTAAATTGGGTAAATGTTTGACCGCAATTGTTAAAAATTAAAAACTATTTCCGCTCAAAGACCGCTGCCCTTCACTGGTTCGTAGAGCTAAGGTGGCAGGACGACGGAAACCAGAAAAGGAATTTACGATTTACGATTTACGATTTACGATTGAAGAACACAACGAGTGCCTTTGTAGACTGATTGTAAGCTTGGAAGAATTTAACAGTAGTGAAAGACAAAGCTCGGTTCTAATAATCGTAAATCGTAAATCGTAAATCGTAAATCGTAAATGGTCGGTTTCCGAATTGGTTTGAGGGGAGAGGAGATTACAAAGTGGCAGATAAGGGTAAAGGCCAGCCTACTAAGGGTGGTCAGCCTACGAAAAAAGGTGGTTCGCAGCCTCAACCAGCACCGCAGCAGAAAGCGCCTAAAGCCGCTTCAAAGCCAGCCGTGGTGGTGGATGAAGGGCCACGCGAACCAGCACCTCCGGCACGATTGCGGATACGCTATCGTGAAGAAGTGTTGCCTGCGTTGATGAAAGATTTTAACTACCAGAACATCATGCAAGTGCCGCAGATTAAAAAAGTCGTGGTCAATATTGGCCTCGGCGAAGCGATTGCCAATGCTAAAGCTTTGGATGCCGCAGTCGGCGACCTGACGACTATCACTGGGCAGAAGCCGGTGGTTAATCGGGCCAAGAAAAGCATTGCGGCCTTCAAGCTCCGCACCGGGATGCCGATTGGCGCGACGGTAACGTTGCGCGGCGAACGCATGTACGAATTTCTGGATCGCCTGATGAACATTGGCCTGGCCCGTGTGCGCGACTTCAGTGGTGTTCCACTCAAGGCTTTCGATGGTCACGGCAATTATACGCTGGGCCTCAAAGAGCAAATCATCTTCCCGGAGATTGATTACGATAGAGTGGACAAGGTACGCGGTATGGAAGTAACTATCGTTACTACTGCCAACACCGATGAAGAAGGACAACGGCTGCTCCGGCTGATGGGGATGCCTTTTAAAAAGTAAAGGAAAAATATGGCTAAGGAATCAATGGTCGTAAAGGCGAACCGTAAGCCCAAGTTTAAGGTACAGGGTTACAATCGCTGCAAGATATGTGGTCGGCCTCGCGCTTATATGCGTAAGTTTGGCATGTGCCGCATTTGCTTCCGGGAGAACGCTCTACAGGGCAAGCTCCCCGGTGTAACCAAATCTAGCTGGTAAACTATCGGAGAGCCAAGGAGAAATTAGAAGAATGAATATTACCGATCCGATAGCCGATATGTTGACGCGCATTCGCAACGCTTCGGCGGCCCGCCATCTTGAGGTGACGATGCCGGGTAGCAAACTGAAAGTAGCCGTCGCCCAGATTCTAAAAGATGAGGGCTTTATCATGGATTTCAGCACCGAGCAAGACGGCCCGATGCGCCTGCTGAAAGTACAGTTGAAATATATCGGTAGCGCCAGTGGCGGTAGCAAAAAAGCGGTTATTACTGGCCTAAAGCGCGTCAGCAAACCCGGCCTGCGTATCTACACCAAGAAAACCGAAATACCCAAAGTAATGAACGGTTTGGGTATCGCCATCGTCAGTACCTCCAAAGGGGTAATGACCGGGCGACAGGCTTGGCGGGCAGGTCTTGGTGGCGAAGTGCTGGCCTACGTCTGGTAAGAGGAGGAACGAGAAGTGTCTCGAATTGGACGCAAACCCATTACGCTGCCAAAAGGGGTTGAAATCAAGGTCAGCGAAGATAATACGATAGTAGTCAAAGGGCCGAAAGGCACTTTGGAACGCCAATTCCACCCCGATATGAAAATCGGGCAGGAAGGCGGTACTATCAGCGTACAGCGCCCCAGCGAATCGAATCAGCACCGCTCATTGCACGGCTTGAGCCGCACGCTGCTCGATAATATGATTACGGGTGTTAGCACTGGCTACCGTCGCGATATGGAAATCGCAGGTGTTGGCTATCGTGCGCTCAAAGATGGCGATATGCTGGTGCTGCTACTTGGCTACAGCCACGCTATCCGGCTAGAGCCGCCCAAAGGAATTACTTTTGGGGTAGATAGCCCGACCAAAATTAACGTGCAGGGCATCAACAAAGAGGAAGTCGGTCAGGAAGCTGCCCGTATTCGCTCGATGCGCCCGCCCGAACCCTACAAAGGCAAAGGCATCCGCTACGCCGGTGAAATTATCCGCCGCAAGGCCGGTAAAGCTGGTAAAGCTGGTAAGAAGTAAAAAAATTAGTTTGTGTGTAGTTGAATGGCTGATTTGTTCTACAATAAATTGCCGGACGAATTAGCCAGAGAAATGGCGCAAGCTAAAGCAATCGGCGTTAAACCAAAAACGCTTAACCGCATTGCAGATGTTGATAGTGAATTTGCTGTAGTTGCTAATGCTGGTACGCTAAAATGGGTAATAACTGAGCAGGGCGAACTGGTAGTAGTCGTCAAGTGGATTGGAACTACTGAAATAGCTCACTCAGTGTTGACCGAAGGAAAGCCGGTACAGGCGGCTGGTGAAGCAGAAATCAGCAGCCTGTCAGGGCAATTCTACGGAATTAGCATCACTAACTATAGCGGTCACTATCAACCTGACGAAGCAAGCGTCGAACTGGGCAAAGCTTCTTTTGAAAAACTGGGTATCAGGTTCTTGTAGAAGTGAGGTGCAATATGACTACTTCTGTAAACGAATTACTAAAGCAAGAACCTGGTGAAATTCTGGAGTGGCTAAAGAGTGTACAATCCGGCAATAATCTTGTCACCAACGATTATAACTGGTGGCTGGGCATTGCTGAAGTAGCCAACTCTAAAGCCCGAAAAGAAACTGTGTCCGAAAAGAAACTGCAATGGGCCGAAGTTGCTATCCAGGTATACGATTATCTGGAAGATAGAGCATATCCGAATAGTAATAGTACTGACTGCTCGGCTAAAATGCTTTCTGTAGCAATGATAAATCAACTTGGTGTAGTTGCTGGTCATCCCGTCTTAGACCCTCAAGCAACCCAGGAGTGGTTTTTCAAGCGGTTGACAGGCTCACTTGAAGAAGTGACCAAAATGGCAAGTAACTGGCAAACGCGCCCGATTGAAGAAATACTACAATTACGCAACCTGAAAAACAGACTGAACGTTATCGAAGCATTGCGTTCAGCCGGGTATTTGCAGCAGGATGCCGAATTGACGAAATGGCTTGAAATTAAAAGCAAGCTTCCCTAGTAACCAAAGCTGGGGATAGCTTTCAGGAGTTAATTAGAAGAAGATGCGACGAATCAGACGAGAATTGAGTCCGCGCAAGCGGCGGCAGATTAGGGTGCGGGCCAAAGTTTACGGCACGCCCGAACGTCCGCGCCTCAACGTCTTCCGCAGCGCCCGCCATATTTATGCCCAGATTATTGACGACGATTTGGGGTATACTTTGGTGGCTGCCAGCACGGTGGAGACTGAAACCAAAGGCAAGATTAGCGACGAAAATACCAAAGTTGACGAGGCCAAGCTGGTTGGACAGACCATCGCGCAGCGCGCCAAAGAAAAAGGTATTGACAAAGTAGTGTTTGACCGGGCAGGCTATATTTATCACGGGCGGATTAAGGCGTTAGCCGAGGGCGCACGCGCAGCCGGTTTGCAATTTTAAGGAGCGCAAAATTTAATGGCAAGAATTGACGCAAGCAAACTGAATTTAGAAGAGCGCGTAGTCCAGATTAACCGCGTGGCAAAGGTGGTCAAGGGTGGACGACGCTTTAGCTTCAGTTCAGTAGTAGTCGTGGGTGACGGGGCAGGACACGTCGGCGCGGGCCTGGGTAAAGCCGGGGAAGTGCCGGACTCAATTCGCAAGGGCAGCGACGATGCCAAGAAAAACCTGATCGAGATTCCCTTGATTGACAACCGCACTATTCCGCACGAGATTACCGCCAGCTTTGGCGCAAGCCGAGTAATGCTTCGTCCGGCCTCGCCCGGTACGGGTGTAATTGCCGGTGGTGGTGTGCGTGCCGTACTGGAAGCGGCGGGTATCAAAGACGTGTTGAGCAAATCGCTCGGCAACAACAACCCGGTCAACGCGGTGCGCGCTACTATCGAAGCGTTGCTCCAGCTCAAGATTCGCGACGAAGAAGAAATCAAGCGTGGCAAGCCGATTGCCAGTTTTGGTCTTGGCCCTAGCAACGAAGTCGTGGTTGCGCCCAAGCAGCGCCTGAGCATTTTCGTACCGCAACAAAGCAGCTATTCCGAGCGCGGTGGAGACCGTGACCGGGGTGGTCGCCGGAACGAACGTGGTGGTGCTGGCGGTGGCGGAGACCGCAATCGTGGCGGTGGTGGCGGTGGAGACCGCAATCGCGGTGGCGGCGGTGCTGGTGGTGGCGGTGGAGACCGCAATCGTGGCGGTGGCGGCAGTGCTGGCGGCGGTGGAAATCGTGGTGCTGGCGGCGGCGGAAATCGTGGTGGCGGTGCTGGTGGCTATAGCGGCGGCGGGTATAGTGGCGGCGGAGATCGCAACCGCAATGCTGGTGGCGGCGGTGGTGGAACTGGCGCAAGCTCAGAGCAGCGCGGCCCGAATACCAATACCAACCCAGCCTCGAATCAGAACCCAAATCCGAACGTTGAACCGCCGATAATTAGCGGTATTGCGGTTGCCGATACCCGCAGTGGCGCTATTCAGGAAGCCGTGCAAGAGCGGGGCGGGGGTCATCCGCGTACCGATGCTACCGAGCAGCACTTGAAGGGCCAGACTAGCGCGGCAGAACTAACTGCTGAAATCGTGAACGAAGTTCCGCCCAAAGAACAATCGTCTGAACAACCGGGCGCACACCAATCCGGCGAAACTGGCGG
>JBBQXW010000234.1:0-11737 GCA_038209275.1 Chloroflexia bacterium | reverse complement strand
GTGGTAAGGAAGGACATTTGACACACCTTTCGCCATTACAAAAACGAATATTAGAATTATTAGGGTTGCCATTGCAACTGTATGAGCAATTAGCTAATTTACTAGCTAAACCTCATCTAAATATTAGCGAACCATGAGTTTGAAATTTGAACTTTGAACTTTATTGACACGCTCCGACGCTACCTCTATAATTTGGCGAATGGGAAGAGCTGAACATCTATTTGTTGCTTCTCGTCAAGTTAAAATTTGTAATTACTCAGCGTATGTTTTAGAAGACGGGAAATATAACTAAAAATCTTGGCGTTCTTTGTGTCTTGGCGGTTCATCCTTAGAATATGCCAGGTAGAGGTAGTAAATGATACAGGAAGTAGTAGCGGCGGAAGCTCAAGACGAATTTTGTCTGAGCGATGCGGTTGACCAATCGGAAATAAACTTGATTGCCCAGCATTTGCCGGAAGCTGAGGCTTACAATGAGATGGCTGCCCTGTTCAAGTTGCTGGGCGACCAGACCCGCTTGCGCCTGATGGTGGCACTATTGCAGCGCGATTTATGTGTCCACGATTTAGTTGCCCTTTTGAACAATGGCGGGCAAGGTGTCACTCAATCGGCGGTCAGCCACCAGTTGCGGCTGATGCGTTCGGCCCGGATTGTGCGGGCCGAACGACAGGGCCAGCGTATGCGCTATTCCCTGGTGGATGAACATATCCGCGAACTAATCGCCAGCAGCCTCGCCCACGCCAAAGAAGTCTAATTTTCCCCGAATATTATAACTGAGCGTAGAAGTACCACTTCATCGGCTCTAGCTTGACATAAAAACTATCGGCCTGTTCTTCGTAGCTTTTACCCGTCCAGGGGTCGGCAATCCGCAAAGTATTCTCGTTAAGTAGTTCCAGTACAACCACGGCGTGTTGGGGTGAACCATTGAGGAAAACTACCGGGTAGCGTTTGGCCCAGGCCAAATATTTAAGAGCTGCAACATCGCCCCATTCGCTCATTCGTCCAAACGAAACCTTGAAACCCGCGTCTGCCGCCAGCATTTGGGCTTCGTGGCTGGTATTGCCATCCTGCGCCCAATTTTCGTTGCCAAATTTGAGCCGATAGGCCAGACCCAGCCCGGCGGAAGTGTAGTTATAGCCGCCCGAAACATAGTTGAGATTGGTCGCAACCGCCGCCAGCACACAAGCGTCACTGCGATGCTGTGTGGCAATCCATTCGTCGCCCGTGCCACTGGCAGGGGCATCGGCTTTAACTACAATCGTTAAAAAATTAAATAATAATGCGGCAACAGAAAGGGCCATTACAAACTGAGGAAAATATTTCCTGAAAATACTGGGGCAATACATGCTAAAACTCCTGCGACAGCGCAATAGTATAACGCCTTTTGGATAAGTTCAAATAAGTTAATAGCTAATAATTAGCTATACGCTATGTATTATACCACAAGAAACCAGTGGAATCTATAGCCGATTCGGAGATTGTGGTTAGTTAGATGTACTATTTAAAAATAGTACCAAAAGAAGCCTTCTTCTGAACCTAGAAGTGGATTTTGAGTCATGGTTTCTTTTGATTATGCTATTATTGAGCCTGTGCTTGCTTTTATGGAGAATCTAGCCTTACTTTAATACTATTACTTTAATACTATTACTCAATATGATTTCAGGATAATTTGACTAAACAGGCGGCGGGCAGTGTCGCCCATGATGGCGCTTTCTGAAGCAGGAGACAGGTTAAAGCTGCGGATGTGATCGAGGCATTGCTGGATGGTGAGGGCGGTGTTTGGGGCATCGCTGCCGAAAAGCAGTTTGTGGGCCAGTTGCTCTACTCGTGCGGCGGGTAGCATGACTAATTCTCTGACAACCGGGGTCAGGTCGGCGTGAATGTTGGGGTATTGCTCAACCATATCCAGCACTTGCGGCCCGGCCCGATGCCCGCAGTGAGCAATAATAATCCGCGCATCGGGAAAATTCTGGGCTACTCGCTCGACTGGCGCTAATTCCTCACCGAGCGTATGCCCGGAAACGGCGTGACCAACATGAATAATCACTGGCATCCGGCGCACCGAAACCAGTTCCCAGACTGGGTTGAGCAGGGGGTCGTCCGGCAAAAAATTGCCCACCGAGCAATGCAATTTCAAGACGCGCAAACCGTGTGTATCCAGCGCTTCTTGAACGATGGTTGCCGGGTCGCTATCCTGCGGATGCACGGTGGCTCCGCCCACGATTGTCACCGGGTGAGCGGCTTGTTCCTTCACAATATCAGCACTCGATTGGTTCATGCCCTCCGCTACCCCGGCTTTGTGGGCGTAGGGCAGCGACCAGACCGTCTTTATCCCAGCCTCGTGCAGGGTATTTAGTACAATAGTATGGTCTAGCGGGAACGCCAACTGGTCGCTAATATGTCGGTCAAAAAACGCCCGAATCTTCTCGGCTAATCGGCCCGGTAGCAAATGCACATGCGAATCTACAAAACCATCTTCCTGATTTATCATGAGCTTATTATAGCAATTTTTCCTGTTCCTGTCCCATAGTTATCAGGTGAAAATTTTTTTAGCAAAAAATTTTCACCTGATAACTATTCACTGGTCATTAAGTTGAAGAAAATTTTCGCGAAAATTTACTTCAACTTAATGACCACCCGCGCTGCCTAATGATGTGTAAAATTTTTGCAAAAATTTTACACATCATTAGGCAGCGCGGGTGGTCGTTGGGCGAGATTGCTCTAATATTCGCTCAAGGTATGATAACGATAGAGAAAGCGATATTGACGATAGGAGTATAATAGAATTGTTAGGTACCTAGAGAATTTACCCGTTGAAATAGCTGAAAGTACTGATGTTAGAAATAGAAAAGATAGAAACAGAAAAAGGGGCAGCCGAGCAAGCGCCGCAGACTACCCCGATTTTGAATGAAAAGTTAAATCCGGCGGCGGTTGCGCCAACGATTGCCTTTTTGCTCAAGAAAGCGCATTTGGCCGCCCAAAAAACTTTGGAAGAAACGCTTTCCCACTTTAACTTGACCAGAGCGCAGTGGGATGTCTTGCGACAATTGTGGAATCAGGATGGTTTGAGCCAGCGCGCTATTCAAGAGAGCATGGGCATAGAATCGGCGACCCTGACCGGGATTGTGGATGGTCTGGTAAAGCGCGGCTTGCTGACACGCCAGCTTTCGGCAGGAGATGCACGAGTAAAAGAGTTATACCTGACCCAGGAAGGGCGCGAACTGGGGCAGCGCCGCATCGCCGAGGTGGTTACGCCCGTAAATGTCCGCCTTACGGCGGGTTTTAGCCCGGCGGAAGTCGAAATGTTGCGGGGTTATTTAAGCCGATTAATAAGTAACCTTGAGTAAAATTTTTTAAAATAAAGGTTAGGCTCCTAGAAGTTAGGCACCGTAGGATAAAAAAAACAGGAGGAGAGTGTTAATGGAGTCGTGGAAAAAGAATTTGTACATAACCTGGCTGGCCCAGATGCTGGTGATGATTGGCTTTAGCAGCGCCTTGCCGTTTATTCCGTTGTATATTCAAGAATTGGGCGTACCGAATAAAGAAGAAGCGGCCCTTTGGACAGGCGTAATGGTCTCGCTTTCCTTTGTGGTGATGGCGGTAATATCCCCGGTGTGGGGGGCGCTATCTGATCGCTATGGGCGCAAATCTATGCTGGTACGCTCGATGCTGGCGGGTGGAATAATCGTTTTTCTGCTTTCGTTCACTACCCAGGTCTGGCAGGTTTTTGGATTACGCATTCTGCAAGGTGCGTTCGCCGGAAGCGTGACGGCGGCGGTGGCGCTAGTAGCGACGATTACGCCGCGTGAGCGGATGGGCTACAGTTTGGGTCTGATGCAGACGGCGGTTTTCGCCGGGCAATCGGTTGGGCCACTCATTGGCGGCTTTTTGGGCGAACATCTGGGCTACCGCCCGGCTTTTTTAATTACTTCCGGCTTTATGTTTCTAGCAGTTGGCCTGGTTTTCTTTATGATAAAAGAGAATTTTACCCCGCAAATAGCCGAGCGCAAGGTAGGCGAATCGCGCACGAAGGCATTAATACACAATTTCGGACAGTTTATGGGCCACAAAGAATTTATGACGATGACAGTTATTCTGGCATTGGTGCAATTCAGCAGCATTATTTTATTGCCAGTGCTGCCAGTATTCGTCCAGAGTTTGCCGGGTGGGGTGCTGAAAAATGCTGGAATGGGCGTTAGTTCGATTACCGGGTTGATTTTTGGTCTGGCCGGGTTCACCGCCGCAATTTCGGCAGTGGTAGCCGGGCGGCTTTCCGATAGACTGGGGCATCGCAGCATTTTGATGTTTAGCACGCTGGGCGTTGGCATCGTTTGTATTCCGCAAATATTTGTCACCGACACATTCCAGTTATTGCTTTTGCGCGGGCTGACCGGGCTATTTATCGGCGGAATTGTACCCTCGGCTAACGCTATCATCGGGCAGGCTACACCGAAAGACCGCCGGGGTGCAGCTTACGGCGTAACCCAAAGTATTACTTCAATCGGCATGGCTGCCGGGCCAATTACCGGCGCAATTTTGGCGGCAACGATTGATGTGCGAGTGGTGTTTGTGGTGACAACAGTCTCGATGCTGTTTATTTCCTTTTGGGTCTCGCGGGCGCTGAGTCGTCCTGAGCCAAAGGCAGTTACAGTAACAGTTACCCAACCAAAAGGTCTATCGCAATAACAAAAGCTAACAAAATTGGCCCACCGAACAGTTCGGTGGGCCAATTTTGTTAGCTTTTGTTTCTATCAGGCTCGTTTCGAGCGCATCGCCTTCAGGTGCTTGAGGCTGCTATCTTCGGCGAATTGCTGGTATTCGTCGGATTCAACCGGGTACAGGGCTACTTTGCCATCCGCATCGTTATGAACGCCCCAGCCGTAGCGTTTTCCCAGGGCCGATGCCCGTAAACACGCCTGTCCTTTGGAGAAAAACTTTTCGCGTTCGGCGGGTCGGGCTTCTGCCGGAATCCTGTTATAATCGGCGAACGTTTCAAACAAAATATCTTCCTGGGTGTATTTATACGGATTTTTGGCAATCATTTCGTATTGCAAAACTGCCATGGTTTTCTTTTCGCCCTTTGCTTCCGGCACGCTAGAGTTAGCGGCGGGGCTATCGTCGGCTACTTGGATAAATGTATTATAGTAATTTATATCTTTCATTATTTTATACCTATACTAATCTCGGTAGGGACACAATTCATTGCGCCCAATTTTCAGGGTTTACCCCTTTAAACCCAATACCGTTCAAATAAGGGCAAAATCGCGGTAGGAGGGGGCTGCCCCCTCGATTTTTGACCTGACGCTACCCGCAAATCGAGCGCACAGCCCCCTCCTACAGAAGTTATTTGAATGGTATTGCCTTTAAACCCCTAACGGGATAGTTTCTTATTGGCTGGTAGTCGGCTGGGCGACGGGCGGTTCGACTATGTTTAGCATGTTGGTACAGAGTTCTTTTTCGGTTGGAGTAAGGGCGGTTTCGATAGCGAGTCGGAGTAGCTCGGCAGCACGGCGCGGACTACCCGCTAAATATTCGTACCAGCCATCTATGGCATAGCGGCGGGGATGAGTCGGCGCAAGCAAACGCAATCGGTCTACCGTAATATCGGCCAGCAAACGCCAGCGCGAACGGACGGTTGCTTCGGAACGGGCCACCAGTGCATCGGTATTGAAAGGGTCAAGCATCAAGGCGCGGTCAGCCCAGAATACGGCGTAGACCAGCCCAAACGGATTATATAAGCGGTCATGGACGTAGCTGGCGCTAACCAGCGCCTCGCAAGCCCCGGCAAAGCAAAGCGGCGGACGGCACTGCTGGAAAAGCTGGGCCGCCTGAGCCAGTTTTTTGTAATCGCCCAGGCTGCCTCGCACCAGCACTAACCCCTGATTATAGCGGGCGCGCTGGTCGGCCTCCTCCACAAAAGTACCGTCGGGGTGACGAGCCGGGTCGAGCCAGCTCAATTTGTTCAAGAAATCAATAAAGCCGAAAAGCGGCTGATTAGCTTCCTGGGTAAATTCAGGATTTTGGCGCGCTTCACTTCCGGCGCGAGCCAGCCAATCGTTCGGGTCAAGCACGGGCAACGGTTCAACCTGGGGTGGGGCGGGCGGGGGCGGCGGCGGAATAATCACGGCACTATCGGACAACGCCTCGAAATCGGGCAGCAGTTCCGAAATCGAAACCGGGCTATTATCTATATCCAGAGGTGTTGCGGCGCTTGCACCATTTTGCAGGGCAGCCGGGGTGCTATCGGCGGCGGAAGTGACATTCTCTGCAACACTTTCAGCTATAGCAACGGCTGGCGTTGTTGGTCTATCATTTTCAGGCTCGGTAGAGTTGCCGAAGACGGTGTAGGGATAAAGCGTAGATGCAGTATCATTAATTGCTTCGGGTGGCGGCAGTTCCTGCACCACTACCGGCTCGGCGGGACGTGACGCTGGTTGCTCGGCTGGCACGGGGACAGCAAAAGGATAGGCTGAATTTGTAGAAATTGGTTCGGGAGATTTACTCGATGGCGCAGGAGTAGAAGCCGCTAACCGCGCATACTGCGCCCGCATAGCCCGAAAATATTGAGCATTGGGTTTCTGGGCCAGGATGTGATCCATTATACTAACTGCCTCGGCGGGAGTTACACACAAAGCCAACCACGCCAGCGCGTCGAGGTCATCGGGATAACGTTTGGCATATGACCGCAAAACAGGCTCGGCCCTGGTGGTATCGCCGCTATCGGCCAATTCAATCGCTTCATCTCGAAGTTTCAAGTCCTCTTTATCCGGCTGCACGACCTTTTCCTTCCTTTGTTCGCTGCTTTAATCCAAACAGCAACCCTACGGTCAATTACCCCCGGTAGTCATTAATTATGTATAGTATAAAGCCTAACTTCACATAATTCAAGTAGTTAGTGCCTGATATTCAAGTGCTAGTAGACTGATAAAGGAAAATGGTTGAGCCATAGAACGTCCTTGAGCTAATCAAACGGTAGCGTCCGTCCAGATAGCCTTTTACAATGCGCTCCTGATAATCGGTTTGACCGGGCTGAGGCGGGGTCAGCACCAGCCAGAGGCGGCTATCCGGCCCTAATTTTGTTGCTATTTGCTCTATTGGTGTAAATTCTAATCCAATCGCTTGCCGGGTCTGGGGCGAAAGGTCGTCGTGCGGGTTGCCCGGTTCTTCGGGGACAACCAATTGTTGACCCGGCGCTTTGAGGTAAACAAAGGGCAAGTAACTCAGTTTGTTAGTATGAATTACCAAATCGCCAGAGCGGTAATTTTGGCTAATATAGCTGGAAGCCGCCGCCGCATCGTAATGAACGGTGAAAGTTTCGCTAAAAAAGTAAAAATAAAGCGAAACGAGGGCCAATCCAAGTGCCGGAACGAGTAGCAAAGGCCATAAATTCGGACGGCGAGCCGTAGTCACTACACGGGCCAGCAAAATATAGCAGGGAACGGCAAAGGCAATCAGGCTGCGTTCCAGATAAAGCGGCGTAAACAGATAGGAAAGCACCAGCACCAGCACAACTGGCACGAGCCAGTAGGTCAGCATCAGGGCGATTTCGAGCGAACGCCGGGTGCGCCCTTTGTCGCCCCGCCGCAACCGAAAGCGGATGCTTTGTAGCATAAAAACCAGCAAGAAAACCGCCAGCAGTAGCCCGACCAAATCAAAAGGCGGCTCGACAGTCAGGTTGGTGGCATGATATAGAAAAACGTCCACCAGCCGGAAAATTTCGAGCGGGTTGGGCGCGGCAATCCAGTACGATTTTTTGACCCGTCCAACCTGATCCAGCAAAACAAAAAGCCAGGGCAAATAAAGCAACCCCACCATCAGATTAGTAATAAACCAGCGCCAAATCTTGCCCTTTTCGATAATACGGCGCACTCGCCATTGGTAAAGCATCAGCCCAATAAAAAACAAGTCGAGCGCCGCCAGCCCGAACAGCGAAAAATACAGGTTGTACAGCGCTAAAATAGCCGCCAGCCCAAACAACGCCCACTCCACCCGGTTGTCCCGGCGACAGGCCCGGTAGAAAGCCAGCGCCAGCCACGCCCCCAACAAAGCTTGCAGGCTGTACATGCGGACTTCCTGCGAATACAAAATCTGAAACGGCGCGATAGCAGCGATAATTCCCGCCAGTAGCGCGGTCTTTGGCCCGAACAGCGCCTTCGCCAGCCAGTAGACCAACAGCACGGTTGCTACCCCCAAAATAGCTGAAAGTAACCGGGTGGCTAAAATGCCGTCGCCAAATATTTTCATCCAGCCCGAAAGGAGCAAATAGTAAAGCGGCGGGTGGTAGTCGTGGGCCGTGCCATTAATAATCGTCCCAATATCCTGCCGCGCCAGAATTATCGAAAAGCTTTCATCGTACCAGACGCTGCGATAATCCAGCCGAAACAAACGCATAGCCAAAGCGAGGAGAAGGAGAAGGAAAAGGACGGAGGACGGAGGACGGAGAAGCATAGATTGGTTCTGCAATGTGGGAGGTTGGGGTTGGGTGTCAGCTTCGGGGCTAGTGGGTGTATCATCAGGTTGGGTATTAGGTTGAGAAGTGTTTTCGGACATTATTGTCTCTTGTTTAGCTAAAAGCTTTGTTATGGGTCAAAAAGGTGTGTGCGCTTCACTGTTCCGCATCAAGTTGAGGCATTAAGCTTGAAATCGGGAGGCTAGTAGAGTCCACCTGGGGCTAAAGGCCTGACTCTTACCCACAAAACAGTTCAAAATTTCGGACATAAATGTTACTGTTGGCTTACTGGTTTGGGCTAACCCTAAATAGTGGTGGGATTATTCCTTTTCTCGCCTTTTTCCTTTTGACAGACCCTTACCTGGCTTTATTCTTCCTACATTCCCCGGCTCCTTAACCCTCTCGCTCGCGTTGCTACTGGTCTTATCCCTGCCAGCCATTTCGCCGCCCGCTTCAAATTCGTCCCTGCTCCCTTCAGCAAGTTTCCCAACCTCACTTTCGCCAGCCCGATGTAGCGTGTTACCCTGGCCCCACTTCCTCTCACTAGCTCACTCAGGCTTGCTTGTGACTACTCCCCTGGCCTAAAGGCCGGGGCATCTACGGATTGATTACCGATGCTTTGTAATCCCAAAGCAAGTATATTCAGAGAGGCATTGAGGTCACGGTCAAGCTGCAAACCGCACTCAGGACAATCGAATATCCTATCGACCAAAGTCAGCTTGTTCAAACGCCTGACTTGACACCGAGAGCAAGTTTGCGAAGTATAGGCCGGATTTACCGCAATGAACACGCGCCCAGCCGGGTACCCTTTGGGTGCCGCTTTGGCTCGTATCATAGTGAAAAAGCCCGACCAGGCCGCGTCCATAATGCTTTTGGCAAGGGTGTGAAGTTGGTTCAGCCGATTGATGTTCAAATCTTCCACACAGATAATTCCGAATTGATTGACAATTCTTCGGCTGTTTTGATGAGCAAAGTTATCCCGTTTGAAGCGGGTTCGCTCATACACTCTGGCAACTACCTTGCGCCGCCGCCCTCGTTCTCTAGTACCCTTCTCAGTTTTAGAAAATTTACGCTGGACTTTAGCCAGTGCCTTTTCTTCCTTACGAAAGAAGCGGGGGTTTTCAATCTCTTGGCCGTCACTCAGGCTGGCAAAGGTTTTCAGCCCAACGTCAATGCCGACTGTGCTTTCAAGTTTAGGCAAGCGTTTCGGCTCAACTTCACACGAGAAGCAAGCGTACCATTTGCCCGTAGCCGAACGGGTAACTGTTACAGTTTTAACCACACCCGCTAGCGGGCGATGCAGCACCAGCTTGACCTTACCAATTTTAGAGAGTTCCAGTTTAGAGCAAGTGCCATCCAGCTTAAAGCCTGTTTGAGTATAGGTGAAACTATCGTAACGTCCAAAACCCTTAAAACGGGGATAGCCCACTTCTTTCTCACCCGCCTTAACCCTACGGAAAAAAGCTTGCATCCCCAAATCTACCCGCTCGGTTACATTTTGAAGGACTTGAGAGTGAACCTGTTTAAGCGATGGCCTTTGCTCTTTAAGCAGTGGGATACGCCTTTTGGCCTCATACCAGTTGGCATTACGCTGCTCGGTTTCCCAGGCATTTTTACGATAGCCCAAAGTTTCATTGAACAGCCAGCGACATTCTTCCAAAGTGTATTCAAGGTTATGCAATTGTTTCTTGCCGGGGTACAAGCGGTACTTGAAACTTTTTCTCATATTATAAATATCAATACTTTTAGGGAAAAGAGCCATTTTTCTCTAAAGATTTATTGGGTGGCTTCGCCACGTATCCCCATAGCTAAAGCCAGGGGGATTGTTAAGGATAACGCTAAAAACCCAGCCAATTCTAAGTTTTGAAAATTTTCGCAAAAATTTTCAAAACTTAAAGAAAATCAGTCTCAAGCATGAGGCCAATTTACCAGTTTGTCATTGGCGCGAGTACAGCGAGAATACTGCATCTGGTTAGAATAAACTTTACCCTTTGTTAATCATTTCGCTCAGAACGCTGGTTTTTTGGTAGGCGGCGTAGACGGCTTTGGAAAAGACGGTGCGTACTCCGCCTTTTTCAAGCTGGTAGAGCGCTTCGGCGCTGGTTCCGTTGGGCGATGTCACCATATTGCGTAGTTCCGCCGGGTGCTTTTCCGATTCCTGGGCAAATAATACCGAACCAAGCAAGGTTTTTATTACCAGTTGCCGCGCATCCTGGCGGCTAAAACCCAGGTGGACGGCAGCGTCAATCAGCGCTTCCATGACCATAAACACGTAGGCCGGGCCAGTACCACTGATGGCAGTTGCCATATCTACAAACCGCTCCTCCTCAAACCACATCTCGTCGCCCAATGCGCTCAACAAGGCCCGTACCTGCTGCTTCTGAGCCTCGGTTACGGTTTCGGTGCTGCTCCAGACCGTGATGCCCTGCCCAATCTGGGCGGGAGTGTTAGGCATTGCCCGCACGACGGCAGGGTGGTCGAGGCGACTGGAAATAGCCGCCGAGGTCGCTCCGGCTACGATAGAAACGAGCAATTGCTCCGGCCTGATTTTGCCGACCAGTTCATTAAAAATCGGTTTGAGGCGCTGCGGCTTGACGCACAGAATAACAATGTCGGCGGCGCGGGCCGCATCCACGTTCGAGGTGGTAGTCTGAATACCATGCCGGGCCATTAGTTCATCGGCCCGTTTGCTGCGGGGATGGCTGGCGAAAATCTGGCTCGATTCGACCAACCGCTTTTCCAGCGCCCCGGCAATCATGGCCTCGGCCATCACACCGCCGCCAATAAAGGCCAATCGTTGACCACTGAGCGCCTCGCGTCCGCTACGCTGTGCCTCATCATTACGATAACCCATCAATTGCTACTTCCTCTCTATATTTGGTCATTTATAACTTTGGGAATTTTTTTGCAAAAAAATTCCCAAAGTTAAAAATAAAGTTTCCTGGCTTCACTCTAAGTATAAATGAAGGTGTTACAAGCTCAATTTATTCATCACCTTAGTTTATCAGCTAGGGCTAAACATGACAAGGCGAACCTGATGCAACTCAGGGCGGTTGCAAAGTCCCAAATTCGTAGGACATTGCTCCGCCAATGGATTTTTGTGACTTTGCAACCGCCCTAGATGCAACTTTGGAGCGCTATGGATAGCCCATCGCAGCGCAAAGGCACAACCCATTCAAAATTAATATGAAAAATGGTGGTCTGGTTCGCTTGATTTGGTACGCAAATTGATGTAGAATCACTGGCAGATTATCCGTGCTTCTGTGGTTAACATCAAAATAAGGCCAGTAG
>JBBQXW010000233.1:0-11752 GCA_038209275.1 Chloroflexia bacterium | reverse complement strand
AATAATTAAAAAGAGGGGGTCGGAAGCAATTAGGTAAACTACAAAACTGACTATCGCCAGCACAAAAGTGATAAAAGTTACCACTATGGGATGGTGATGGTCGCTATAGGCCCCCCAGATAAAATAAAAAACAATTGCTACGGCACTGGTTATAGCGCCCAAAATACCATAAAACGAATTGGTGACGTGTAATTCATCAACTGCAATTATTGGGTAAACCGCCAACCCCATCCAGTTAGCAAACCCGACAATAAAAGTCGAGGCCAGAAATGCGCCGTAGCGTTTATCGGTGCGCGGAATCAGCAGCATTTTTTTAAGCGGGGTTGGCGGACGCTTGCTGGGTATGCCATAATAATGAATTCGGCTAAAGACCAGCACCGAAACTACTCCAAGTAGTCCCGCCCCGGCAAAGACATAACGAAAATCAATTACCTGAAGCAATTGACCAATCGCTGCCGCCGCCAGAATAGAGGCAATACTGATTGCCACCCGTACTTTGCTCATAAGTTCGCTGCGGCGATGGTTCGGGTAAACTTGCTGCATAATGGCGGCGTAGGCGGGCGATTTCGAGACTTCTAATATGCTTGTCAAGACCATTACCAACGCAAAAATTATTGGATTAAAAGCCAGCAGCATTAGTAACATTGATAAGCGGGCCAATCCGCCGCCGATTAACATCACGCGCATCCGCGACATTTTTTCGGTGATGCGCGACCAGAAAATAGCGCTAAAACTACCAATCGAAGGCGCAGCGATTACCAGCGATACTACCCAGCTTGGCGCACCTTCGCGCCGTACCAATACTGCCGGAAACGTGGCAATTACTACGGCGTAAGCGCTAAAAAGCATCGCTGCCGTTACATCCAGGCGAAAAGTACGCTTTACTTCACTTTTGCTCCATTGATTAGGAATAGATTTAGGGTCGTTTCCAGCAGACTTTGATACTTCAGTTTGCTGGTTTTCATTCAACTTCTTCAATTACTCTAGCTCCTCAAAATATTTGGCAGCGTTGTCGCTACCAGTTTGCCAGTCCAGCTATAATGTTATAAATGTAACGTTATTGCTCTTTACCAGTATACCAGCCTTTATGGGGCAGGGTAAACCCGTTTTTAGCTTCGCCTCTGCCTCTTTCAAAATCCGTTCAATTTGTACTACTTTTCTCCTATACTAAGGTACTATGGTCAATGGCAATAAGGTGTTATAATGAAAAGGGTTAACTCGTACTTTTTAACATTTATTCAATTATAGAAATTTAAAATACAGGTTTAGCATGTTGCAAAATCTTTTGCCTAAAATGCCTAAAAGAAAGAAGCCAGAAGAAGCGGATAAAGGTTCGCTGTTAAATCGGGCTTTTTCGGGCAAGCCACAAGCGGCAACTCAAATTGCCACCATCAGGAAACCAGTCGCAACCTATCGCGACCCTTATGCCAAATTGCGACGCACGGCTTTACGAGTGATGCTTACACTGATACTGCCGATAATTGGTCTGGCGGTAATTGCTTTCGTGACGTTTAATACTGTCAGCAGCAACATACAAGAAGCGCCAGTGAACGTCGAAACTATTACTATGGGTAACGTGCCATTGCCCGCCGGATTACGCAAAATCGGCGTTTCCAATCCGATTAACACCAGCAATTATATAAAGAACCAATCCGAGACTTTTCTGCCGCGCTACTTCGTCAAAGTGCAGAAGATAGAGCGATATAGCGCTCCTATGACTCCCATCGCGATAATTCAATATTATCGTGCCAAACTTCTCGATGATAAACAACTAAAATGGCAGCAGCAACGCCAGCTAGGATTGTCAACTTCGCTGGATACGCTTTATGTGCGTGCATTGGGTAATGGCGAAATCGAAGGTGTGATGCTTCAAATATTGGTCGGAGAAAAAGACAGTTTGAAAAAAGGAGTAAACCAGGATGGCACAACTGACTTTGTTGTAGCAAAGGTAGTTGCCTCGCCCGGACGCTGATTAGCCGAAATCGTCAGTTACTGCTATAATTGCCCCAGGCTCGATAACCTGGGGCAATTGTTTGGGAAAAAGAGAAACAAAGGAGTTAGTATTAGAATGAAACGTCGTGTTTTGGGTTTTACATTAGGAGCAGTTTTAGGGGTAGGAGCCGCTTATGCGATGCGGCGTTGGCGCAACAATCAAAATAAAAGTATGAGTTTAGCGGCGGCTGTACCAGAAAAGCCGCCAGTCGTAGAAACTCCATCCGACGTGCCGCAAAGAACCAAATATTCTGTCCGGCGGACTGGCCCACGTCCGCAAGGAATAATGGAGGCTGATGGGGATGCTTCCGCTACTAACGTTAAAATTACTCGTTCGACCGAGCCGCGTGCTGCTACCGAAACCGATGCTGCCGCGACCAGTCCCCGCTCTGAAACGTTTGAGCCGGATATTACCCAGGCCGAATTTGAACCAGCTACCATTGAGTCTGTTTCTACTGAGGAAAAATCCGAACCTGCTTCGGTTGCGAAAAAAGCCGAATCCAACAAAGGCTCGACTATCAGGGTTAGCAGAAAGAAAAAAGAACAGCCACCTGCTGATTTTCTACCGATTGTTGGAATAGGCGAGGTTTTTAATCAGCGTTTACAGGAGAGCGGCATTACGACTTATGCAGCGTTGGCAGCAATTTCGTCGGAAGAACTTTCGCAAAAAATTGATGTGGCGCAAGAGCGAATTGACCGCGACAAATGGCAGGAACAGGCGGCCCAATTAGCCGAAGAAGAAGCCGGAAAAACTTCGGAGGAGAGTGACGAAGCGGCGGAAGACAATAACTAATCAGGGGAGGCGGCTTAACAGAGCCGCCTTTTTTATGGTTAATTTTCGCGTTCGGTAATTATTTGTTCAATTTGCGCTAGTTCTTCGCGCTTTTTTACCAGTTCTTTCTCAACGTAATCTACTACTGCCATCATCGAAGCTTGTCTGGCTTCCATGTGGCGGTCTTCTAATTTGGTAATAGTTGTTTTGTAGCGTTCCACCAGTTTATTTAGTTTTTCGACTGGTAATTTCTCAAGCTTCCCACGATATTCTTCCATGACTTCCACCAGGTAGCTTCCTTTCTCTTAGAGTCTTTTTATTCGCCCTCTGAATATAACATAAGGCTTATCCTATCTGCAATTGAAAACAGGATGAAGGTGATATAATTGCGCGTGCCAAAAAGAGTTATAGCTATAGAACTTTGATTAGTCATTCTGAGTTATAAAAAATCTCAGCCTCTTCGTACCTCAGAATGACTAACCAACGTCCTGGGTTAGAATGAAAGAAGATTAGAAGTGGAAGTTTTGAATAGAAACGAGCGCTGCTGGGTTATTGTGCCGGTAAAAATTTTGACCGAAGCCAAATCGCGTCTTGCCCCAGTTTTGAGCGCCGAGCAGCGTCGCACTCTGGCAACCGAATTATTAGAACGTACCCTTAAACTACTGCACCTTTTGCTTCAGCATGAACAAATTGCTGGTTTCGTAACTATTAGCAATGACCCAACCGTGCTGACACTGGCCCAGGAATATAGCGGCTATACCCTGGCAGAAGAAGACGAGGCTACTGCCACCGATGCGCGTCTGAATTTGGCGTTAGCGCGGGCGGCACGTTGGTGTCAAGAAAAATTTGAAGCTTCCACCATAATAATATTGCCTTCTGATTTGCCCTTGCTCGAAACCGAAGATTTAGAGAGCTTGTTGGAATATTTGCAACGCGACCCGGTACAACCTCTGGCGGTTCTTGCGCCAGACCGCCATAATAAAGGCACGAACGCGCTGCTCTTGCGTCCGGCTAATTTGCTTGATTTCACCTACTATTTTGGAGAACAAAGTTTTGAGCGGCATCTCGGCGCATTACGAGCACGGACGGATGTGCAAACCTTTGTCTGTCGTCGCCCTGGTCTGGCTTTCGATTTGGATTGGCCCGAAGATTTAGCTGCGCTTGCCCAAATCACCTCCGAAATTGTGTGAGTCAGGTTAATTATCCACGCCTTGTGGACAATGTGGAAAGCTAAAAATCTTTGAGGTCGCTGATTTCGATTTCGTCGCCCAGCATAGTTAAATCGTCGCCAAATTCATCTACTTCCGGCCCTCTATGCTGACCATTATTAGCTGTCGGTGGCGCTGCGGCGTTTGGTTTGCGCGACCTGCGGCCCAACGCTTTGCCATCGGTATCTTCTTTGGGGACGAGCGCAAACTCTAGCGCATCCTGTAAAGTGGCTGCTCCCTGGGCGCTGAAATTGGGTGGCAAGCTCAATGGTCGTCCATTGGCAGTGGCGCTTTTAGGATAAACTGCTTTGCTAAAGCCGAGCTTGGCGGCTTCGGCTAAACGGCGCTCTAGCTGGCTGACCATCCGAATTTCGCCCGATAAGCCAACTTCGCCGATTAACACCGTATTATGGTCAATTTCGGTTTCCAAAAAGGATGAGACAATCGCGACGGCGACACTCAAATCGGCGGCGGGTTCGCCTATTTTCAAGCCGCCCACTACATTCACATACACATCCTGATTGCCCAATGGCAAACCGAGGCGCTTGCTCAACACGGCGGTCAGGAGCAAGAGGCGGTTCATATCTACACCGTTGGCGGTGCGGCGCGGCATCCCGGTATAGCACTGGCTGCATAATGCTTGTACTTCTACCAGAATAGGCCGCGTTCCTTCCAGTGTAACCGCTACCCCGCTACCCGGCGCACCGTCCATCCGTTCCGCCAGAAACGCCTGCGATGGGTTGCTAACTTCGACCATGCCCTCGCCCATCATTTCAAACACACCGACTTCGTTGGTCGAGCCGAAACGGTTTTTAACGCCACGCAACAGACGATATTGGTGGAAGCGGTCGCCTTCCAGATATAGCACCGTATCTACCATATGTTCCAGCACACGCGGCCCGGCGATATTGCCTTCTTTGGTGACGTGACCGACAATGAAAATCGGTACGCCCTGCTTTTTCGCCAATCGCATCAAGGTTGCGGCACATTCGCGTACTTGCGAAACACTTCCGGCGGCGGCGGTCATTTCCGACCCCATGCCATCGCCCCAGCCCGAACCAAAGCCGTAAGTCAATTCTTCTTCGCCTGCATTACGGTCTTTGTAGGCCAGATAAACCGTCTGGATCGAGTCAACCACTACCAGCGCCGGACGCAATTGTTGGATATGATCCAGTATCACGTTCAAGTTCGTTTCACTGAGCAAAAAAAGGCGTTCCGGCGCTAAACCCAATCGTTCGGCCCGCAACTTAATCTGGTTAGCTGATTCTTCTGCCGAAACGTACAGCACTATGCCCAGCGTTTCGGCCAGCGCTGCCGTCACCTGTAGCAGCAAAGTAGACTTGCCGATACCAGGGTCGCCGCTAATCAACGTTAGCGAACCCGGCACGATGCCGCCGCCCATCACCCGGTCAAATTCGCCAATTGGCACGGGCAAGCGTTTGAAACTTTCGGTTTCCATGTGGGCAATACTTTGCGGACGGTTGGTGGTTGCCGCAGTCGCGCCGTTGCTATCAGCACCGTTCATGGCGCGACCAACCGCACGGGACAAGCCAGGGCGCGGCGGGGCTTTAATTACTTCGCTAAAGCTATTGTATTCGCCACATTCGAGGCATTTGCCCATCCATTTCATGCTCTCATAATTGCACTTCTGGCACACATAGACCAGTTTCGGCTGCCCCTTCGCCATCGCTTTTCCTCTCAAACGAATTTATATTATTTCAATAGTAGCTAATTTTCGGATAGTTCTGTCTTTGCTTCTTAATTATACCACTTTCCAACCCAATAGAAAATATGTTCGATTTTGCAAGGTGAGAGTCAATTTTTTGCACCAGGGCCAAGCCAACCCGGACGTTCACGTCCAGGTTTTTGCAAAAACCTGACTCTCACCCGATTTTGCAAAGTGTTTCCAGTACAAGAACATGTGACTTTTTGAAAATGCTTGTGTCTAAATAATCAAAGAAACATTTTAATGAGTGTGAAAAATTTTACGAAACGTAACAGGAGAAATAAAACGCATCTATGAACTCAAAAGCACACATAGTGGTGGTGGATGGTACTAAAGATTTGCGAAACGCCGTCCAAATAACTGGTTGGCAAGTCTAAAGCCGGGACGCTTACTAAAAAGGCGTTCCCTTGCTCGATTTTACATTTGCTTTGCAATGTGGTTAGCTGTAAAATTGAGAGTACGCTCAATTATATTTGAAACAATTAATAGACTTTTAAGGTCTCTTGAAAGGAGAAAACGATGAACGACGAACAGAATTTGCCGGATGTCGAGAAGTTCAATAGCTTTAACGTGGGTTTTTCGTATTTGCGTTTCTACCGCACGCACCCCGAAATTGGCAAGCCGACTGCCGAGCAGGAAGGCGATGTGGGCGGCTTTCAGAATTTTACTGAAGCCAAGTTAAGCTGGACAGGCGAGAAGGTTGCCGTAGATTGGTACGGCAACAACGCGCCGCGCCCCGATTGGATGGAGGGCGTTGACCACAAGGAGTTTGAAGTTTAGCACCGGGTCTTTTGCGGGGTAAAGCGAAGCCAAATTGTTTGGCTTCGCGAAGATAAGGAATTTGAAGTGCAAAACCAAAATTGGCCTTAACAAGCATATGCTAAGGCCAATTTTGGTTTGCTAATAAGAAATACCCGCCTCGTTCTTGGCCTGGGCTAAAAGTTCGACTAGCTTAAGGTTTTTGGCCCATTCTTCCAGATAGGCGAAATCCAGATTTTCCTGCACTTTAAGCACCCCTAGAATATCTAGCCACTGTTTTTGAGAATTGTCCGAGGCTCTATACCAGTCAAGTTTATGTAACAAAATATCTTCTGGTGTGGTCAGCCAAAAAAGATGCGGATTGGTTTTTGAAAGCGGCGCAAGTTTTCCCCGGCTAAATTCAACCTGGTTATATTGGTCAGGTTTCAGGATGAATATATCTAGCTTATGCCCGGTTTCCTGATGTATCAAATTGAAGGATGAATAACGGGCTACGGCTTCTCGGATTGCCGCTTCGCTTATGTAATAATCATACTCAAATCCCTGCCGGGCCATGTCTTCTAAACGAGCTACAAAAGGTGCAACGTGTTCTGCTTTGAAGTTAGCGACTAAATCAGTATCAGCCGTAGCGCGGGGAATACCATGCACTGAGCTGGCTACCGAGCCACCAATGCGATAAGCTATCCCAAGTTCTTCAAAAACATCTACCACTGGAATAAGGGCCGATAATATTTCTTCAGAAATCAATAGTTTTTCCTCTTTAACAGGATTGCCCGCCTTTGCTCTATTTTCAAAATAAATCTTAACTTCTCGCGCCAGTACCTGACCATAGTTTAGCTCAAGGAAAAAGAGGGCTACTTCCTGGCGGGTGCAATCTGGTCGAAGTTTCAAGAGGTTATTCCAGGCCAGCCAGCGAGTAGTGCGGGTGAGTGAAAGCATAGAGTCGCCGCGCCCGGCTTCCCCTTTTCTACGAAACGCTTTGATTTGGGCCTGTTCCGCTTCGTAGCTGGTATCTATAGATTGCACTCGGTAGCTCAAAATAATTCTCCTTCAGCTATACTCCACCAGCGCAATTGTAATCTATGACAGCGCATCCCGCAATAGATTAGCTAAAAGCCAGGACGGTTGCAAAGTAGCAAAATCGGTGTAGGATGGGGCTATGCCTCATGCGCGTTAATTTACGGCGCTATTTCTGAAATTGAACTCTATAGCAAATCCGCCCCGAAATAAATTTCAGGGCTAAGTCGCTAAAACCATCTGAAGATGGTTGAAAATAGCGTTGCTACCAGAGTGAATTTTAGTTAGCTTGAGCTAACTTGAACGACTCAGCCCTGAAATTTATTTCGGGGCGCTCTTCACGGCTGTACCAATTTCAACCAAAAGGCTTCGGTTGACGCATGTGGGCTATGCCCTCGATTTGTGCTTAGTGAAGGGACAAATCGAGGGCGCAGCCCCCTCCTACTGCGATTTTGGTAAAACTTGACAAGGATTCTTTGAGGCGCTATGATACGCTCTCAGGTGAGTCCGTCGTTAACCTGAAAGTGAAATTAAGGAATTTTGGCAAATTACGACCTCAGTCCGCTAAATCTTTCGATAAGTGAAGTGACACAGGCCGAGCAGGAACGGCTGGCGGATTTGCTTTTTGAAATTGGGGCGGTGAAGTTCGGCGCTTTTCGTATCAAGCTTCACGAAACCCAACCCGATGCTCCCCTTTCTCCCATCTATATCAATCTACGTTTGCTGCGCTCGTACCCAGCGGTGCTGGCTTATGTTGTGGCGCTGCTGGACAAAATTTCCCGCCCGCTCACTTTTGATGTGATGGCGGATATTCCGAGCGCTGCCACGCCTATTGTTGCCATCCTCAGCCATCTGAACGGGCGACCCATGATTTCGCCGCGCAAGGGAACTAAAAGTTATGGGCTGGGCGTTGAAATTGACGGCGATTATCAACCGGGGCAGCGCGTTTTGTTGATTGATGATTTAGTATCCAGAGGCGATAGCAAATTTGAGGCGCTGGCTACGCTGGAACATGCCGGACTAAAAGTTGAAGATGTGATGATGGTGATTGACCGTCAACAGGGCGGCAGCGAGACGTTGGAACAGAATGGCTATAAGGTGCATTTTGCCGCCAACATCAGCCAGCTTTTGATGCGCTACCGCAAAACGGGCGCGATTAATGAAAAACGCTTTGGGGAAGTTTGCGATTATTTGGGGTTAGAGTTGATTTAAGCTCAACACTATCCAAATCAATCTCTGTGGGAGCGCGCTTCCGCTCGCGATTTGTGGGTAGCAGGGGAACAATCGCGAGCGGAAGCTCGCTCCCACATAGAGAGATTTGGCTTTACTTGAACGATATTGTGGTTTTAAGGTGCAAAACTAATTTATGGGTTTGATGACCTTGCCCTCGCTGGCAGACCCGCACGTGCATTTGCGCGAACCGGGCAGCGAAGCCAAAGAAGATTTTTTTACGGGAACTTGTGCCGCTTTAGCCGGAGGTTATACTGCTCTCCTGGATATGCCCAATACTCCCCGTCCAACTATCACCCGCGCCGCGCTGGAAGAAAAGCAACAATTAGCCGCCGCCAAAATCGTTTGCGATGTCGGCTTTAATTTTGGGGCGCTGCCCACTAACGTAAACGAATACGCCGAGGTTGCGCCGCAGGTTGCTGGACTAAAAGCTTATCTGGGCGAGACACACGGGCCGCTAGTTTTCGGTGGCTTGCCCGAAATGATGGCGGTTTTTCAGAACTGGCCTCCCGCTCCGCAGTTTGCCGATAAACCGATTCTCATCCACGCCGAAGGGCCGATTGTTGCCGCCGTTATCGGGCTGGCGGCGGCTTACAACCGCAAAATCCATATTTGTCACTTAAGTAAAAAAAGCGAACTGGAATTAATAAAAGCGGCGAAAGCACGCGGCGTAAAAATCACCTGCGAAGTTGCGCCGCACCATCTTTTCCTGACCCGCGACGATGCCGCGCCGGATAATTTAGGACCGTTTGGCAAGATGAGTCCGGCTTTGCAGACCGGGGCAGATGTAGACGCACTCTGGCAGGGATTGGCGGATGGCTCGATTGATATAGTCGCCACCGACCACGCCCCCCACACCCGCGCCGAGAAAGAGAGCGATACGCCGCCTTTTGGCGTACCGGGGCTGGAAACGGCTTTCGGTTTGCTGTACCGCGCCGCCCGTCAGGAAAAAGCGGGCCTGACAGTAGCGCGTTTGATAGAAGCGATGGCCCACGCGCCGCGCCGAATTTTTGGCTTACCGACGGACGAAGGCGAAATCGGAATTGACCCGGATGAGGAATATATTTTTAGCGATAGCGGCTATTTCACCAAATGCGATTGGACACCTTTCGCTGGAATGAAGGCGCGGGGGCGCGTTCGTTGGGTGACATTGCGAGGCAATTTAGTTTTTGAGGACGGCAAAGTTTTGGCCCCACCGGGTAGCGGTAGGGTCTTATTTTTAACTTGAGGTTTATCACAAAGGGGGTTTCTATGTTGACTTTAGCAAACCGGGCGCGAGAAATGACTGAGGCAATTGAGGGGAATTGGCTCGGCAAATCTATTCTTTCAGTAGACCAATTCACACGAGCCGATCTGGAACAATTATTTGAAGTGGCGGCTCGAATGAAGCGGTTGAAGGAGCAAAATGGTTCGACGGACATCTTACGCGGTAAGATTCTATCGAACCTTTTTTATGAGGCCAGCACCCGCACCGATGCCAGCTTTAGCATTGCCATGAAGCGGCTGGGCGGCGAGGTGCATAATATTGTGGGGGTGCAGTTTAGCTCGGTCTCGAAGGGCGAAACGCTGCCTGACACAGTGCGGGTGCTTTCGGGTTATAGCGATGTGATTGTGCTGCGCCACCCGGAGCAAGGCTCGGCTCGTATTGCCGCCGACGCGATTAAGGCGGAGCGGGCCAAATTGGGCGACTTGCCTGTGCCGTTGGTCAATGCCGGGGATGGAGTGGGGGAACACCCGACCCAGGCATTGCTCGATGCCTACACCATTCAACAAAAGTGCGGACGAATAGATGGTCTGACGGTTGGGTTGGTCGGCGATTTGAAGCACGGACGCACGGTTCATTCGCTGGCCCGTCTGCTCAGTATGTATCTGGGCGTAAAGCTGATTTTTGTCTCGCCGCCCTCGCTGCGGATGCCGCCGAAATTAGTGGCTGAGTTACGTGAACGCGGGGTTGAGATGCGCGAAGCCGACACGCTGAACGAAGTAGTGGGCGAAGCCGATGTCTGGTACGTCACTCGCGTGCAGAAAGAGCGCTTTGATACCGAGGCGGCCTACCACGCCGTCAGTTCTTCCTATTGCGTCAATGCCGAAACGGTTGCCCGCATGAAGCCAGAAGCGATTATTATGCACCCGTTACCGCGCGTCGGCGAAATCAGCCTGGAAGTGGACGAATTGCCGCAGGCGGTCTATTTCGAGCAGGCTACCAACGGTTTGTATGTAAGAATGGCTCTCCTGGCGGGCCTGTTAGGAAAGTGGTAGCGCCAGAATGAGTATTAAGCCAACTTATGACCCGTTCAAAAGCTACGAGGAAAATTATCAGGCCGGGCCGCACTATGAGGATGCGTTGCCCGACCTGGCGGCTTTGAACGATGGCTTGCCAGGTCTGGATTTCTGGGGGCATCGGCTAAATTCAGGGCTGGGCGTTCCCGCCGGGCCACTCCTCAATTCAGCCTATATTCAGCTTTACGCCGACCTCGGCTTCGATATGCTGACCTACAAGACGGTGCGTACAAGGGCGCACCCCTGCCACCCTTTCCCGAATGTGCTGCCGGTACAGGCCGGGCCGGATTGGTATCGCACCAGCGACGGCGAAAAACCGACGCTCTACACTAGGGCCGATGATAATGTAGCGCTGGCGGAACTGAGCATTACCAATTCGTTTGGGATGCCCAGCCAACCACCCCAAATCTGGCGGGCCGATGTGGAGCGGGCCAAAGCCAGCTTACATTCGGGTCAAATGCTGGTGGTGAGCGTAGTAAGTACGGCCCAATCGGGCGGTGCTCTCGATGAACTGGCGGCGGATTATGCTCTTGCCGCTAGATGGGCGCGAGAAGCCGGAGCAGACGCTATCGAAGCCAACCTGAGTTGCCCCAACGTTTGTAGCGGTGAAGGCAGTCTTTATCAAAGTCCCGAAGCCGTCCGGCTTATTTCCGAGGCGCTGGCAAGTGCGCTCAGTCAAACGCCTTTTCTGCTCAAGCTCGGTTTCCTGAGTTCGCAAGATGCTACCGATGCGGTGGTTGAAGCGGCTTACAAAGGCGGCGCGGCAGG
>JBBQXW010000232.1:0-11757 GCA_038209275.1 Chloroflexia bacterium | reverse complement strand
ACGCTGAAAAACTTTTGTTGCCAGTGCAGGTTGAAATGGGAATGTTGGTTGGCTCGAAGAAACAGGAGAGATAGAATTGGCGACTACAATAAGCCGGATTGATTTGTTGCATGTGCCGATGGAACTGGTGCATGGCTTTGAAACCAGTTCGCACCGCAAGAACGCGCTAAACCATATTCTGGTGCGAATATGGGACGAGGAAGGGCGGAGCGGTTGGGGCGAGTGTGCTGTACCAACCGACCCCTACTATTGCCCCGAAACTACCGAAACGGCCTGGCATATTCTGCGCGACTATATGTGTCCGGCGGTAATCGGGCAAACGCTGAACGGGCCGGAAGATTTGCTGGGCCGGATTGCGAAGGTGCGCGGTCATAATTTCGCTCGCGCCGGACTGGAAACCGCTTTCTGGGCCTTGCAAGCCGAACAACAGCAAAAACCACTGGCGGCATTACTGGGCGCAACCCGGCAGGAAATAGCCAGTGGGGTAAGCCTCGGTATCGAGCCATCCTTGCCGGCGCTACTGGAACAGGTGGGCCGCTTTATTGAAGAAGGCTACCGGCGGGTGAAGCTGAAAATTGCGCCAGGCTGGGATTTGGAGCCAGTCGCGGCGGTGCGCGAACGCTGGCCTGAATTGCCTTTACAGGTAGATGCTAATTCAGCCTATACTTTAGCGCCCCAACATATCGCCGCCCTGCGTCGCCTGGACGAATTTGGCCTGCTAATGATCGAGCAACCACTCGACCACGACGATATTATTGACCACGCCCGCCTTCAGGCCGAATTGCAAACCCCTATCTGCCTGGACGAAAGTATTCATACCGCCGAAGATGCTCGTAAAGCGCTGGAACTTTCGGCCTGCCGCATAATTAATATCAAAACCAGCCGCCTGGGTGGATTGCTGGAAGCCAAAAAAGTTCACGATTTGTGCTACGCCAAAGGAATTCCAGTTTGGTGCGGCGGAATGCACGAATACGGGGTAGGCCGGGCGATTAACCTGGCGCTGGCAGCCTTGCCCGGCTTTACTTTGCCCGGCGATGTTTCTGGCTCGGATAAATATTACGCCCACGATATTACCACCGAGCCTATTCTGGCGCATCAGGGCGCAATTGCTGTCCCCTGGAACAAACCTGGCCTCGGCTACACCGTTGACGAAGAATACGTAAAATCTCGCACCGCCCGAACGCATACGATTGAGAAGTAATGAGGATTTACGATTTACGATTGGGGACTAAGATCAATACTGTTCAAATAAGGGCAAAATCGCTGTAGGAGGGGGCTGCACCCTCGATTTTTGACCTGACGCTACCCTCAAATCGAGCGCACAGCGCCCTCCTACAGAAGTTATTTGAATGGTATTGGGACTAAGATTTAGGTAACTATTCGTCCTAATGCAACTGTCAGCCTAACGAAGAAAGGGTCTTTGCTCCACCCATAGCACTAATTACATCCCAAGCCAAGATGCTTCGTTCCTCAGCATGACAGTCGTAAATCGTAAATCGTAAATCGTAAATCGTTACTTTTTGAAGCGGGCGTGGACATTATTGTGTTTGTAGCTGCCACCTTCGTTAAACTCGACCAGTTCCAGTGATAGAGCGAGATAGCGCTTCGCAAATAGCGCGGCAAAGTGGCGCTTCATCATCTCGAAAAGGTCGTCGCAAACCTTCTTTTTAGTCGCTTCATCGCGGCCCGCCCCGATTTTCAAGATGGCGTGGACAAAGGCATAATCGGCATCGTCATTGTCATCAGCCATAACATAATCGCTCAACTCGATAGCTCTGGAGCGTATTCCGCCAATTGGAAAGACTCCGCCCTGATTAAGCAGGGTTTGGTTGGCTTTCTTCAGCAGGCCCGGAATATCTCCTTCGGCTTTGAGATTGTCAGTATACTCCACAATAAAATGCGGCATAGGCTAATCTCCTACCTGACTAAAAGCGGCCTTGTCTACAATTGTATTGAGCAGTCGCCCAATACCCTCGACTTCGGTGATTACCTCATCGCCCAGTTGCACATTCACCAAGCCCTCTGGCGTACCAGTCAAAATCATATCACCGGGCGAGAGCGTCATAAATTCGGATAGATATGCAATTAAAAAAGGAATTTTGAAAATCATATCGCGGGTATTGCCTTGCTGGGTCAGCGCTCCGTTCACGTAGGTACGCAAATTCAAATTCAGTGGGTCTGGTACATCTTTAGCATCCACCAACCAGGGGCCAAGCGGCGTACAATCGTCGCGGCTTTTTACTCTTAGATTGGGCCGATAATAATTTTCCAGATAGTCGCGGACGGCGTAATCGTTGGCGACACTATAACCCGCCACATAATCGTAAGCTTGCTCTTGCGGAATATTACGCCCGCTTCGTCCGATTACTACCGCCAGTTCACATTCGTAGTGCATAAAAGTAGCATCCGCCGGACGACGAGTTTGAGAACGATGCCCGATAAACGTATTGCGGCCCTTGAGAAAAAGCAGGGGCGATTCGGGCGCTTTGAAGGCTAGTTCTCTGGCATGGTCGGCGTAATTAAGCCCCAGTGCAAAAACGGTGCGCGGCTCTACCGGCGGCAGCCAGACCACCTGCTCCTCTGCCAATTTTTGCCTATCCGCCAACCGCAACATACCATTATCTTCGGTCGCCAAATGAATCGCGCCATTGTAAACTACTCTGGCTCTTCTCATAGCGATGGCCTTTCGTCCTTTTCGTCCTTACCATCATTTGCCGCCGCTTCAAGCCGGACTTCGAGTCGCCCGATGCCGTCAATCTCAACCGCAATCTGGTCGCCTGCACCCGCCGTTGGCAAATTTAATGGAAGCCCAGCCAGCAATACATCGCCGGGAAACAGTGTCATGAACTCGGTGACATCGGCAAGCAAACGCGGAATCGGACGCACCAAATTTGTGAGTGTCCATTGCTGTACGGCTTCGCTGTTAATGTAAGTGCGAATTACGAGTTGGCTAACATCCGTCAGGCTTTCCTTGCCTACAACAGACGGGCCAATTGGACAAGCGCCATCAAAACATTTTTCTCGAATCGGGGGACGGTAAAGGCTCTCGTGCGGCACACTGAGGTCAATCACAATTGTGTAACCGCCAATTACAGCATAAGCGCGGTTTTGGGGAACATGGCTGGCGGCTTCTCCGATAACGAGGCCTAACGTGCCACCCACCTCGACGCGGGCAACTCCTTTTGGCAGTTGAACAGTAGCGCCGTGACCGACGTGGGTGTTATAGGGTTTAATATAGAGAATTGGAGCTTTGGGTAAGCCCTTGTAAGGCGGGTCGAGCAGTTTATCGCCCAACTGCTCAAGGGCGCTTCGGTCATTCAAAAGCGGGCCGTAGACCAATCCTGTTATGGGCGGTTGGCTAAATTCTTTTGCACTCAACACCAGCCTCCTAAAGTTATCAGTCGTCAGTCGTCAGTTGTCAGTTGTCAGTTTTTGGTTTTTTAAGGTCGCGATAAATTTAGCCTTCGCAAGTCAGTTTAAAACTGACAACTGACGACTGACAACTGATAACTCTATCCTCCGTAATGCCAACCGAGTGAAGCAAGGCTCAAGGGAGTGGCTTCGGGTTTCTGGACACCTGCGCCTACTACCCGTCCAATGTAAATTTGGTGGTCGCCCGTTTCAATAGTTTGAACGACCTCGCACTCGAACCAGCTAACGGCAGCCGCCAACAAAGGCGCGCCAGTGGTATTGGTAGTAAATTCCTGGTCGCCCAATTTATTGCGATAGGGCTTCTGCGGTTTAACGTAATGCTCGATAATGGCCCGGCCTTCTTCGCTATCCTCAATTACGTTAACCGAAAAGACTTTGCCCGCGTCTATCAACTTGCGGGTATGCGAATCGTTTTCGATGGAAATCGCGACCAGGGGCGGGTCAAAAGAGGTCTGCGTGACCCAGTTAGCGGTCATACCGTTCAGGTCATCGCCAGATTTGCTACCAATGACGTACATGCCATAGCTAATCTGGTTCAAGCTAGTAGATTTCGCTTCCTCATCCATAATTTTCCTGTTCCTCATTTTTCTATATTAGTCGTCTTTTTTGTAATAAGGAATTTCGCTTGCCACCGCAAAGTAACAGCGATTGCAGCCAGTGGCCCGATTGGGCAAATCGCTACTACCAAAGCGAAAGTTCTAGTAATATTAACTTCAAACTTTGAACTCGGCTCGAAGGGTTGCCCTGTGTGGTGGAACTTGAAACTTTGAACTTGAAACTGCTTTTTTGGCGGGAGCGCATGGGAGTCGAACCCACTTGCGCCGCTCGTAACGACGCACAGCAGTTTTGAAGACTGTGGCAGCCACCGGACCACAACCGCTCCCCCGCTTTGCAAGCTTGTTGGATAATTAATTGTTAATAAATGGGTTGAAACTTCTGATTGAACCTAAAACGTGCAGACTCTAGTGAGCAGGAAGATTTTACTATGCCCTTTGCCAAAACACAAATTTATCAGTCTGCAATTTTCTGAGCAGGAATTTTTACCGTCGGAACTTCATCTACTACAGAATTTTCGCCCTCGTCTGTCCCGCCTTCGTCCAAAACGGTTTCCCCCGCTTCTTCGCTGGCGGTCAAAGAAAGCGCCAATGGCTCAGACAAACGATTAAGCGGCGTAAGGGCTTGTTCGGCAAGTTCGGCGACATTTTCTACTTCAGGCGCATACAGGTCGGCCCCAAGCCGTTCGCCCAAATTGGGTTGGCTACCGAATGGCGCACCGACTGCTACCACTTTCAAACCAACGAAAGTCTTTTTCAAATCTTCAATCAAACGGGCGGTTTCAGCGATAAATTGACCACGCGAAATGATTAATATCAGCACGCTAGGCCGAATTTCGCGGACTGTGCTGGTCAGAACCATAATCGGAACATTGTGGCCCAAATTAGTAATTTCCCAGCGTTGTACATCGAAAGCATTCTGGGCTGTGCCAATCAGAGGCAAGGCACTATCGAGTTGTTCCAGGCTGGCAATAACCAGACGGCGCTTGCTTGTTTTGGCAATAGCTTCTTCATAATCATGCTCACGCAAAAATGGGCCAGTCAGAGAAAGGCGGCGTTCGGCTTCTTCTTCACTCATGCCCAAACCCGGTGTAGTGACAGAAGAATTTGACAAATTCACCTGTCCGGCCAATTCACTCAAGTTCTGGCTTAACGAAGTTAAGGCACGGCTAAATTCGCCTTCCTCCTCGGCGTATTTTGGCAAATTACAAATGGCTTCGGCTACCACACCAATCTGTCGCTGGGCCTCAAATTGAGCATTGCGGTCGCGCATGGCTATCTGAGCCAGGTTATTAAGGGCTTCCAGGCCACGCATAATTTGTTCAATAGCCTGGGCCAGGTTTAAATGGGCGATGGTTTGTTGCTCGTGCTGTTCGGAAGAAGACATTACTCAGCCTCTTTTTTCGTTTCGCTCTACTTTTAACTTCACTGTTTATCCCGCGCGGGGTTAAAGTGGTTTCTGGCTTTATTATAACATATTTGATTTTGAAGATGTAACTTCAACGCCCGGCACATTTAACTTTTCAAATAATTACGTAACCTTTGTCATTGTCACCCTGACGCAGGAAGGGTCTAGCCTCTACCCGTGGTACTTTCTTGGGCAATCAGAGATGCTTCGTTCCTCAGCATGACGGAGGGTGAGTAATTTTTTTAGACTGATTCTGTAAGAAAGTTATGGAGGGCAATGTAGGTTTCGTCAGGAGCTTCTTCTGCCAGAAAATGACCTGACGGTAAAGCCGCTCCACCCACTACGTTCGTAGCTCGTTCCCGCCATGTTTCAATGACATCATAACGCTTGCCCACAAACCCATTTGCACCCCACAACGCCAACCGAGGAGCGATTTTGTGCCACATCACATGAGTTTCCGGGTAGCCGTGCAACATCAATAAAGCTGGGCCATTCCCACCCTTAACAAAATTAATCGTTACGCCACTCTTGGTAGTAAATGTTGATTGCTCGAAATTCTCTAACATTATTCTCTCCCGTAAAATTTCAATAAAACATTTGTAACTACGCACCGCCGTCATGCTGAGGTATAAAGCATCTCTGGTTGCCGAAGTAAGCTGCGGCGGGTAGAGGCGAGACCCTTCCTTCGTCAGAGTGACAGTCACCACGGGCGGAGTTGTTACAAATACTTTATACTTGCGGCAAGCAGGTAAGTTCTAACCAGGGCAATTGCCCGGTAAGGCTGGCAACCGCGCGTTCGAGTTGGCTTTGATAGTTAGCGGCGCGATGTTGATCAAAAAGATTGCGTAGTATTACCAATAACCGTCCTCGCTCTTGCCGAATACCAATGCTATGACAAAAAATTTCGCTTGCCGCAGCATAACCGCTATTTTTTAATTGCTCGACTACCTGATTCCACCATCGCACTTCTTCATCCGAGATATTGTATATTTTGGCTATCCGAGCCTGTATTTCGGTCTGCCATTTAGAGACATTTGCAACTAAGGCATTATCACTTGCCATAGCAACTTCATTTGCCCCAGAGTAGATTGAAGATGATAATCCGTCTCCTGCTGTATCAAAATTTATTTCCAGTTCGGCTTGTTGAGTTATGTTAAGTTGTAATTGCTGTTTAATTTCGGTCTGCTTCAGCTTTTCTTCTGATTGACTTTGGTCAAACAAGGTCTGCTGCTGCCATCGGTCAGCCCGGCTCAAACGCTCCTCCCCGCGCTCAATCAAACGCCGTACCATCCCGTGTGGATTTTGGCGAGCATTTTCACGGGCGTATTGAATCAACCGGGCAATATAGCCTTTTGCCTTGCTGTGACTAATCGCTTGCTGAAAAAGCTGATTGGCGGTTTTAGCATCAAAACCAAACTGCAATAGCAAATCCAATTCCTGAGTGTCATTATAATCAAGTTCCAGGGATATGTCTCGTTCGTCTGTGATTGGATTGTTCTTTTCAAAATTTTGAGTTTTTTCGTCTTGCACCACCACCAAATTTTTTTGGCTTTGCTTTTTTTCTAGTTTAGGTTGCATCAGCATGGTAGTGGATATTTCAGGTTGGTTAACTAGAGTTGGGTTATACATGTTGGTTTTGATTCTACTTCGATTCGGTGAGTGTACTTTCTTGGATACACTGGTAGTTGTTTCTTCGACTCGCCGATTGATTCTACTTTGATTCGGTAAGTGTATTTTCTTAGATACGCTGGCTGTATCTTCTTGAGTATAGCTATCTACCGACGAGGCCACCGTATTTATCACTTGCATTGGCTCAAGCTCTACTCTGCGATTTATCGGTGGTGCTGCTATAACCGCTTTTGCCGGGACAGCGTTAACCGGGGAATACGAATCAGCGTTCATCAGGGCTTTATCTTCATTTAGACGTGTACGGGCTTCTTTTGCGGCATCACAATAACGATAGACTTTGCAACCCTTACAAAATTTCAATTTGCTCAAAGTAGCAAACTCAGTTTTGGTAAAAGGGTCAGACGTGCGATAAAGCGTCCCGTCCACCTTTGGGTTAACCCCATAATCGGCAGCGCGTTCTCGTACTTCTTCTACGTTTGTGCCAATAGTCTCTGCCAAATCCTCAAAGCCAGGTAACACCAGTTGATAGCTGATTAAACGGGCCTGCCTTAGTTCGTGGAGCAAATCTGGCAGATGCGAGATACTGACACCCAGCGCGTCTGCCAGGTCTCTACGTCCGGGCCAGGATATATCCGACACCGCATTCCATTCACGCCGCTCGTGTTCATATTGGCGCAAGTATCCCCACAGGTACACCGCATTTGGACTCACTCCCGCCAGATGATAGCAGCGAAAAAATTCATTCCACAAAGGCACAAATCCGGCTAGTTGTTTACGTCGGTAATGTGGCTTGAGCAAAACCCCCCGGTCGCTTGCAGGTAACGGCTGCTCAAAAATATCAAAGCCGGGTAGTGGGCCACAGCTATTCTCTTTTTTTCTTGGCATTTCTGAACTCTCTCCCTATTTAATACCTTATCAAATCCAGGTTTTATTTATGTAAAGTACGTTTGTTATTAACTTTAGCAGTTTAGAACGCAAGTACTTGACTTAGAGCATGATATAGGTATAATTAAGGTAACAAAAAACTATACTTGACTAAATCTGGTCAAGACTTAAGAATAATACTTTTTCTAGAACAACTCCCTGGCTACCAACCTGAGTTGTTCTTTTTTTTGCCTTCAGCTAACCTGACTCTTCTGTTGTTCTCGCCAGTGTCGCAACCGTTCCAGATCGCTTTCATAACGAGTAATGAGTCGGTCTACTTCATCTAACTCCCATTCTCGTGAATGAGTTTCCGTTGGTTTTTTAATTATTCCCTGAGCCGACCAGCGAACTACTTCCAGTTCACCTAAATCAAAACTTAGTTGGGTATAGCCTGTTGCTTTCTGATTTTTAAGTCGGGCCTTTGGACTTGGCCTTAAATCACGGTAATTCTTTAATGTTGTTGTCAGGTCAACCAGTGTAAGCAATCGGTCTTGTTGATAAGCTTCTATTATACTTTGCCTGATGGCCTTTATTTGTATCTCTGGTTCTAAAGCAGTTAGTCGCCTTACCAATTCCACATTATTAAGAAAAGAAGCCAGCAATACTTTTTGGTCTTCACTCGTATTGTGAAATTTGTAATTTGGGGTTACAGCCGTAACATCCGTTGAACCATCGTCGAGTTGGATTGCATCTACTTCTTTATAGAGAACACTCTCATCCCCTGTTAAAAAAAACTCCTTAACCGCCGGGGCGAGGTTTTCCGCCGCCCGAATGCGTTGGGTTACGTAGGGCCGAGATTTACCAATACTACTCGCGATCTGTTTATGTTCCCAGCCAAATTCGGTTGCCAATTGACGGTAAGATTCGCCTTCTTCCCAGGGAGCAAGGTTCTCGCGTTGCACATTTTCGATAATAGCATCCACTAAAGCATCAGCTTTACCGTTACGATTATCTACCAATATTACCGGGACACGCGCTAAACCTAACTCTTTGGCCGCCTGCCAGCGCCGATGCCCTGCTATAAGGATAACTCGTCCGTTATCACCCCGCACTCCAAGCAATGCCTGCAAAATACCACGTGCGGCAATACTGGCCTTTAATTCTTCTAGCCCAGCCCGGCTGAGTTGCTGGCGCGGTTGGTGTGGGTTTGGCTCAATCCGTTCTGGCGAGAGATAAACCAGCGTACCGCGTGGAACTTGTGCTTCTATTTCAAATAGATCACGCCGAGTCGCCATTTATTCCTCATCCTCGACTGAAATATTTTTTGAAATAGCAAGCTTTATTTTGGTTTCGCCCTGTGCTAGTTTAGTGGCCTCAGCAATTGTACTGCTCGAAATAATTCTCTCGTGTTGGCTGGCACCCAGCAGCAAAGCATGGTAGCCTATTTTGCAGGCTTCGCGTGGGATCCCCTTGCTGTATTGTGCAATCGCCTGAAGTGCTGATGGGCTAAAGACTTCATATTCTGCACCGGCCACACTGAGCCGGTATTGTATAAGTTTGACTGTTTCGTCGTCATTTAATTTTTCAAGACGTACCTGTGAGACTATCCGGCTCAAAAAGTTAGGCCGGGCCGCTACTTTACGGGCCAATTCTTCCTGACCAAATAGAATAATTTGTACCAGTTTCTCGCTGCCTGTTTCAAAGTTCAGTAGCTGTCGTAATAGTTCCAGATTATATTTGGTGGCTGTCTGGGCTTCGTCTACCAAAATCACCAACGAGTTTCCGGCTTTTTGGGTCTCTTCAATTAATAGACCCTTGAACTGCCGTTTTAACGCTTCGACTTGCCTAGAAACTGGCTCTTGCCCGAACTCGTGCAAAATGTTAACCATTAGCTGTGAAGGAGTAGCCGCCAGGTCGTCCAGGTATGCTACTCGATAGTCTGTGCGGGCCGCGAGACGGCTTCGCATTATGCTACAAATAGAACTTTTGCCAGTACCAACTGCTCCTAACACCATCGCAAGACCCATTCGGTCACGGACTACCTGTAAACAAATCGAGATAACCTTTTTGTATTGTTCGGTCAAATAAACGAAGCGCGGGTCAGTCCCAGTCACTTGAAATGGTGGCTCGAACAACTCATAGAAGTTGACATAATATTCTTGCCCAAGTTTGTCGAAGGCATCTTTTGGCTCTGCTAACTTTGCGGCATTTTGTTGACCAAGTTTTCTTACAGGTGTAGGCATTCCAGGCAAGCTTTCTTTGAAGCACTAATTTAATATGAAACAGTTACTAACTAGATTATAAACTACTATGTCAATAGTTTTTAAGGCATATTGTAACAGAAGTGGAAGATTTATTGGTAAATTTTCCACTTTGACGAGCTTTATTCAATCTCTGAATAGTTTGGTTTCTGAAACTTCTATTTCAGAATTATAACATACTTCAATCCAAAGCTCATTGGAATCTTAGTATATGAATCTTACAGATGTTTAACAATGGTCACGCCCCTTTACGGAGTGTGAGGTACGAAGCATCTCAGTCTGGCCTGTCGAAGTATTTTGAGTTCAATTTGAGATACTTCGTACCTCACAGTGACCGCATAGATCAATTATTATATTGGCTTTAGAATTAATATTTGGGGGTTTAGTTTATGACGAATAACCAGGGGAAAGGTCATTTATTTTTGTCTATACTTGGGTGCAAAACGTAATAAACAGAACGTCCGCTAGTTCCTATCTTTTGTAAAATACGAAGCTCCATCAGCTCTTTTAGATCAGTAAGGGTAGCATCTTCTGCCAAACCAGTGACAGCACGGTAAATGGCGTTATTGATTTTGCCGTTACGAATGACATAACGCAAACCTTCGATTTGTCGAGGTTTAAGACGTACCAGAGGAAGTTTTTGAAGAATGGTTTTTTCGTGCAAAGTATTATCAGGTGTAAGTGACTCCTCCCCAGGAATAAAGATAGATTGGCTAATATGAGTGATACGCATAGCCGTTTCGGGTAAATTGGTGTTACGTAGCGTAACGCGAAAATAATGCTCGTCTGCTTCAAACAGAGGTCTTGGAAGATGATTCTTCTGCATAACACTTTTAATCCTACCAATTCCACTACCAAAACGCTCGACGAAACCCATGGTATGTAGCATTTCTATTAAGCGTGGATTACGCGGGCGATGCTGATTCTCAAGTGTTTCTACTGATAATCCAGGTAATAAACCGCCTGGATTTTCCGCTACTATTCGATCCTCAAAAATCATAATGTGGGAAGGAACAACACTATGATAATCTCGGTGAGCAACCAGATTGACTATCATCTCCCGGTAGGCCGTCACTGGATATTCTGGCACCTCTTGGGACATCATGCTCTGACCAAAATTGATTGGTAGTTTTAATTCATGCCTGATATTCTTTTCAATGAAATCAGCCGCTCCTTGAATCATTTTTAGTGTATTTCCCCGGATAGTAACGCGGTCAAGCACCCGTTCGGTAGTTGTTCCAGCGAAACGAGCCGCAATTATCTGTGCGCCAGGTACATAAAGATCTGGGCCAGAGTTGAAAAAAAGCGTAGCAGTGATAGTTGGTATTTGCTTGCCTTCTTCTTCTATGGCACAGCCCAGGTTTTGTAATATTTCAAATCGGGAGAGTTTTTGATAGAGTTCAGGAGTATAGTTACTCAAACGCTTTCTGAGATAATTTTTGATGGCGGTATCGTCTAAATCATCTAATTTTACTTGTCGTAACCCGTTCTGCTCGTAGTGCAAGATCCCACGCCGATACGCTAAAGCTCTAGCCTGATCGAAAGTAAGGATTTTGTTATGAGAACCAATACGGATTCTGTAGACTCCTCCTACAGAATGTATTGCTTG
>JBBQXW010000231.1:0-11758 GCA_038209275.1 Chloroflexia bacterium | reverse complement strand
CGTAGCCGGGCTGAAGGCGGCGCGGGTCTGGGTCTGGCAATCGTTCGCGAAATAGTTGAGGCGCACGGTGGTAAGGTCGTTGCTGAAAGCAATGGTTTGCCCGGACAGGGCAGCACTTTCACATTATATTTGCCTCTTTAGCAAATCTTTAGAATTCCTTGAGAAAACCCCAACCTGATTTTGCTACCCTTTTAAAGAAAAGGAGGGTAGTAATTTTTATGACGGATAATTTAGATGAACCTCAAGCAAATTTGCCTTTAGAAACAGAAGTAGTTGATTTGGACAAAGCTCAGGAAGATTCAGTTTCGCCAGAGCTAACACCCGCCAAAAAATCGTTCTGGCGCGAAATTCTCGAAACGGTTATCCTGACGATTTTGGTTTTCTTTTTGTTCAAGGCGCTTATCCAGAACTACCGTATCGAAGGTTCTAGCATGGAGCCGAACTTTCATACTCGCCAGTTGATAATGGTCAACAAAGCGGCTTATTTTCATTTTGATGTCAATGCCTGGCTGCGGGCTATTCCCGGTGTGAAAGCCGAAGGAAGTAACCTCGTCTGGCCCTTTGGCACGCCGGGCCGGGGTGATGTGATTGTGCTATCGCCGCCCGATGTACCACTCGATGATTATATCAAGCGAGTAATTGGATTGCCGGGTGAAAAGATTGAAATTCGGGACAGTGTAGTTTACATAAATGAAAAGCCGTTGCAAGAAAATTACATCAAAGATAAAACTTTGAGTCCCTACGGCCCGGTAATTGTGCCGCCCGGCAATGTTTTTGTGATGGGCGACAACCGCAACGCCAGCCGCGACTCGCGTATTTTCGGCTTTTTAGCTTACGACAAAATTGTCGGTAAAGTTTGGCTGGCCTATTGGCCTTTCGGCCCGGATTGGGGCTTTGTACCGGAGATTGTTTATAAATAGGTGACTAAACATAAAAAGGAGCGGCTTGATTAAGGCCGCTCCTTTTTACTAAAAATTTACTAAAAATCGGTCAGGTTGCTATGGCGTTGGTATGTAGACCGGGGTAGTATAAGCATCCTGGTCGTTTGCTAGAGGGGCGTTGCTGGCGCTGGCCGTACAGACTGCGGGCGGAACACCCACTACACCTGTGCCGGGGCAAAGGAACAATTCAGCGTTGCGGGTATCCATCCAGAGCGGATAAACTACCCCATCGGCTATCGTCATGCCACTATAATCCCCAAAGAACGCGCCACTGAACTGAGTTGGTGGCGGCATTGAACTACTGGTTGCCCTGGTAGTGGCAAAGTCTTTCATATTTTCCGAGCCGGAAACGCTTACGTCCATATAGCCGGTGACTTCATCGGTTCCGTACTGGCGGTCGTAGTAAGAAACTGCCAGCAGACCTTCTTTGCTAAAGTCCATCCACTGCCAGAACTGGCTGCTGGTGCGCTGGCGACGGGCGGGTGTAGCACTGGACAACTGGCGCGGGTCGGTGGTTGTCCCGGTGAAACTGGTTCCGCCGTTAGTAGAAACGCTCACCAAAATGTCGTTGTTGCAAGCTCCTGGGGTCTTTACACCGACATAAAGGTTCAGTCCAGTATCGGGGCTAAACCCAACCGGGACACAGCCATTGCTTTCTTTCGAGTTGCGGTTGATATACGACCCGAAGCTGACTACTACTTGATTTGGCTTCTTGGGATTAACCGCCCCAACCGGGTAATTGGTCGCCCGGAAGAACGAATTGGTGGTTGCACCTTTCTCCGGCACGCAAGCACGACCCGCGTCTTTTCCGGCCTGGTAGCTCTCGCAATCGGGCAGGTCGAAGTAATCGGCTACTTTGACTGGTGCGCTGAAGGTTACGCCGCCATCGGTAGATTTCGCCAGCAACATCTGGTTGCGATTGTCAATCGGGGTGGCATTGGAAGGCGGTGCAAAACCTACTCCGCCAGTCTCACCATTTTCGCTCTCGTTATCCTCCAATGGTTTGCTGCCGAGGCCGTTATTGAAGTTAGCCCAGGTGACGTAAAGCGCGCCATCTGGCCCGGTGAAAGGCTGCGAGAACTGGTTCTCGTTGCAGCGTCCTTGCGGGGTTGGCAATCCGTAAGTGTTAGGACAAAGCGGGCTGTCCTTGCTGACCAGCACCGGGGCGCTGAAAGTTTCGCCGTAATCTTTAGAGTAGGCTAGATAAATATAGGCCGTGCCATCCGCCGCGAACAGCGTCCAGCTAACGTAAACCCGATCCTGGAAAGGGCTGCCCTTGTGGTTATCTACCGTCATGAGCTGCTTGTCCAGCAAAACTGCGCCGGTTTTGTCCTTTTGGCCCACCACGATGCGACCAGGGAAGTTCCAGGAGGCACCGCCATTTTTGGTCGAGCGGAACATCAGCAGAGCGCTCGATTGATCGGGGTCTTGTGAAACTCCTGCGCCTCGGTTAAAGACCTGGCAGGAGAGATAGGCGTTTCCTTTGGTGTCCCACGCTACCGAAGTATCGCCACCCGTCGTAACATACTCGCGGGCTACTCCGAACAGCGTCCCTTGGATAAAGCTCTGCGGTATGGTGCTGTCATTCCAGGTTTTGCCCTGGTCAGAGCTATAGGCGGAGTAGCAGTTGCCGTCACCGCGCCGATAGTCGTTGTAGCTGGCAACCATGTGGTTGGGGTGATAGGGGTCGGCGGCGATAGAGGTCTCGTTATTGGCCTGACCTCGGCCTGCAAAAGCGGCATCGCTCAGGTTCTGGCAATTCTGGTTGACCTTAACGTTGTCGCCTTTGTTTCCGCCGCACTCGTCGTCGGAGGGGAAATACTGGTCGGGCCTGCCGGAGACTGCGCCGGGTGGCGGGGCAATCTGGTTTTCCAGGAAAGTCGAAAGTAAGCGTTTTTGGATTTTGGGCATTGTGTTGTAATCAAACGCCAGGGCCGCGCTCTTGCCCGGTACTAGCACAATCATTAGTGCTATCACTGCCGCTACCGACATCATCGCTGTCAATACTTGAAACTTCTTTGACACGGTTTCCTCCATACATAAGTGTGAACTACTTTAGGTCGTAAGATGCCTCTTGCTTGTACTAAAAAGGCCGAACCGCCCGTTTGGTACGATTTGGAACCAGTTACTCGTTGCTCGTAAATTAGCTTAATTTTGGTTAAAATCAAGAAGCCAGCCAGTTCAGGCGAAGCAGTTTCGACTGGCATAGCAAATACCTCTTATGCAATTGTAAGCCGATAAGCTTTGACGGTGTCAATTATGAAGTATGGTATATCTTTAGTGGGAACGAAAATAAGCTGTAACTTGATTGAACTGACACACGAGCAAGCTTTTTGTATAACGTTTGGAAGACTGAAGTTTTTCGTCCCTTACGAACCTAACGGAAAAACTTCAAAGGGGGCGTGACAATTGCTTGATTAAGCTATTTTAATAATGATATATTAACACCAGATTAGAGCTTCGTCAAGCCTTATAGGGGTAATTCGTCAATTACTTTAAAACTGTTTGGCGCTTTCTTTCGTCTTATGAATCAAGCTTTGACCCGACCACACCTGTGCGCGAGCATTTAGACGGTAGAGGCTAGATTAAGAAAGTGATACACTCAATTCAAATGGCGGACGATGAGTTGGCCCTGCGTGCTGCCAACGGTGATTTTGAGGCTTTTGAGGAACTGGTACAGCGTTACAGCTCACCGCTTTTTAAGTTTGCCTGTGGGATGCTTAACAATGCCGAAGATGCCAGCGATATTTTGCAGCAAACCTTGTTGCAATTGCATCTGGCTCTACCCAAACGCCAGCCGACTGCCTCTTTCAAAAGCTGGGCTTTTACGATTGCCCGCAACAAATGTCTTGACCAGTTGCGGAAGCGGCGCATCCCGACCTTTAACGAACTAAATTTCAAGCGTCAAGACGAAGATGAACTAACTATTTTGGAGCAGCTATCCGATAATGCGCCTTTGCCAGAAGAAATTATCGAACGGAAAGATGTTCAACAGGCGCTCAAAGCCGCTATTGCTACCCTGCCCGAACGAGAGCGCGCCGTCACCGTACTGCGTTACACCAGCGATTTAAGCTTTAATGAAATTGGGCAGGTGCTGGGAATAGCTGAAGGTAGCGCCAAAACCTGTTTCCAGCGTGCCAAGTTGCTTTTGCGTGAATATCTAAAAGAGCGCCTTTAGCTTTTCGACTAAGTTTTCCTTTATCGGGGAAATAAGGAAAGCCAGACAGGAATAAACCTATGCCAGAATCGGTTGAGCGTCCGCAAGCGGACGAAATAGAACAATTACTGGAAGAATGGGGACAGCACCTCCCCGAACCACCTGCTGCCACCGTAGCCCAAACTTTGCAGCAACTTCGCCTTTCTTCACACCTGCCGAGGCGGAAGAAGCCTAGCAGGTTGCGCCTGACCGTGCTAGGGACAATGGCGGCGGCAATTGTGGTGGTCATCGTTGGTGGCCTGATATTGCTGGCTTCCTCTACCAGTACCCTTAACTCGCCTCAAATCGTCAGCCAGGGTCAGCCTACCGTTGCCGCACCTACCCTGACTATCGCCTTGCCCGCCGCTGTTCCTTCGCCAACCGCTATTGTGGTCAGTACAGTCGCTCCTGCTACCTGGCTACCCGCTACCGAACCATCGCCTCTGCCCGCTACGGCTACTGTTGTATCCGCGACGCTTTCGCCTGTCCCAACCGAACTACCGATTATTTATAGTCCCATCGAACAACCCACTAGCGCCCCCACGCCCGTCTCGCCTTCGGCTACCGCTTTTGAAGTTGTTCCTACCAACGTACCTACTACCCGGCCCAATGCTGACGCAACCGCCCTGCCTAATGCGCCCAAACCAACCCCTACGATTGACGATGCGCCGCGCAATCCAGTTCCGCCAGTCAAATCCCCGACTCCTGCGCCTCCGCCTACTGTCGCGCCCCCCCAAGCACCCGCCCGTGAAGCCACTACGATATTTAATGGCACTATTAGCGCGCTGGATGCAACTGGCCTCACTTTAAATACCAATTCGGAAAGAATTTTGATAACTCCCGCCACGAAAATTCTGTCTAATCAGAAAGCCGTACCGTTTTCCAGTCTTGCGGTTGGGCAATCCGTCTCGATCCAGGCTAACCGCAATGCTCAAGGACAACTGGTTGCCGAAGTAATTACAATCGGGGTGAAGTTACCGCCACGAGTGCCTCCCGTCCCCTAAAGCTTGATTTCAGGCACATCCATTGGCGGAGCAATGTCTTACAAGAAGTTGATTTGTAAGACATTACTCCGTCAATGGATTTTTCGATTTTGCACCCAAATTGTTTTGAGCTATGATAAGCTATAAGAAAGCAAATTTTATTCAAGACCGAGAGCAAAATAGTACACTAGAAAGGAACTGAAGTTATGCAAGCAACTTTGGTAAATGAAAGTTTTCAGAGCAGCAAAGAAGCGTTTTATCAACGCCATCACCGTACTCAAACGCTGGCGAAAGCCACTGAATTGCGCGACAAATATAAGGCCCGCATAGTTGGCAGCGCTACGATGTGGGAACGCTTTATTTCGCTACGGACGATAAACGACGAATCGGACTCCGATTTGGAAGGCATGACCCAGTTAGGCCACGCCCTCCAGACTGCCAATGCTATTGTGGCAGACGGTCAGAGCGAAGACTGGATTATACTGGGCTTGATTCACGACTTGGGCAAAATTATTCAATCAGAAGGCGAAAAGCCGGAGTTTGTGGTTGGCGATGTTTACCCGGTTGGCTGCCGCTTTGGTCAATCTATTGTCTACTACGATTTTTTGCAGGAGAACCCGGACTGGAATCATCCAGTCTACAGCACGCTTTATGGGATTTATGAGCCGGGTTGCGGGCTGGAAAACGTGGTAATGAGCTTCGGACACGATGAATATATGTACCAGATAATCAAGGATGTAATGCCTTACGAAGTGGCCTGGACTATTCGCCATCACAGCTTCCAGTCGGTTGCCGGAGATTACACTCACCTGATGAACGCCCAGGATAAAGAGCTACGCGAAAGCCACATGAAGAAATTTATGGGCTACGATTTGTACACCAAGAATCCGAAAACGGCAGGTGAAAGTCACCTGAAATATTATCAGGAACTAATCGAGCGCCGTTTCCCCGACCTGATTAACTGGTAGTAGATTTGCTTAAAAACATTCTCGAATAAAAAAGGAGCTAATCTGATTAGCTCCTTTTTTATTCGAGAATGTTTTTTCTCTACTGACACTAATGCCCGGCGGTTGGTTCAGCTACTCTCACTGGCGTGCCAATATTTTCTACCGGGTGGGCTTCCTCTTTGCTGGTTTGCTCTCGGACATAACGCGGACTAAGCATACTTTTGAAGGTAGGGACGAAATGCTCACGTTTGCGTACTGCCATTATAAAGGCCAGCCCCAGATAAACTCCGGCGAACAGGTAATCGGTGTCAATTCCGCCGACCTGGGCCGGGAAGAAGAACTGCGCCACCAATAATCCAAACAGAATAGCGGCATCCCATAGGCTCACCCGCAAGGCCAGCACAATCATTACCGCCAGTAACGTCTGGGCCGAAGTAACCAGCATCGGGCCAACCAGGTCAAACGTCGCGGTCACCCCGTTTTTCTCAAACGTTCCCTGCAACGGCAGCGCGACCCAGGCTTTTGAACCGAGACTAAAGACTAGCGGCAACGTCCCGACCAGTAGTGTCCACTGGTTTACCTTGCTGGCAACCAGCGTACCCAATCCCTCTGCCGCCATCGCCCGCAGCGTGAACAGTACACAAATCACGATTTCGGGTGCTTCCGAGGCTAAAGGCGCAAACCATTTGATTAGAAATACCTCATCTACTCCTATTGCCGTCCCGGTAGCAATCAGCGATTGGGCGAACGGTTTGGCGACCATCAGAATAACAAACCCGGCGTAGCCCATCAAAGCCAGCACCGACGCGATACGCTGTGGGCGGGGCAGTTCGCCCAACAACCGGGCCGGGCCGATTAATTCCGGCTCGTGAACCTCGCCTTTAATCAGCCGGAAGCTATAGAAGGCAAACAGGCCGACCAGAAAAACCACATCGAAGAAATCAATCTGGCCTTTAAGCGGCAACATCAGCGAGTAAAGCCCGGCGATTAGCAAAAAGCCAACCTCGACCCGATGTTCCTTGCCGAGCTTGATATAGCGATGGCGAAATTTCAGGGCGAAAATAAAAACCAGCAAAGGCCAGGCGAAACCGACAATCATTCGATTAGCCCCAATCATGTTGGCGATGGCATACTCTTTGTAAGCTGGATTAGAGCCAGCCTCGTAGGTCAGGGCGTAATCTACCGCGTATTCGGGCAAAATCGCAATCAGCGCCATTACCGATAGTGCCAGGGCTTGCGGTATATCGTGCTGGGCCGCTTCGGTGGCCCAGGCCAGCAAAAAGGCTGCTCCCAATACGCCCAACCCAAGCAGAAACGCCGTCAGTAGCGGTGCGGAGGGCTGCAAATCGGGAAACCCGAATTTGACTACCAGCCCCGGCCCGGTCAAAAGTATCGCCAGGATAATCCACCACCATTGCTTCATGCTTCAAACTCCTTTATTCTGTGTAGCTATTATCCGATTAGCCTTGCTTTGGTACAAAAAAAGCGAGACCAGCCGGACAAATTTAATAATTTGCCCTTCCGGTCTCGCCAATCGTGCTTTGCACTTATCGAGCATCCGAAAGTTTTTCCAAACTTTGTCTTGACGAATGTTCGCCCTGCCGCCGCAGGTGGCTACTCCCCGAATCAGGAAATTTTAACTTTTTTTACTCTTGCAACCACTCTACGCAATTTCCCTAAATAAGTTTCATAATTGGGAATTTTTGCTTACCTACAGACCTAAACTACATAATTCTTATCTTTTGGAAATTTTTGCAAAAATTTCCAAAAGATAAGAATTATGTAGCCTAAAATTTGTTGGCGCGAATTACCTCTACCTCGCTTAAATAGCCGATGATGGCGTAGTTGCGGTAATAATTCTTCTCGATGTATTCCAGAATGTTCTCGGCTACACTGCGTTCGCACAACACTTCAAGCCGGATACTGCGGTCTTGTTCTTCTTCGGCGGTTCGCACGCCATGTGAGCCAGCGCCCCGCGCCTCGACTATGGTGTAGCCGTGTGCGCCAAAGCGTTTGACCGCGTCAACCAAAAACCGCTCAATGGTGGCCTCGCTAACTATGGTTAGCAAAGTACGCTTTGAAGTTTGCATTGCTTTATCCTCCGATGCCGTAAATTAGCTGGGCCAGCCAGTAATAGGTCGGGATACCCAGCACTATATTGAAGGGAAAAGTAATTCCCAGCGAAGCGGTCAGATACAAAGTTGGATTGGCTTCTGGCACTGCCACCCGCATAGCGGCGGGAGCAGCGATGTATGACGCGCTGGCGGACATGGTCGCGAGTACCGCCGCACCCCCCAGCGAAAGCCCGGTGGCCCGTCCGACAAGCGTGCCGAGCAAGGCCGAGAGCAACGGCATCGCAATGCCAAAAGCTATCAAAAATGGGCCAAGCTTGCGTAAATCTCCCAGACGGCGCGAGGTCAGTAGTCCCATTTCCAGCAGAAAGAGCGCCAGAAAGCCCTTTTGCAAATCTACAAACAATACTCCCACCGGGCCGATGCGCTGCGGGCCGGAAGCAAAGCCTACCAATAACCCGCCCAACATCAGGTAAATGCTCTTGCCCAAAAACAGTTCGCGGAAAATCGTAACTAGCTTGAGTGGCCCTTTGGAAACACGGGTGCGGACAATCAAAATCGCTACCGCAATCGCCGGAATTTCCAGCATGGTCAGCAACAAGGTCATGAAGCTCTCGTACTTTACCCCGGTGCGATCCAGAAAGCTTAACACTACCGCAAAAGTCACCGCGCTGACCGAGCCGTAGTGGGCCGCAATCGCAGCGGCATCAGGCCGCATAATCCGGCCAATCCGTCGCAAAATCAGGTAAGCTATTATCGGAATAATTATACCCAGAAACAGCGTACCAATCAAAGGCAGAATCAGTGTATCGAATGAAGCTTTAGCCAGTTGCAAGCCGCCCTTAATGCCAATTCCCAGCAACAAATAAATGCTCAGTAATTCATAAATCGCTTCCGGGATACGTAATTCCGATTTTAGTAACCCCGCCATTAGCCCCAGCGCGAAAAAAATCACGGCTGGCTCAAGCAAACTGTCGAGCATAATTCTAATTTACCTCCCAACTCTAACACCAGTTTAAAAGTGGCAAAAAACCAGGGTCAGCCGAAGCGACCCTTCTTTGGAAATCTTGTTGATTTAACACCGATTGCCCTGATTGGTGTTAGCTGCTTTTTCAGGCAATTTGCTATATCACCAACAGGCTAAATCCGACTTTTCAAATAGGGTTTACTTTAACAGCTAAGGCTCAAGCTGTCAATAATTTTATGGTTTCGGTAGTGTCTATTTTGGCAGAGGTAAATTTTAGTAGGGGCGAATCGCATACGCCCTTGATGATTTGGGTAAGTGTTCAAGGGCGTATGCGATTCGCCCCTACGGATGGGCCAATATTTTTGCAACCTGCTATAAATTTAAGGGACAAAGTTCTGTCTACGGGTAAGCGAAAGTCCTGTATAATATTGTATTGAACACCTGTACCTACGCACCCCTGTCACGTCCCTTTACGGGGGGTGAGGCACGAAGCATCTCTAATTGCTCAAGAAAGGTGCTTCGAGTAAAGCCGAGGCCCTTCCTGCGTCAGGGTGACAGTCGCACAGGGTGACAGTCGCAAAGGGCGGCGTAGTTACTGAATAGAGAAGATTTGGCTAAAATTTAAAGGAGAGGCACATGATAGAGCGGTACAGCCGCGAGGAAATGGCGCGGGTCTGGTCGGAAGAAAATAAAATAAATTGCTGGTTAGCAGTCGAGAAAGCGGTTTGCGAAGCCTGGGCGCGGCGTGGAGTAATTCCCGAAGAAGCGATGCCCGCTATCCGGCAGGCTAGTTGCGACCTCAAACGAATGGAGGAAATCGAGCGTGAAACCGACCACGATGTGATTGCCTTTTTGCGAGCTACCGGCGAGACGGTTGGCCCGGCGGCACGCTACATCCACCTCGGCCTGACCAGCACTGATGTAGTAGATACTGCTCTCTCGGTGCAGGTAGTGGAAGCGCTTGATTTACTTCGGCACGAGACAAAAGAACTCAGTACCACGCTGGAACGGCGCGCCCTCGAATTTAAGGATACCGTGATGATAGGCCGGACGCACGGAATGCACGCCGAACCCGTCACTTTTGGCTTTAAGCTGGCGGTCTGGACGAACGAAATGCGCCGCCATTTGAAACGGCTCGACCAGGCCCGCGAAATGATTGCCGTCGGCAAAATTTCCGGCGCAACCGGCACCCATGCCAACGTTCCGCCCGACCTGGAAGAAGAAGTTTGCCGAACGCTTGGTCTGGAGGCTGCGCCCGTCTCCACCCAAACTTTGCAGCGTGACCGCCACGCTCAATTTATCACCACGCTGGCGCTGGTTGGTGCGTCGCTGGAAAAATTTGCGGTGGAAATTCGCCATTTGCAGCGCACCGAAGTGCGTGAGGTAGAAGAGCCGTTTGGCGAAAAGCAGCAGGGTTCTTCGGCGATGCCACACAAGCGCAACCCGCATCGTTCCGAGCGCGTCGCCGGACTAGCCCGTTTGTTGCGCGGCTATGCCACTACTGCCCTTGAAAATGTGGCGCTCTGGCATGAACGCGACATCAGCCATAGCTCCACCGAGCGAGTGATTTTCCCGGATGCCTGCCTTGTCCTCGATTTTATGCTGGCAGAAACCAACGCTATTATGTCCGGCCTGGTAGTCTTCCCCCACGCGATGATGTACAACCTTGAAAGTAGCGGCGGCCTGACTTTCTCGCAGCAGATTCTCTTAAAGCTGGTCGAAAAAGGACTTGACCGCCAGGAAGCCTACAAACTGGTACAGAAGCACGCCATGAACGCCTGGCGCAACCGCACCAGTTTTGTTGAAGGGCTAATGAGTGACCCCCAAATCATGGCCGCCCTTACCCCTGACGAACTCTCCGGCGCTTTCGATTACGCTTATCATCTCAAGCATATCAACGTAGCTTTCGAGCGATTGGGGCTGCTTTAGTAATTTTGAATTTTGAATTATACCAGGAATTGAAAGGTGGTAATTATTCAAAAGAATTGGGCGAATGCAATTAGCCCTACATGCAGCAACCTAAGAGTTTAAACTTGAAGATGGTACGCGCTGGAAGCCCGCCCTAGAATGAATTCCGGGCTACGTAGCTCAAGTGGATTAAAATCCACTGGATACCATTTAGCACTGGCCCTATGGTATCCAGGCCGTAAGAGCCTTGAGCTAAGGATTAAAATCTACTGGATACCATTTAGCACTAGCCCTGTATCCAGTGGTTTTCAAACCACTTGAGCTACGTAGCCCGGAATTCATTCCAGGGTGGTCTTGCTTAAGCCACCAATTTTGGGCTTTATGTAACTGATAACTTCCTCAAAACTCCCTATTGACGAGCCATGATTCGCGCTTTATAATTACTTTACATAAGCATGTGTAGGTCGTAATTACAGGATTTTTGCTTTAGCTGAGACGATATTAGATTGGCAGGGCTTGCGCTGTCTCGGCTGCTAACTTTTCCGTTAGCTTTGAAAATTTTTGCCAAAATTTTCAAAGCTAAAAAACCCCACTTTAGTTGGGGTGCAAGCGGAAATCCTGGTTAAGCGTGGAGGGAAAATTGAATTATATAGGCAGCAAGTGGAGCCTGCTGCCCGTTATCGGGCGGTTGCTGGACGAGAAGGGCTTGCACAACGGCGTTTTCTGCGATTTGTTTGCTGGTAC
>JBBQXW010000230.1:0-11776 GCA_038209275.1 Chloroflexia bacterium | reverse complement strand
TTACACGTCTGAAGGAGGAAGAAAGCCTTGAGGAGAACTAATTTCCTGGGAGGAGTTCAGGCTTACAAGCGGCTGGGCGCGCTTCAAGCAATTATGCTGTTGGTGTCTATGCTGGTGGCGGCTTTTCCGGCGGGGGCGCTGGCAGCCGACCCGATTACGCATATTCGCGGCGGCTTTAACGACCCGGCTTTTGAGACTATCTGGTATCGCTCCGATTTGCCAGTACTGAGCGGCACTACTTCGCGCACTCTACTCTGGGGGGAAGAAATTATTCGCAAATGGCAAGAGCCTTACAAAGAAGCCAAAGGTGGTTCGCGGGTAGTGGTCTATTTTGACAAGGCCCGCATGGAAATCACTAACCCCGATGGCGAACGCAGCAACCGCTTTTATGTCACCAACGGCTTATTGGTGCGCGAATTGATTAGCGGCGCGGTGCAGCTAGGCGATGATACTTACGAGAAGCGCAGCCCCGCCGATAACGTGACGCTGGCGGGCGACCCGCTCGAAATTAACGCCAATGCGCCGACCTACGCTTCTCTAGCCAACCTCGCCTCGCTCAACAACGATAAGCCTGCCGCGCAACGGCTGGGCCAAACCGTGCAGGAGACTTTACTGGCGAACGGCAATATCGGCAGCAATCCCGATTTAGCCAAATACAACGTCAAGCTGAACGAGTTCGATACCTCGCTCAACCATAATATTGCCGATGTTTTCGTGAAATATCTTGGCTTACAAGGGCTGATTTATGAAAACGGCGCGAACAAGCAAGGGGCGATTTTTGACCGCTTGGCCGCTTTCGGCTTACCTCTGACCGAGCCGTTCTGGACACGCGCCAAAGTGTCGGGAACAGAACAAGATGTGCTGGTACAGGCGTTCGAGCGGCGGGTGCTGACCTATACCCCCGCCAACTCCGATGCTTACAAAGTGGAGCAGGGCAATGTCGGGTTGCATTATTATCGCTGGCGCTACCAGCTTGAACCGTTCCGCTTCAAAAATACTACCGTAAGCGCGAATGGTGCAATGGTCGCTACCGCCAATCCCTACGCCACCGAAGCGGCGATTCAAGTGCTGAATAATGGCGGCAACGCGATTGATGCGGGCGTAGCGATTATGTTTGCGCTGGGCGTAGTCGAGCCGCAATCTTCTGGCATCGGCGGCGGCGGTTTTATGACCGTTCGCACCAAATCAGGCGAAACCGTGATGCTGGATAGCCGCGAAATGGCTCCAGCAGGGGCAAAGCCCGATATGTTTTTGGGTAGCGACGGCAAGCCCTTAAGCTTCTCGGATGCCCGCTTGAGCGGCAAGGCGGTGGGTGTTCCCGGCGCGGTCAAATTAGCCAGCTTTGCCTTGCAAAAGTACGGCTCACAAAGTATGGCCCAGGTTATCGCGCCCGGCACTAAACTGGCGGAAGACGGTTTCAAGGTTACGCCGCGCTTTGTAGAAGCCATCAGCGACCCCAGTTCGCTGCCTGTACTAAAAAATACGGCAGAAGCGGCGGCGGTCTTCCTGCCCGGCAGCAAGCCTATCGCGGTTGGTACGACCTTTAAGCAGCCCGATTTGGCTAAAACTTACAAGCTGCTGGCTAAAGATGGCGAGACCGCTTTCTATGGTGAGACCGATTTAGCTAAAGCCCTGGTCAAATCGGTGCAGGACAAAGGCGGTAGCATGACGCTGGACGACCTCAAAAAATATGTCGTCAAATCGCGTGAGCCGATTAACGCGAATTATCGCGATTTTGAGATTATCAGCGCCGCCCCGCCTTCGAGTGGTGGCCTGACCATGATGCAAATCCTCAAATTGATTGAGCCGTTTGACCTGAAATCTTTCGGGCAGAACAGCGCCGACCATCTGCATTTGCTGACCGAGGCAACTCGCCTGGCCTTTGCAGACCGGGGTAAATACCTGGGCGACGAGGATTTTGTGAAGCTGCCCAAGAAAGGCTTCCTCAATTCGGCTTATCTGGATAGCCGCCGCACTCTGATTAATCTGGGAACGGCGAACAAAGATATTAAGCCGGGCAATCCCTTCGATTACGAAACGGTTGGCTCAAGCTCGAACTGGGAGCCGGATGGTCTAGCGGTAGACGGACGTGAAACCAGCCATTTTGTGGTTTCCGACAAAGACGGCAACATGATTACTTACACCAACACGATTGAGTCGGGCTATGGCACGGGGATTATGGTTCCCGGCTACGGCTTTTTGCTCAACAATGAGCTAACCGACTTCGATTTTGTGCCGGGTGGCCCAAATCAGGTTGAGCCTGGCAAACGCCCGCGCAGCAGTATGAACCCGACTATTGTGCTGAAGGGCAACAAGCCTTACCTGATACTCGGTTCGCCCGGTGGCTCGTCCATCATTCTGTCGGTAACAGAAGTGCTGATAAACGTGATTGACTTTGGTATGTCGGTGCAGGATGCGGTAGATGCCCCGCGCATCTTTGGCCCGACCTACCCGACTATCAGTTGGGAGGTCGGTATCAGCAAAGCCGTCCGCGACGAACTGACCAAACGCGGTCACACTATGGCAACCAATCCCGCCTTCATTGGCTCAGTTCAGGCCATCTATTTCTTTGATGATGGTCGCAAGCAAGGCGCGGGGGATTGGCGGCGCGATGGTACAGTCCGGGGCATCGGCGGCTAACCGCTTGTCTATTATTTGTTAAGGAGACTTTGAGCAATCTTTTCCTGGGAAGGATTGCTCAAAGTCTTCTTGACAATACCATACTTCGCCTCAATAATATCATTCTCTCTAATAAGCCAAAATTTTATACTACCGATTGTGCAATACCATATTCTTCGCCAGCAACTAATCGAATAGGTTGAGCGTTCTTACTATGACGAAATGACGAATTTAAAATTCGTACTGCTGCTGATTTTGATGACCTCGCTAACCTGCTTGAAATTGAGCCGGAAGGAAAATGGATGAAAAGTAAACAGCTTCAAGCGCCCTTTCGAGTATTAAGCGTAGCGCTGGCACTCGGCTGGGTGGGTAATGTCTTGTTTTATGGCAATAGTCCAGGTATATCGGTCTTGATTTTTGTGCTGCTGGTGCTTACCACCCTCTTTAGCCTGGGTTGGCTGGAAAAGACCCGGCTAATGCGCCGCAATTTATGGTTAATCGCGCCCATGCTTTTTTTTGCAATTATGGTTTTTGTGCGGGCCAACGTCACATTAACGGCACTTAACATAACTGCTATAATAATATTATTTGGTCTGCTCGTTTTCTTTTTTGCCGCCGACCATGTGGAGCGACTGGGCTTGTTGGGCTACCCTGTCGTGCTGTTTCTGGCCTTTGGACGGATGCTGACTCGCACCGCTCCGGCAGTAGACCTGGCTATCGAGACGGTTGGGCAGCACAAACAACGCTTTCGATTAGCAATTCCTTTGGTGCGCGGACTGCTAATTGCCGCACCAATTTTGCTGGTCTTTACCGCTCTGCTTTCGTCGGCGGATACTATTTTTGCCAGTTTTACCAGAGAACTCCTTGCCTTGAAAGGGCTAGGTGATCCAGTTGAATTAGTAGCACGGACAATTATGATTTTGGCGGCGGCCTGGCTATTGGCTGGTAGTTTTTTGCAAGCTTATAACCGCCAACGCGACCCCACCAGACCCACGCCCGAATATATGCCCGGTACGATTATACCCAACCGACTTATCGGCTTCAGCGAAGTAGTAATTGTGCTGGCGCTGGTAGATATGCTTTTTTTGGGCTTCGCCTGGATTCAGTTTAGCTTTTTGTTTAGCGGTCAAGCCGCCGCCACTATGAATTACGCCGCCTACCGCGATTACGTGCGGCAGGGTTTTGGCGAACTTTTGGTGACTTCTGTCCTGACGATGCTGCTGATTTTGGGATTGCTAAGAATTTCGCGGCCCGAAAAATCGCAGATAAAGGTTTTTAATGTTCTAAGCACGCTTATGATTGGGCTGGCGGGGGTAATGTTGGTATCGGCTTTCCAGCGGATGATGACCTGGGAGAGCGTCGAGTATTACATTAATACCGGCACGCGCCTCTACGTCCGGCTGTTTATTATCTGGCTCGGCCTGACCTTTATCTGGCTCTTGTTTACCCTCTGGCTCAAGCCGAATCGCTTTGCTATCGGGGCTTTCGTGGCAGCGCTGGGTTTTCTGATAAGCATAAATCTGATGAACCCGGACGCAGATGTGGCCCAGTTTAATCTGGCAAGGCAAGATGAACTCTCGACCTACTACCTGTATACTCTGTCCGAAGATGCAATCCCGGCCCTGGTTAATGGCCTTGATCAGAGTTCGGACGAAATAAAGCGGCGTATTCGGCTCGATTTAGCGAACCGCCTGAATGTAATGGAAGAAGGCTGGAATCAAAGCTGGCGGGGCTGGCCCGCTTTTCATCTTTCGCGTTCACAAGCCTACGATATGCTAACCCGCCTTCGTAAAACTGGCGCAATTCCCTCACATTGAATTTTGAGTTTGAATTTTGAAGTTTGAATTTGATGGTAGCCTATCTTAATTTTTAGCTAACCGATCAACTAGATTTCTTAGTTGGTCGGTTAGCTAAATATATGTTATAATTAATCTAGAAAACATCGGCAATGTGACAAATAACAAAAAAATAAGATAGGAGGCCAGCAATTTATGGAAGGATATGAGCTGATTACTGACCTGGTACTGGCGGTAATAGCCGCAATGCTGGGCGGGTTTATAGCCCATCGGTTAAGGCTACCCGTGATTACAGGCTATTTAGTGGCGGGCATCTTGATTGGCCCGTTCACGCCTGGCCCGGTTTCAGATGTACACCGCGTACAGACAATGGCAGAATTGGGTGTGGCGCTACTGATGTTCGCGCTGGGAGCGCAATTTTCACTGGCGGAATTGGCCCATGTGGGTAAAGGGGCAATATTCGGCGGTGTTTTACAAATCGTGCTGCTAATAGCGCTGGGCGTACCGATTGGTTTGCTCCTGCTAAATTTGAATCTGGTGGGCAGTATCTATTTTGGCGGGCTGATTGCGATTTCGAGTTCGATTGTAATTTTGAAACTGTTGATGGGCCGGGGTGAACTCGATTCAAAGCACGGCAAGCTGGCATTGGGAACAGGAGTAGTGCAGGATATTAGCGTCGTCGTGCTGGTGGTGGTTTTGCCAGCGCTGGCTATTTCTAGTGGTGAAGATGGGGTCTGGACGATTGCGCTTACGGTGTTGATTGCGCTGGGCAAAGCCGTAATTTTTCTAGGAGGAAGCTACCTTATCGGAACACGGGTGCTGCCACCCTTGCTCTACCGGGTAGTGTCGGTGGGCGTGCGCGAACTGTTTCTGCTGGTAATTTTGAGTATTGCGGTGGGTATGGCGCTGTTGGCCCATCTTATTGGGGTATCTTTCGCGCTGGGCGCTTTTTTGGCGGGGATGATAGTTTCTGAAAGTGAAGTTAGCAATGAGGTTTTGAACGAAATTATCCCCATTCGCGATGTATTTGCCACCCTGTTCTTTGTCTCGATTGGCATGTTGATTAATCCTGTGTTTGTGTGGGAACATCTGGGCGAGGTGCTGATAGTAGTAATGGTTATTCTAGTCGGGAAATTCGCGATTACTGCCGGAGTATTTGCCTTACTGCGTTATCCACCCAAAACGGCATTGCTGGCCGGATTATTATTGGCTCAAATCGGCGAATTTAGTTTTGTACTGGCTAAAGTGGGCCTGGAAAAAGGTGCAATTAGCGATTATCTGAAATCGCTGACGCTGGCGGGGGCGCTCTTGACCATTATTCTCAACCCGATTTTGTTTCAAACGCTGCCGCCCCTTTTTATTCAAATCACTACTGGCAAGCTGGCCCGGCGCTTCAATTTTGCCCGGTTCAAGCGTAAGGCTTCGGCCCAACCAGTCATAGCCGCTCCAGCCGAAAATAATGTTCCTGCCTATAATTGGCCCGGACGCGACCCGAAACTGGACGCACTATTAACAATGAACGTAGCGCCGCGCAAAACCGGCGAGGCATGGCCTTATAAAAAACATGTAATTATCTGCGGCTATGGTCGGGTGGGCAAAGAATTAATTGATGCTTTACAACGGCGTAACCTGAAAGTAGTATTGATAGAGTTTGATTCGCGGCGGGCTGCCGAAGCTCGCTCAAAAGGGTTGATGGTTATCGAAGGCGATGCCGCCGAAGAATTGGCCCTGAAACAAGCCAATTTAGGCGAAGCCCGTCTGCTTGCCATTACTACGCCCGACCTGGTTACGGCGGAAGCCGCTACCCGCACCGCCCGCCGGTTCAACCCAACCGTAGAAGTAATCACCCGCTCAAGCGAGGCTAGAGCCATTCGGCAGCTACGGCAGGCCGGAGCAAGCGCCGTAGTGCAGCCCGAAATCGAGGCCAGCCTCGAATTCATCCGACGCAGCCTGCGAATTTATGGCGTAAATGGCATCGAGCTTCAATCGGTTATCAATGGGCGGCGCAGTATGCACTATGACAAGTAGGGAAATAAAACTGAGGGAAAAGAGAAGAGCGGGCGATGGGACTCGAACCCACGACAGCCTGCTTGGGAAGCAGGAACTCTACCACTGAGTTACACCCGCATTTAGTGCCGTTCGATTATGGGTCTATTCTAACAAGAAAAGAGTTCCTTGTCAATCTTTAGCCCTAAAATAAGAGTTCAGAGATAGGGTAAAGGATTAAGAAAATTGCAGTTCTAACAAATCTATCTCTTGCTATGGAAGAACAAATATGCTTAAGTTAAACTGCTGGGTAGAGTCCCAATCACGTTCCTTTACCACAGTAAGTAAATTTTTTACAATACAACGGGCTTAAATCAGGTTAGAATAAATGTGCTTGCAAGCTTTTGGCTAAAAATTGACGGGTTATTGCAGATTATTACTTTACAATTTCCTGGTTTAGGCACCTAATTTGTCAGGTCTAGCCAGGTCAATAAATTGAAGGAGTAAATTGATGAAAAGTGAAAATGAGTACATTCGTCACGGTCTTGGAACGGTGCGTCCCTATCTTTATGGATCGCTGGACACACCAGAATTTGTAAAGCAGGTCTTTGAGGCCCAGGAATTAGAACGGGCTGAAACTGGTGGAGGATTTCATATTGAGCTAAAGCTGGGAGACTCCGTAGTCGTGCTAGAAGTGGGCGAGGACGAGTTCGCCGCTAATGCAGCCCGCGCTGCGGTGTATGTTTATGTAGAAAATGTTGATCTTACTTATAGACGCGCGCTGCAAGCTGGAGCAATTTCGCTGGAGGAACCAGTGAACAAACCCTATCAGGAGCGTAGCGCGGGCGTGAAAGATCCGTTCGGTAATACCTGGTATATCAGTAGTTACCTGGGAGGACAATAATGACAACCACCTTTGACCCTAAAACTACTTATATTCACCTGACCGATGGCCCGGAAGTTAATCTGGTCGAAGTCATACCGGACTTTTAGGAGAAAATCGATGACACCTTGATCTGCCGGAGGGAAGGCTTATCACGACCTTTCACCAGAGTGAAAACTGGACAACTTGGGAGATGCAATTGGCAGGCGAGGAAGTGATCCTCCTCTTGTCCGGCGCAGCTGAACTCGTGCCTAAATACTTCCGGCGACCTTTTTGAGAGCTGGTCGTCCGCGAGTAACACGAGTTTCGCTTAGTTCGGCGGCGGGCAAGCGCCATTCGGGGTGTAGTTCCGACCCTAGTTCGAGCAAAGTCTGGCGATTTGCTCCATACAATTTGTTAAGGGCGTAAAGCAAAACCAGATTGCGTAAAGTCGGAGGCTTGCCGTTTACGGTACAATAAGCCCGGCACCAATCACGCGCCTTGCGTTCTTCTTCGGGGGTCTGGACGCGCTTGCCGTTAGCCCCTGGGCCGCGCCGCGAACTCACCGTATCGCTTTCGATAGAGACTGGCTGACGACTATTATCCCAGCCTCGCGGCAGCCGCAAACGCCAGTAGTTGCTTGGCAAGGCCATATCCAGTTCGGCCTGGGTAATATTGCGCCGCCGATAGCCTGCTTGCCCAACCAACCATTCAGTCTTTTGTTCAGTATAGGAAACTTGAGTGCGTACTTCGGGGTAGAGTGCTTCTATCAAGCTCAACGCACAGCCTTCCGGGTCTTCTTTTACTCGCTCCAAATCGAAGCGGATAATTGCCATCCCAAATTCCTGTAAAACGTCGTCCCGGAAGCTGGTTTCTAAGAGCAAAGGTGGATTGGAAGGGTCGTCACATTCCAAAATAACCGGATTATCGGACATACGGGTAGATAGCAGCATAGGCACAACATATGGCCCTGCCAGCGATTGAGGGGTGATATGAAAACCGTGATAGCGCAACGCTTCGTAAAACCCCGCCATCGGCGAACGATAGAGGTCGGTAAAGAAGCGATCCGCCGCCGATAATGACGGCACAGTTTTTAAGGTTAGCTCACGGGGGTCGTCTTCCAGCCACTCAACGTAATTGGCGGCCATAACTTACGCCTCCTGTATTGATGCTGCTATGCGCTTCTAAAGCTTTTCCGGGTGGAGTACAGTTACCGCGCCCAGGTTATAAAAGCGCACGTTCCGTTATTCCTGCAAGTTCTTCCGCGAGAACTACTACGTGCTTCTATTATACATAACTCTAGTCTAACAATCTAGTCCTTCACTATCCAATTTTTAGCATTTAACAGATTCTTTACAGAAAGACCCAAAACCGAAACAGTTGGCTACTTGACAAGACCAACTTTCAGTGTTATAGTAACTATATAAAAGTAAGTAACTTCTTTTAGAGAAGTAAATATAGGTAGCTTTTACTTAAAAGTATTTTGTATAGTAAGCATAACTTTAGAAAGAGGAACATTTATAATGAATTGGATAATTGATGGCTCGCATTCGATTGTGGAGTTTTCGGTCAAGCATTTAATGATTACCACTACCAAAGGCCGCTTCCAGAACGTTACTGGAAAAGGCGAATTCGACGAAGCCACCCCGGAAAAGTCCTGGATTGAAGCCACTATCGAAACTGCCAGCGTCAACACCAACGACGAGAAGCGCGATGGACATCTGCGCGCTGCTGATTTCTTCGACAGCGAGAACTTCCCGCTCATGACCTTCAAGAGCAACAAGGTCGAGAAAATTAGCGACGAAGAGTACCGCATCACCGGCAACCTGACCATCCGCGATGTAACCCAGCCGGTAACTTTGCAGGCCGAATATGCCGGGCAGGTCAAATCGCCTTTCGGCGACACTCGCAGTGCGTTCAGCGCCCGCACCAGCATCAGCCGCAAAGATTTCGGCCTGAACTGGAATATGGCTCTGGAAAGTGGCGGCGTGATGGTCAGCGACAAGGTACAAATCAGCCTTGATGTCGAACTGATTGCACAGGAAGCCAAAGTCGAAGCAGTAGCGTAGGGAGTTATCAGTTATCAGTAAAAACCGATAACTGATAACTATAAATACGGAAAATCGAATAATCTGCCTGGGGGATTGCGATTTTCTAGTCGCAATCCCCCAATTTTAGATACTTTAAATCTTACAGTCCACAAAGATTGTGGAAGTCGCTTAGAACTTGCTAAAAACGGTCTTCTTCGTTAGATTGGTTAAAATTTGCGTCCAACAAATTCACCAATACGAGGAAGACCATGTCAAATATACCTTTAATCCTTAATCTCGGCAAGAATTTGACCGAGTACCGTGCACAAACTGCCGATGTTCGCACCTTTACAACTTTAGTCAACCAGCATTTCCCGGCTGATTTAGTGCTCGGCCATAAACCCGACTGTGTGAATGAGCCGACCAGCCTGCTTAAATACCACGGCAGCTATTTGCGTCGGGCCGTGATTGATACTGAAGGGCAACTTCATCAGGTCAGTATCCATCGGGTCTATTGCCCCCACTGTCGCCAAACCTGGACGGTTTACCCTTGCATCCTGGTGCCTGGCAAACACTACGATGCCTATGTGTAAAGCGCGCTGGTTGAAAGCGCTTTCAACCGGGTTCCACAATCTTTGTGGACTGTAAGTTTTTGTAGTTAATGAACTTACCCCCGAAATTAAGCAGCTAAAAACTTCAAAAATCCTAGATTTACCAATAGTCGTTGTTGTTCAATCCTCTGAAAAAGCATGGCAAGCTATAAATGCTGAGGCTGATGCAATTCTATTTTGCCTTGATATTGTAGGTCAAAAGGGTGGCGAATTGCCTGAATTAGAGAGCATTTTAGAGGTAATAGCAAAGCCTGAACTAAAAACACTCCCTTCACTTCCTCTATTTATCATTAGCACTCACAACGCCGGGCAAAGTTGGGGTAGTTACGACTATTGGCCCTCGTTTTTTGAAGCCTACCAATCAGTAGAGGCGGTTGAACTTTGCTATAATTACGGAGTAACTAATTTAGTTCTAGGAATTTATAATTATAACTCAGCCTGGAATATCCAAAACAATCGGTTATTGGCTGCTCTGTTGCAAGAACATGGTTGGACACCTCCTATTCATTTGATTGCTCCTGATATATATGGAGAAGAGGATGATTGCTTAATTGATGGCAGCATCAGCCTCGGCAGCCTTTTAGCTGATGGTTTTGGCGATAGCATCCAGTTAGACTATCTTCCCAAACTTAATTATAGCCCCGAAAGGGCGTTAAACTCTTTTCAAAAGACGCACCTTGCCTTCAATATTTTACAACGGTTTGAGCCTTAATACTGTCCCTAAGTCCCGGTACTCTGGTATTTCTTCAAGCCCCATTGCCAGATTAGCAAAGCAAAGCCGAAGAAAAGTAGCGCCGCCGGAAAGGGTAGCCACCCGGCCCATTGCGGCACGCCCGGCAGACCTGGCTTTTCCAGAATTACCGTTGCGGGCAGAAAGCTGACAAAACCGAGCGGTATGATAAGCGTAAACAGGTTGCGAAACCAGTCCTGATAAATTGTCATGGGAAAGCTGGTCATGTAAGTACCACCATAAGTAAACATGTTGGTAAGTTCTGCCGTTGAGACCGTCCAGATAGTGCTAACTGCCCCAATAACGAATATTGCCAGGAAAATTAGCACTCCCGCCACGATGGTCAGGAACAGTAAGCCGATTTTGCCCGCATCCCAATTTATCTTTAAGCCAGCCATGCCAATACCCAGCACCATTACCGCCTGGGCCATTCTCCCCAGCCGATGTATCGCCAGTTCTACCGCCAGAATTTGCAAGAAAGGGCTGACCGGGCGCGTCAATACCCGGTCTAGTTCGCCCATCTGGATATAGCGCTCGAAAGTCTCGAAACCCCGCGAGATAAGCTGGGCCAGCCCGAAGCTAAAAGCTGAAATACCGTAGAGAAAGGCCAGTTCGCTCAAATTCCAGCCGTCCAGCGTCGGAAAGCGGGTCAAGAGTATTGCGACTAAGGCAAAATCCAGCAAATTTATCAAGAACTGTCCCGCCGCTTCCATCACAAAGCTGGCCTTATATTGTAACTTGCCCTTCAATTGCGCCCCGACCAGCCGGAAATAAAGTTTGATTGCCTCCACTAAAGTACCTCCTGATTTACGATTTACGATTTACGATTTATATGAAGCTTCAGGTTTTTAGTTTGTGGTTTCTAGTTAAATTAAACTCCATCCGTATTAATCTGTGGTTCTCTGTGTTCATCTGTGTTCCGCATTTAATCGTAAATCGCGCGTACCCTCTGGGTGCGTAAATCGTCAGCCTCCTTGAACGGTTACTTTTTGCATCGCTAATTTTGTGACCCAGCGCGCCAGAAACCAGAGTAGCGCCAGCCAGATGAATTGGGGTAGCAGACTGAGCCAGCTTTGCTCTTGCTCCAGCCAGATTTTAGTGGGCGTATTGATAATTGCCTGGAACGGCAACAGATTTGCCAG
>JBBQXW010000229.1:0-11876 GCA_038209275.1 Chloroflexia bacterium | reverse complement strand
ACAGTATAGTCTGTGTTCGGCTTAAGCGGATTGACTGGAATTAACACTGCGGCTACGGGAGTATTAGCTCCCATAAGTGGACTAAACACAGCGTTTATATCCGAAGGTGGTTTTAGGATAGTAGGTGTGGTAATAGTGCCGCTAGTTTCTACCAAACTATACTTAGTAATCGAAGGAGATGGGCTATATTGAATTTTGTCAAAAACTACACTAATAGGAAACCCGGCATTAGTGGTAGGGGTAGTACCGCCGCTAATTGGATCGCCGCCGATACCGAGAATACTTCCATCTGGCTGAACGCCTCCCTGAGTACGGGCTGGCACGGTAAGGCCAGTGTTGGTAATGCCTTCACCCGCCAAAAAAGTAGTAGAAATAGGCGAAGCCACGTTTGGCCCTGGATAGCCGATTATATAGCCTGTAAATGCTGCGCCACCACCTGTAGCATTATAATTTTCGGGGCTGGCATCATCAATTACTGTAAAAATAGTATCAAAACCAATCCCAATTGTAGATAGATGTGGCTCAAGTAGCGGCAGACGCATATAAACCGAAGCCATCGCTTGTTGAATCGCATCGGTAGTGCTATTGGTGGTGGCAAACCGGGCGGCAATTTTCGCTCCTTCATTGCCGAGGTTAGTGAAACACCCATTACCAGGATTGACTTCATAAGCTTTGCCAAAATCGTTAGGGATATTAGCTAGATAAGTAGCGTGATTTTGCGCTCTTATACCTGAAAAGCTAGTGTTATCAGTTACAGGTAGATTACCCAGCGATGGCCCAAGCCCTGAAACCGTGCCAGTGACAAGAGCAGTGGAGCGGATTTTTTGGAGTTCGGCTAAAGCACCCTGACGCTGATTTAAATCGGCTAATGGTGGGTTAGCACTATTTAGCGGGGCGCAACTGCGCGGCGCGGCTTGGGCTTGCATTGAGGGAATAAGATTTCCCGTAATAAGACTGAAGGTTAATAAGCAAATACCAAGAATGCTAAATTTACCGTGTTTCAGCATCTCTTTTTCCCCTTTTATATGGTTTAATTATTTCTAGCACTCGAATGCGAAGCAACATTAAGCCGGAGACGCTTTGAGCCTTCGGTTTCCATCATCCTGCACTTAACATAATACCAAATGCGCTTATCCACAACAAGAGAATTAAACTAAACATAAGTAGTACTTTTGGGGGATATTATAACCAGGCAAGTACCATGACTACTCTGATGGAGTTTATTTTCGGTTATTTGTCGCAGAATATCTCCACAAGTTGCTGAGGAAATGCAAACGCGCTGTGGTAGCTTTAAATCTAAGGAAGCGTTATGCTAAAGGTGGCGAGAATATAAAAGTCTGTTAGTAGCAAATGAAACAAAAATTGCGTGGCGGGCGTAAATATGAGGTAAGAAATTATTTAGCCTGGGTGAAGTATCTCAGGCTTTTAAAAAGTAAGCTTTACACAAGGAGAAAATCCAATGTCGCTTCTGGTGGAGCAAATCAGTAAGGCTTTTACCAATGTGCAAGCGGTCAATAACTTATCGTTAGAGGTTCGGCAGGGCGAAATATTTGGTTTTCTTGGGCCGAACGGCGCAGGCAAAACTACCACTATCAGAATGATTCTGGATATTATCCGGCCTGACGCGGGTCGCATCACCTGGAACGGTGTGCCAGTCGAAGAAGTGCCGCGCCGTGCCTGGGGTTATTTGCCGGAAGAACGCGGCCTTTATCCCAAGATGGCGGTAGACGAGCAACTAATTTTTCTGGCTCGGCTTTATGGGATGCCCAAAGCCAAAGTCGAGCGCGATTTAGACGAGTGGCTGGAGCGCTTTCAGATTACCCAGAACCGCAAGAAAAAAGTGGAAGAACTGAGCAAGGGTAATCAACAAAAAATTCAATTTCTGGCGACGGTACTCCACGACCCCGATATTTTGATAATGGACGAGCCGTTTACTGGCCTTGACCCGGTGAACGTCAATTTGCTCAAGAGTGCCTTTTTAGAAATGCACCGCCGAGGCAAGACGATTATCTTCTCAACTCACCAGATGGAGACGGTGGAAGAGCTTTGTGAAGATATTGCGATTATCAACACAGGCGAAATTGTGGTCAGCGGCCCGCTAAAGCAGGTGAAGCGTTCGAGCGGGCGAGTACTGGTGCGGTTGGCGCTGGATAACGACCCGACAATGGCCTGGTTAGACCAAATACCGGGCGTGATTGTCACCAAGCGTCGGCAGGATTACGTTGAAATGGAGCTAAAGGCAGGGGCTACGCCGGAAATGATTTTGCAAACCGCTTTGCAAAAGGGCGGTAAGGTCACGCGCTTCGAACTGGTCGAACCCAGCCTGAACGACATCTTCATCGAGCGCGTCGGTGGTCTGCCCAACGGACAAAATAGTAGCGGCGAATCAGTTCAGCCCGACCTGGCCCAGGCACGAGGTTAGCAAATTAAGTTAATCGCCAGGACGCAAAGAACGCCAAGATTTTATAAAATCGCTTTAGTAGGCTAACCGCCAAGACGCAAAGAACGCCAAGATTTTATAAAGTTAGGATTTTGGTTTTGGTAGTAGCGATTTGCCCAATCGGGCCACTGGCTGCAATCGCTTTTGCCTGAATGTTCAATCCAAAGCGATTTCAATCGCTACTACTATAGCAAGTTGCAAAGACATTGGCCCATTCGTAGGGGCGAATCGCATACGCCCTTGACGATTTGGGTAAATGTTCAAGGGCGTATGCGATTCGCCCCTACCCAAAGACCCGGCTCAATTTCAATGCAATTTGCTGTAGAACGAAAAAAGCGATTTTATAAAACTCCGTGTCTCCGTGTCTCTGTGGTGAATTTCGTCGCTGGACTGAATAGTAACTAATTGGAGGATTAAGGTGTTAGGTCTTAAACCTGAGAAAAAGCCGGATATGACCGAACCTATAGTGAATACGGTTAATCCGTCTGACCTTTCGATTAACGCACGCGGCAATACCTGGCGCAATATTCAACTTATAGTAAGCCGGGAGTACCGGGCGCGAGTTTATCGAAGAATATTTGTGATTGCCACCGTAATTATGGTGGTGCTGGTCATTCTGGCTTCGTTCGTGCCTACTCTGGTCGAGTTTTTAAGCTCGAATTCACAGACCAAAATAAACGTAATTGACAATGCTGGTTCGATTGCCGGACAGCCTGCCATAACTTATCTCGACCAGAGCTTGAACTTGAATCTAACCGGGAATGGCAATTCTGCCGTACCGGGACAATCTACCAAAGCCGAGTATTTAATTACCAAAGTGACCGCCAATGAAACCGATGCGATACGCAAGAAGGTGCAAAGTGGCGATTTGGACGCTCTTTTGACCATCAACCGTAACTCGAACGGCGATTTAGTTTACGATTACTATACCAAGAACAGCACCGAAGGGTTGGGCGCGACCCGCGTGCGGCAAGCCCTGACCGTGATGAGCATCAATGACCGCCTCAGTCGGGCCGGACTACCGCAAGCTCAGGTGGCCCAGCTTTTTAGTCCGCCCGAAATCAAAGCGGTCAGCACCAGCCAGGAAAAAGCCGGACAAACCGATGCGGAACGGGGTGTTTCCTACCTGATAGCCTTCTTGCTGGTGATAGTGCTATTCATGACTATCTACGGCTACGGCGTGGCAGTCGCGCAGGGCGCTGCCGAAGAAAAAAGTAATCGGGTAATGGAGATTATGATTTCCGCCGCTACCCCGTTCCAGTTGATGATGGGCAAAATCATCGGTATTGGGCTGGCAGGCTTTACTCAGGTAGCCGTTTTGGTCGTCGCCGGGATTGGGGCTTTCCTGTTGCAAAACCCGATTAAAAGTCTGATACTCGGCAACAAAACGGGTGGCACCCAGATTGATATAACCAACGTCTCAATCTCGGCGCTGGCTTTCTTCCTGGTCTTCTACGTGCTAGGCTTCCTGTTATATGCTTCGCTCTATGCCGCCATCGGTTCGCTGGTGAGCCGCCAGGAAGATGTGCAGGCCGCCTTGACCCCGTTGAGTATCATTAACACTGCTGGGTATATGGTGGCGGTCTTTGGCCTTCAGGCGGTTGATTCGACCTGGGTGACGGTACTTTCCTACTTCCCGTTCTTCACTCCGTTTCTAATGTTTGGGCGGTTGGCGCTTGGCACTGCCACATGGTGGGAAGGGCTGCTGTCGGTTGGTATATTGCTGGTGTGTGCAATGCTGTTCACCTGGCTATCGTCGCGGGTCTACCGTGCCGGAGTGCTGATGTATGGTCGCAAACCCTCTACCCGCCAGATTTTCAAGCTGATGTGGGCGAAGGGACGATAGGAAGTTTCTAGTTTCTAGTTTCTGGTTGTCAGATGTTAGTCCAATGCGTCGGGTGTAGCGTCAGTTTTTTGCAAAACCCGGACGTGAACGTCTGGGCTAAAAATGAATGAGCCGAAATTTTTAGCCCGGACGTTCACGTCCGGGTTGGCTTGACCCTGGTGCAAAAAATTGACGCTCACCCTCCGATGCGTCGGGTGTAGCGTCTGGCAACTTTTTCTGTTATGCTCCCCTAGAAACTAGAAACCAGAAACTAAAAACTAAAAACGGAGTTAAGAATGTTACTATATCTGGTGCGGCACGGGCAATCGGTTTGGAATGCGGAGGGACGGCATCAGGGCTGGCAGAATGTGCCGCTTTCGCCGTTGGGCGAGCAGCAGGCCGAACGCATTGGGCAGCGCCTCAAAAACCAGCCTTTTGATTACATGTTTACCAGCCCGATAAAGCGCTGCTACGATACCGCCGCCGCCATTGTAAAGGCGCAGGGACGTTCGCTGGACGATTTGGTAGTGCGCGAAGGTTTGAAAGAAGCCCGCTTGAGCGCCGAATTAGAAGGTTTGAGCGAGAAGGAAATTTTGAAACGCTGGACAGACGAGCAGAAACGGCTTTTCCGCGAGGATTACACTTTCAAATTTCCTGACGGCGATTCGGTCAAAGAAGTAATGGCCCGGATGGTGACAGAATTTGAGGCGATTGCCGCTTTGAGCGAAGAAGCGCCGCCCGAACCTGAAAAAGAAACTGCCAGCCCTGCCGACACGACCCAGGATACTACCGCCGAGAACACAGAAAAAAGCGAAGTGGCAACCGGGCGCGACGGCGAACGCCAGCAACCTAAAATCCCGCAGAAAACCGCCTTAATCGTGGCGCATCGGATTAACGTTCAGCTTTTGGTGCTGCACGGCCTGAATGCGCTGGATACAGTGGTGCGGCAGCAAAACAATATTGACCGACTGGAAATTTCTAACTGTGCCTTGAGCGTAATCGAGGTAAATTTGAAGGGCAAGCACCCGCACTATCGGGTACTAACGGTCAACGATATGGCGCACCTGAGTGGCCTCACGCCCCCAAAACCTTCCGCCGAAGAGCCTTCGAAGTAGGCTGGCGGCTCTTCGGCCCGAAACCTTTGGCTGTGCCAAAACCTGATTGAGGCGGAATGTTAATTTGCCGTAGGGGTTTGATTTATCAAACCCAACTGGGTTCGATAAATCAAACCCCTACGGCAATAAATTCTAATCGTCCTCACTCACTTCTTTTTTTGGTTCAACTGGAAGTCCGGCGGCTTGCCAGGCTTCCCAGCCACCGATTAAGGCCCGCGCCTGGAGCCAGCCAGCTCGTTTTAGTTCACGCACCACACGGGTGCTAGTGGCTTCGTTCCTTCAGGCACAATAGGCGATTAGCCATGCTTGCTTCGGTAGGCTAAGTTCGGTGGCTTGCTTAACCGCTTTGTTCGGGTTTAAGCGCACCGCTTCCCGCGCCTGTTCTTCGCCAATCTCATAAGTACGTTCGCTACGCACATCCAAAATTACGATTGGTTCGCCGCGTTGCCAGAGTTCGCGTACTTCTTCCAGTGAGATGCGCTCGGTATCGTGCTGAGTTCTTTCGTCTTCCTCAGAATAATCGGCTTCGCTCCCATTTTGTATTGCAACTGTCTTTTCAGCTATTTTTGTAGTTGCAGTGGGCAAGTTGATTTGACCATCTTTTGCTACTGGATTTACCCGCTCCACCACAGGTAAGGTCGGAAATTGCCGTTTAGCAGTACTGTTATTGGTATTAGCAAATGGTGATGGCGAATTTGAAGAAAGCGGCAAATTTACTTGAGGTACTTGTTCAGTTGGAGTTGGGTCTGGCCCACTTTCCTGCCTGGGTATAATCGTTTCTTCTGGTTCTGGCCCTGAGTCTGCTGAAGCCAAAGCTGGTTCGGGTGGACGAGTGGCGGAGCGGGCAGCTTTGCTCTTTCGTTCCAATAGCAAAGGTGTCCCGCCGTGTAGCACTACCGAGAAAAGCACTACCAGACAGCAGATAGGAAACAAGCGCTCACTGCCGGGCGCTCCGGCAAAAATCGGTAATAGCACCAGCAGCAGCGAACTGAGGCCGCGTGGCCCAAACCAGGCAATCAGGAAGCGACTGCGCCGCGATAGACGGATGCGGCTCAACGAGAGCAGGAAGGCTACCGGGCGTATCAAAAGCACCAGCACGGCGAAAAGCAAAGTGGCGAGGCTGAGAATACCAAAGCCGCTCCAGATAAGCGCGCCGCCAAACAGCACGAAGGTTAGCAGCAGGGCCATTTCTGCGGTAGTTTCGCCATACTCAAGGAAGCAATCGCACAGTTCCACATCAATTGCCGAGATAGTGAGGCCCGCCGCAAACACCGCCAGAAAACCACTGCCGTGTACCGCTTCGGCGGCGGCAAAAGCGGTAAAGGCCACCCCTAGCGAATAAAGCGACTCGTAATCCCGCCGGATTCCAATGCGCCGCCGTACTAAATCGAGCGTAGCTACCGCCAGCAGTCCAACCGCTATGCCTGAACCCGGCCCAAGCAATAGTAATTCCATAGCGAGTTTGGCCCACTCTTCGGCGTGCATAGTTTTTTGGTCATCCAGAAAGACCATTGCCACCAGCACAATCGGCAGCAACACTACATCGTTCAGCCCGCTTTCCAGCCTTAGCGCCTGTCGTGCCGAGCCTGGAACATCGGGGCGACGGAGCAAGCCGCGCAGCAGCACCGGGTCGGTGGAGGCCAATGCCGCGCCTAAAATAGCGGCAGCCGCCGGGCTTAACCCCAAAATTCCCCAGCCTGCCAGCCCAATCAGCGCCGCCGAAAGGAGCGTTCCCGGCCCTAGCACCAACAGGGCCAGTTTAGCGTGTTTTCTTACTTCGCTCAGGTTAAGTGTAACCGCATCGGTAAACAGTACCAGCACCAGGCTCAGAGTAGCAACGATTCTCAGGGAGGGCGAATCCAGGCTGATATTAAGCACGCCCAGCCCCGCCGGGCCAAGCCCCGCTCCCAATGCCAAAAAGAAGGCTACCTGCGGCAAGCCGCTTCGTTCAATTAAGCCGGAAAGTAGCGCCGCTACCAGAATAACCGCCCCAATCAGGGCCAACGTAGCCGCAAACGACTCGGCACTAAATGCACCCATTAATTACCAATTTCCTTTTTTAAATAGCTAATTTATCATATAAGCAATTCTCTTTAACAGCTCACTCTCGTCACGTCCCTTTACGGGGTGTGAGGAACGAAGCATCTCTATTTGCCGAAGTAAGGTGCTACAGGTAGAGCCGAGACCCTTCCTGCGTCAGGGTGACAGGTGCGTGGATGGCGTAATTGCAATTCATCTTTGAAATGCGTTCAGGTTTTATTTTCGGTAAGCCTATCCAGGCTTAGTATTTCGACGATATAGTAGAGTATGTATAAATGTGGCAGTATTTTAGGTGAAAGAGGATGGGCGAGGAGGGACTCGAACCCTCACGGATTTCTCCCCGGCAGTTTAAGTGCCGTGCGGCTGCCATTACGCCACTCGCCCGATATTCGAGGTTGTAATTGGTTCGTAGTATAACAAACTAGCCCCATAACCGCAACCGCTTCGGGCTTATTTTTCTTTATTTCGCCAATTTTTGTTAACTTCCGCATCTAAATACAAATCGTAGACAAAAAGGAAAAGACCCTGCACGATAAAACCGACCCCAATGCCCTGTCGGTCATCCCGGCCCGAACTTTTGCCCCAGCGCCGGATAGCCAGTCCGCTCAAAACATAGCCTACATCTAAAAAAATATTGATGAATAGGATTTTGTGAAAAGAATTGATGTCTTTCCTTACAATGGCTTCCTGGGCCTGGGTAGGCGAATAATTTTCCAGCTTTTTGGCCTGACTGAATAGGCCAAATCCGGCCAGCCCTGCATCAATTGCCCCCCAACTTAACGCCTGAAGCCAGAACTGCCGCCAAAATTTGTTTTTGGTGAGCAATCCACCCACTCCGCCCAAAACATTGCCTAACCCCCAGGCCAGCAAAATCAGGGTGCGTTTGCGCTGGTACTGATAAAAATTATCCTGCATCATTATTTCCTCAATTTATTTTCTTTGAACTTATAATCAGGTTGGTAGGAGCGAATCGCATACGCCCACTTATATCAAGTTGGTATGCGAGTGAAGCCCGCCCTGGACAACCCTACGGGCCGAATTCCGGGCTATGTAGCTAAAGTGGATTAAAATCCACTGATTACCACCGAATTTTTGCTTCATATCCAGTGGTTTAAAACCACTTTAGCTAAGTAGCCCGGAATTCGGCCCGTAGGGTTGTCCAGGGCGGATTGACATCACGCACCAATTTTGAACTAAACCGCTTAATTTACAAGATAGCTGGTTAAGCCGGTTGGGTCAGGTGTAGCGCCTTGACCACTTTTGATTTTGGCACTTCCAATGCCGGAATAAGCTGGAAGAAAACCACCACCAGTAGTCCGTTGCGGACGGCGAGTATGGTCATGGGCAACCAGTCCAGCAAGAACAGGCCATCTATCAGGAACGGGAAGGCGATAAAACTTAGCAAGAGTGCCGCCAGGAAAAATGGCTGCTTGCTACCTTTCCAGAACGGCACAAAACTGAGCATCCAGACCAGATATTGCGGCGAAAGCACCTTGTTGCCCAAAATAAACCAGATTACCCCGACTGCCGTCGCCTGAATTAGCCAATCGTTCCGCAAATGATTATCCGGGCTGGTGGCGCGCCAGGCAAACCAGATAATTGCTACCAGTCCAGCCAGCGTTAGCAGCGTCGAGAAACTGGTCAGCGCTGGACTCCATTGTGAAGTGATGCCGAGCGAATTGTGGTCGTTTATCGAAATTGCCGGGGCTAAATTCAAATAGTGACCCAGCAATATTATGGTGGCAAAAATCGTCTCAATTTCAATGCCGCGCTCAGTATGGAATTTCAGGAAAGCCAGAAAGCCAGTCGGGTTCAGGGCCAGGAAAGGCAATGTTACCGCCGCGCCCGTGACGCAAAAACCGACCAGCAGGCGCAAAGCTGTCGCCCGGTCTCCCCGGTAGCGCCAGAAATAGAGTAAAGCGAGTGGCAGCACCAGGGCGGGATATAGTTTGGTCGCCGCCCCGAACGCCAGCACCGCGCCCGCCCAGCCCGGTTTGCGGTCATAAATTAAATATAGCCCCAGACTAAGCAGAAAAGTCGCCCCAATATCGAAGCGCTGCAATAAATACAGCGAAATCGCCAGCCCACCGAGCGTCATCCAGATCAGGCGCGGCGTGAAAACTTTGGGCCGGGCCATCGGGTAAAGTTTGCGGAGCAAGCAGTAAGAAATTGCCAGCGTTCCGGCTTCCAGCGCAAAAACTTCGGCGTGAAAGAGGCAGGCATAAAGGTCGCGCTCTAATCCGCCAAAAGGGTAACACAACAGTGCTGGTATCAGAAAGAAAATCATGGCAAAGGGCGGATATTCCAGCCGAAAATCCAGGAAGGGCAACTCGCCGCTCAAAGTGCGCCGGGCATAGGTAAAGTAAAGCGTAACATCATCGGCGGTTGGTAGAATCGGGTTGATTATATTAAAGAAAGCCAGCATCAAGAGTAATGCGCCGACGCAGCCCAACATCGGCCAATGCGGGCGCACCAAAACTGCTTCGGCTACCCGCGTCTTGCTAAATTTCATTCGTTTTTCGTTTCACTTCCACAAATAAGTTTCCGTTTTCAGTTCGGGTTCGGCTCACTCACAGCATAATCAGGGCCACTTCGCCCAAAGGTTTCATCTTTGTAATGTTATTTTACCACAGTACTTGTGACGCTTTAAATATTTACAAAGTTTCAAAAAGCCACAATAAAAGGCGTTTGATTGTAGGAGGGCGCTGTGCGCTCGATTTTACCTGTGACGCGGGTAAAATCGACGCACAGCGCCCCCTACAGCCGCGTTATGGCATTTTGCAAACGCCCTGAATGTACCAAACGCTCAAAAAGTGTTAAAATCAGGTCGCTGGCAATTAAATTAGAAACACAACCTTAGCTAACCCAAACTTTTCTCTTAGCTTTTGAATTTTTTCTGCAAAAAAATTCAAAAGCTAAGGATATTTCAGATTTTAATCTGGGTGTGAGCGCAAATTCTTAAAAGAAAAATATTAATTTAGCTTCGATTAATCAAAAAGGAGATTTACATGAAAGCGATTCGGATTAACGAATTTGGTGGCGCGGAAGTTATGAATTATGTGGAAATGCCTACGCCCGAACCGGGGGCGGGGCAGGTGCTGGTCAAAATTAAGGCGATTGGCATCAACTTTATTGATATTTACCAGCGTAGCGGTATTTATCCCGGTAAGTTGCCGTTTTTTCCTGGCAGCGAGTCGGCGGGAGTAGTCGAGGCGGTTGGCGAAGGCGTAACCGATTTGAAGGTGGGAGACCGGGTGGCCTCTGCCGCCGCGCCGGGTAGCTATGCCGAGTATGTGGTAGCCCCCGCCGAAAAGCTGGTGCCGTTGCCCGAAGGAATTGATGACCGCTCCGCCGCCGCCGCTATGCTCCAGGGGATGACCGCCCACTATCTGAGTAATGACACTTACCCGATTCAATCAGGTGATACCGTTTTAATTCACGCCGGAGCGGGCGGAGTTGGTTTGTTGCTTATTCAGATGGCTAAAAAGCGGGGCGGGCGCGTCCTCACGACTGTTTCAACCGAAGAAAAAGCGGCACTGGCCCGCGACGCTGGCGCGGATGAGGTTATTCTTTATACTCAAACCGATTTTGAAGCGGAAACCCGCCGCCTGACCGATGGCAAGGGGGTTGTCGCCGTTTACGATTCGGTGGGTAAAACCACTTTTGATCAAAGCCTGAATTGTTTGCGTCCACGCGGCTATATGGTGCTTTATGGTGGCTCAAGCGGCCCAGTTCCGCCGTTCAATCCGCAAATACTCAACGCCAAAGGTTCACTGTTCCTGACCCGTCCAAGCATGGGCCACTATACCCTTACCCGCGACGAGTTGCTGGCCCGCGCCGGGGAAGTGATGAATTGGATTAGCACGGGCGAATTAAAGCTGCGGATTGAATACACCTATCCGCTCTCCGAAGCGGCGCAGGCTCATCGCGACCTGGAAGGCCGCCGCACTACTGGCAAACTTTTGCTTCTGCCAGATTAAGGAGAAGGAAAAGAAAAATCCATTGGCGGAGCAATGTCCCACAATCCCATCGCGAATTGTGGGACATTGCTCCGCCAATGGATTTTATTTTGCAAGACTTGTGGGACATTGCTCCGCCAATGGATTTTATTTTAGACCGAGCCGACCAGATTATCGCTGATTTCGGGTCTACCCGCGCCTGCGCTTGCGCCTGTATTGAGGCCCGGCGCACGTTTGCCCCATTCGGTCTCGACACAAAAGCGGAAAAGGCGCTCAAAGAAATCGCGAACGTGCGGGGCGCAGATACCCGCCGGTTTGAGCAAGGCCACCGCTTGTTGGGTATCGTACTCAAGTTGCGTAGCAAAATAAGGGTAATAAGGTTCGCCCAGCCGCAAAGTTTTGCGGGAATGTTCGCTCATAAAATAGCGGCCCGGAATTCCTTCGGCCAGCTTCAAGAAAGCCGGGTGAATCAGGTAGGGTCGTTTTATCTGGAAAAA
>JBBQXW010000228.1:0-11892 GCA_038209275.1 Chloroflexia bacterium | reverse complement strand
AAAGCCGGGATAGCGTTTGCTGGGTGGCTCTATCGAACCTCCTTGCGGACGGATTTCGATAAATTCCTTAATTAAGCTTTCCATTTCTTGCTGTTCAAGGGCCATTCTCTCAACCTCCTGTAAATTTAGGACTGAGGACTGCACCCCGTCGGGTGGGCTGATGCAGCCAGGACGGAAGACTGAGGAAAATTCCTCGATTCTCTCGTCGTCAGTACGCTCAGTAATGAATAATAAATTTTGTTACACACCGATAAGGGAGCGCAGGGATTTAACTCGTGCGCGGCTGACCGGGACGATGGTTTTTTTCTTGTCGTCAATAATCAAGTTATAAGTGCCGTTAAAAAAAGGCTGTAATTCTAAAACGTGCTGCAAATTGACCAGATAGCTACGATGTACCCGTACAAAGCCCTGCGAACTCAGCTTGCTATCCAGTTCGGTTAGGGAAAAGCGACACAAGTATTGTTCCTCGTGCGTATTCACAAAAACCCGGTCATCGTAAGCGACAATGTAGCGCACATCGCTCAGGCTGATAAGCAGCACGCCATCGCCTTTTTCTACCGGGATTTTCTTGAACTGCAATTCGGAATTATCTCTGGAAGTGCTATTGCCGCCGACGACAGTGGCAGGTTTCTCGCTGCTGCTTTTGCCCTTACCTTTAATTGTGCCAAGTTGAATAGCAGTCTGGATTTTTTGGACTGCCTGGGCCAACCGTTTTGTATTGAAAGGTTTTACCAGATAATCCACCGCGTTTAGCTCAAAAGCTTTGACCGCGTGTTCATCATAGGCCGTGACAAAGACAATTTTGGGCGGGCTATCCAGCTGATTAATAATTTTGACCGCTTTCAACCCGTTCAGGCCGGGCATTTCTATATCCAGGAAAATAGCGTCAAAAACATCGTCTTGCATGAGCGCCAGCGCCTCGGTTGCGTTGGCACATTCTGTCACCGCCGAAATATCAGGCAACGATTTGAGCATATAGTGTAAATCGGCGCGGGCCAGCGCTTCATCATCCACAATTAGTGTCTTCAAACCCATAAAAACAATACTCGTTTTCTGCTCTCGCTTTAGCTTGCCACTCTCAACTTTCTTAATTTACACTGAAATGCCTGAATTCACAAGTTTAAACTTTTTGCGGACAAGATAAAAAGCAAATGCCACAAAAGTAGCCAATACAAAGCTAATATCTATGTATGATTGTTCCGGGCCAATAAAAAGCCGGATTACAGGCAGAAAGGTCAGAACGTAAAGCGCGATGCCGACCCGGAGTTTCCAGCACATCAAAATTGGGAAAACCGCCACCAGCACAAAAACATAATGATAGCTCAGGGCGTAGGGCGTGGCTACAAAAGTGGTAATTATAATTAGCGCGATTTGTTCTTCCCGATTGTCGGTATATTTCCAGAGCCAGACGGCTAAAGCTATAGCAGCGAGAGCTAATGCTGCGGCAATAATCGGGTTCAGGTTTAACATATCAGTAGTACGCCAGAGAGTAGTTTTCCAGGCTTCCATAGGGGAAGTGGCCCGATAACTTTCGAGCCAGCGCAAAGGCCATAAACCATGCAACAGCAAAGAAGCTGCCAGCACTGCTGCGGGTATCGCAAGAGTTTTGGCGGCGGCCCGAAATCCTTGCTCTTTCCATTCGAGCCAGAAGAAATAAATAATTAAGGGGATGGTATTGGGCGGTTTAATTGCCAGAAGGGTATAAGCTATTCCCTTAGTTGCCCAGCTTTTCCCCTGCAAAGCCAATAACAGTCCTAAGAGGGCAATTGCATCTATCTGACCCCGGAAAATTAAATCGAACAGGTGTAAATTGACCAGACCCAGAATAAACGCCCAGAGCCGGGCATAGCCCTCCTTTGCCGGGGTCAGACTGAACAAAGCGTAAACTACTACAACCAGCGTAAAAGCCCGTAGTAGCGCCAGCCCAATTTCAAACGGTAGCACGGCCAGCGGCGAAATCAGCCAGATTAGCCAGGGCGGATTATAGAGTGAGCGCGTTAGCTCATCATAGAGATTGCTTTTACCTTCCAGCCATAGTCTGGCGTAGGGCTGGTAAATAAAGTAGTAATCTACCCCGTTGCCCAGATAGTAAAAGGCCATAACTGCCAGACAGAATAACGCGACGTAAGCCAGGACTTTCTTTTCCAAATTTATTTTCACCTTTTACACGATTAGCCAGACTATTTGTTGCCTGTGCCGTCAATTGCCCGGTCTACTACCGGGAGCAGCAGATTATCTACAAACTAATGCTGTGGCGAGTTGGGCCGAGATTAGCTTCAGTTTGGGCTGAGGATAGGGTAGAAGGTTCTGATTGCAAGATTGATACCTTTCTCTAACGCTAAACTGCTAATGTTTAGTGTAATGTCATTATAATCTTAGCAGAACAAGCAAGCAGTTTCTAGCTAAATTTATGACAATTTCAAAAAATAACCCGCTAATTTACTGCTTACAACCTAAAATATTCCTGTCAACTAACTGATATTTCAGGCTCATTTAGCTGGCAAACGAGTTCAGCCGGGTAGACAAGCCAGGAATTTGGCTCTATAATAATAATGGGATTAAAGGGAACGCAAAATCTACGTTAGTGATATTCACATATTCAGGATTAATGATAGACCTATGCACACCGTTGATATGTTAGTAGAGTTATTTACGTCCAGGCAGAAAGATAACCAGACTACACCTGTCGGTTTTTGGTCGCTGTTAGTTTCTTTCGCCTGGTTGGGACTATGGGCTTCGGCGGGCTTCGCTCTATTTTTTGTAATTCTGGCCGCAACATTGGGCGGCAATCTTCCTTTCTGGCTGGCGGTGGCCTTTGGTTTGCTGACAATTGGTGAAGCGGCGGCTTTTGGCCTCACTAATTTCCGCCAATATTTGCCTGCCGCCATTACGCTAGGGGCTTCGCTCTTGTTCAGTTTTATTATTTTGCTGGCGGGTAACGGTCTATCCGGCCTGGCACTGGCGGCGTTTCTGGCTAATTTACTCATCACCCTGAGCATTACCCAATTCTTGACCTTTTCCAGAGCCGAAATGCTGGGCGAGGAAAGTGTAAAATCGAGCGATTTAATGATTGCAGTCGGGCGCTTGGAAAACGAGCTTGAGCTGATTAAGGCCACTCTCGATAGCCTGGAAGAAGGTTTGTTGCTAACCGATACGCAAGATAAAGTGCTACGCTCAAACACTCGCTTGAATTTTCTATTTGGTTTGCGTCCCGAAAATAGCGCGGACGAAATTAAAGCAACGGACGCGGACGAGGCTAAAGATAAAAATAATTTAAGCTATAGTAATGTCAACGAATGGATTAATCAGGTACGCGATATTGCTTCTAATCCTGACGATTTTAAAGCTTCGATAGCCAGCGCTCGCGAAATGGTGCGGCTGGGCGAAACGAGCGTGTTTGTCTTTGGTATCGAAAAGCTCAATCCCCGCTACCGTGCTACCGAGCCAGTAGTACCGCGTCCCCGGTTGCCGGAAGGGGCGGCGGACGGTGGGCCAAGCTTTGGACGTAACCAACCCCTCTTGCGCTTTACTTCGGGAAGTAATGAGCCGGAAACTTTCTTCGAGAAAGATACCCGCGAATTACTCTACCGCGAAATGCAACTGACCGTTTTCCCGGTGCGTGGGGCAAAAGGCAATCTGCTCGGTATCTGTTATCTGGCCCGCGATGTCACGGAAGAGCGCGAAGTTGAACAGATGAAGGAGAATTTCATCTCGATTGTTTCGCACGAAGTACGCACCCCGATGGCAGTTATTTTGGGCCTGACTGAACTATTGGCGCTACCCAATATAGAACGAAGCGAGCAAGAGGAATGGCTCACAGCGATTAATCAGGAGGCGTTGCGGCTACGGACAGTCCTAAACGATATGCAGAGCATTTCGCATATCAAAGATGGTGCGCTGGAACTGAGTCTCGAAGAGGTTGAGCTTAAAGAACTAATCGAGCGGGTAGCGAAAGTTTCCCAGCTTCAGTATCGCTCTCATCATGAAGTTGAAATTAATTTTGATATTGATAATACTACGGTTTTGGCTGACCGGGGTAAAGTAACCCAGGTGCTGACCAACTTGATTGGTAACGCCATTAAATATACCCCCGAAGATGGACAAATCAAAATTCGGGTGGGTATGCGGCCCAATCAGGCCAGCCAGCTTTACATCAGCATTACCGACCAGGGCATCGGTATTCCCAAAAGCGAACAGCACAAGGTTTTCTCGCGCTTCTTCCGCAGCACCAATACCCGCCAGAAAGGTATCGGCGGCACGGGCCTGGGATTGGCTATCACCCAGCACCTTGTAAAGTTGATGGGCGGGACGGTCTGGTTCGAGTCGGAAGAAAACGAGGGCAGCACTTTCTACTTCAGTCTACCTCTCGCCACGCCTGAAAACCCGATTCTGGATAGCCCCGAACGGTTTTCTAACAGCTACTAGCTAAAAATCTATCCCGGTAGGGGTTGATAAATCGAACCCTGTATTTGGGCGCAATTTATTGCGCCCCTATTGACATAAATTTTTAGCAGTGGCACGCTCTCTGCCTTTTATCTTCAGTGAGAAAATATTTTAGATTTTGTGTATTGAGTAGCCTTGAAAATTCCGCGAAATTTTCAAGGCTACTCAATACACAAAATTTAGGTCTTTAAATAACAGCCACGGAGAAAAAACGAATGACTCAGGAAAACAATACACTACCAGAAAAAAGCAAAGAAGAACCGGGCAAGGCGTGGGCCGAACGCAAACTGCCACCCGTAGCCACACCAGAAGATGATGGGTTGAGCCAGCACGCGAAAGCGCGGCAAGAATATCTAGCCCAAAGCGGCGGGCAGCACCAGAATGATGAGCGCGAACAGATTCAGCGCGGACTAGAAGTACCAACCCCTGAGAATGTGTTGCAGGGAACCGATTTATCAATCGAACTGGACAAATCAGATATAGAGCGCGATAGAACTTCTTAAGGGTTAAATAATAGTTTGATTAAGGCTAAGTTTTGCCTTTAATGAGGAGTGCCTAAATTGGCAGAGGTAAATTGCGTAGGGGCGAATCGCATACGCCCGTTTGACCTGACGCAAGGCCACCGGGCGTATGCGATTCGCCCCTACCTCGGCGGTTTTAGGCACTCCCCTTTAATGTAAGCTTCTCGTAATGTCGTTTGTGCTATAATATTTTTGATAAACGCCGAGAATTAGCAAGACATGAGCATTACGAGGAGTTTGAGGAAGTGTCGTTTCCAGTTCAAATAACGCTATGCGTTCTACTTGCCTTTTTTATCAATCTACAAACTGTTCTTGATATTAATAACTTCCAGGGACAGGCCAATAGTAACAGGCCGATACTGAGCGAAGAAATCAGCCGGGAAATCAGTCTCAAAGATTTAGCTGAATATAATTTTGCTCATCTTAGCGGCGGCTGGGAATGGGTTACGGTGGGCGAAACGGGAACTTTGGCCCGCAGTCGCTTTAATGATGCCGTTATCGAAGGCAGCTTTAGTGGCACACGGCTAGAACTTTTCGCTTACCTGAACAAGCAAACCTTCGATTTTGAACTGGATAACGCGCCGCCCGCTAAAATAGTCGCCCCAGAATCGGAAGGGTACGGCTATTTGAAGCTGGCGAATAATTTACCAACGGGTCGGCATCATTTCCAATTACACCTGGTCAATCGAGCGGGTAATCCTTTGCTGGCGCGCTCTTTGCGGACTAACGGCGATTTCGTAGTGGGTAGTTACCCCAAACGACCCTGTTTAATGGGCTATGGCTCTTCGACGGTGGACGGTACAGGCATTACATGGCAACTTGGTCGGGCGCTGACTTGGGACGTGACTAACCGGGGCATCGGCGGCACAACCGTTATTCAGCATGGACAAAACCGGGTACAGCAGGATGTCTTGCCGTTCAACCCCGATGTGATGCTGATTAATTACGGCTCGAACGATTGGTTCGCCGATTTGCCGCTCGACCAGTTCCGCGCTGCCTACCTGAATATGCTCAATCAGCTTGCCACTGGCCTGCCGCAGACGCATTTTCTGGTGCTGGGTCTGTTCGCACGCAAGAACGGCAACGAGTCTACTCGCCCGCAATACAATCAGGCCATCAAAGAGGCTATTCAGGCTGCGGGGCTATCGGGCCGCACAAAATACACCGAAATCAGCAACTACAACTGGTCTACCGATACTACCGACGGCACTCACCCCACCGCCACCACCGTCAACACCAAGTTCGTCCCACAACTCATGCCTCTACTAAACTCCCTCGAACCTGCTATTGGGTTAAAGTAATTGAAGGTGGGACATATTGGTAGTTTGGGCAACGAACCACCCGTTACCACGCCAGAAGAGCCACGCGAGTAATCTCGACGTGGCCCTTCTGAATATTTATATAAAAGGGAATTGCTTCTAAAGCAGAAGATTATCCCTGAAAAGAAAAATAGCTAATCTATCTAAAGGCGGGTGCAAACTCGCCGTTTTGGTTTTTAATTAGCGTGCGTTGCAATGCTGACATTGTTCAGACCCCAAACCAGGCTTAGGCCAGTCTGGAACTGCTGCGGGTCGGCGCTGCTATATTCGCGGTCAAGCTGCTGAAAGCGCATTCGGCCTTTTTCGGTCAGGGTATAGAAGCGGCGGCGAGTATCGCTCGGTTGGTAAGCCTGGATAAAACCCTCGGCTTCCATTTCGTGAAGAAGCGGGTAACTAACCCCAAAACCACTGCTGGCGCGGCGCGAAAGCGGGGCGAGTTCGCGGATAAGCTGGTCGCCGCTGCGGTTGCCCATTTCCAGGGCGTTAAGGACACCGAGTTCAAGCACCTGCCGTGGTAAGAAGTTGGACAGGCTGTAGCTGGGGCGGGTTGCCGCCACCTGTTCTACTATCTCAAAAAGTTGCTTTAATTCGTTCATTGTTAGCCTTCCTTTCTGATTTAATTACTTCCAGAAGTTGTCTTCCGTATTATTACTTGCTATGCTGAATAATTCACTCTTTTGAATATTACCGTTCTGGTAATAATTATAGCGCAAAAAAAATTTGCGTCTGTGATGCCCGTCACATTTTTACTACTGCTTTGCAACCGGGCTGTTGGTTTCGGGCGCGCCAGTTAAGCTAATATCCATATCGCCTAATTTGGCTCGTACCTTTGAATAAAGCTCAATCAAAATCATCCGTTCGGCGGGGGTAAGCGCTTCGAGTACGCCTTGCGCCATCAGTTCAAACTTGTGCTGGTAAGCTTCAGCCAGCTTGCCGCCTTTTTCGGTAAGCTGAATGCGAAAGCTACGGCGGTCTTCCCGATTGAGCGTGCGCGTAATGTATTCGCTCTCTTCCAAACGGTCTAGCACCCGTGTCAGACTGCTTAAACTGATATTATTCAAGCGACAGGCGATTTCTTTAACCACCAGTGACCCACGCTGTGCCAGTATTTTGAGTACCGTAATTTCTTGAATAGAGCATTTGCTGAAATCTTCAAAATCGGCGGTACTGTTCTTAAATTTCTCTCCCAGGAACATAATAAAGTCGCGCACATCGGCAAGCTGTTCCGGGTTCAACGGTTTTTCAACCGACATTGTTAATTACCTTCTTTGGTTAGAAAATCCAAGAATGTTTCTCATTCGAGATATTTTCATTCTGGTAATATTATTCTACCGCTACTTTCGCGTTCTGTCAAGTAGTTTAAATGGCAATTTTTAAAAGTACTTAAACTTTACCCCAGTAGGGGGTTGATTTATCAAACCCGTTATGAAAATGAAAAAATTAGACAATTCTGCCAAAAACTGATATACCTGACCAAACGAATTTCAAACCCGAATTAGATTTTATAAACACAGAGGCTTAAAATGCTAAATTTTGACCTGAATGTTTCTTTTTTGCTGAAGGAATATCCCTTTTTGGAGCGCTTCGACCAGGCGGCCCGGCTCGGTTTTCAGGCGGTGGAGTTTGCCTGGCCTGCCGGAGAAAACCTCAAAGCGGTAGTTCGCCGCATCAACGATGCCGGACTAAAAGTGGCTCTTTTTAATTTTGATGGCGGAAATCTGGCGGCGGGAGAGCGCGGCCTTCTCAACGACCCTGTGCGTATGAGCCAGTTCCGCGAACATGTGCCACAGGCGCTTGAACTGGCTCAGGCGGTGGGTTGTACCCAAATGCACGCGCTGGTCGGGAAGTGGCGCGAGGGCGAAGAACGCTCGGCCCAGTTAGAGCGGGTGCGCGAGAATCTGGCCTGGGTCGCGCAGGAAGCTCAAAAAGCGGGAGTTACGGTAATGCTGGAAGCGCTCAATACCTGGGATAACGGCCCGTATATGTTTAGTACCAGCCGCGCCGCCCTGGAATTTTTGCCGACGGTTGGCGTTCCCAATCTCAAATTTCAGTACGATGTCTACCACATGCAGCGTATGGAAGGTAATATTAGCGCCACCATTCTTGAACAGAGCCCGCATATCGGGCATATCCAGATTGCCGACTCGCCGGGTCGCCACCAGCCCGGCACGGGTGAGCTAAATTTCCCCTTTATTTTTGCCGCTATCGAGGCAAGCGGTTATGCGGGCTATGTCGGTCTGGAATACAATCCAGTCGGGTCATCGGAAGAAAGTCTAGGCTGGCTTTCAACAAATTAACCCGCTTTGAAGGCGGCAACCTTACGTTTGGCCCGTACTGGTTGGGCAGATGGTTCGGCGGGTAGGCTGAACAATATGGAAGTGCCTTCGCCGGGGGTGCTTTCGATTTTGACTTCGCCGCCCAGCGTCTGAACCGTATCTCGCACAATCGCCAATCCCAGTCCGCTACCGCCGGTATTGCGGTCACGGCTTTTATCTACCCGGTAAAATCGTTCAAAAATAAAAGGCAAATGCTCGGCGGCAATTCCGCAGCCAGTATCGCGCACTATAAAGTTGACCTGGGGTGATTTATCCAGCATCGTAGTTTTTGCTTGCTCGATTTTGACACAGACGTTACCGCCTTCGGGAGTATAGCGCAGGGCGTTGTCTACCAGATTGCTGAGGGCGTGGCTCAAGGCATCGGCATCGGCCCGTACCTGCGGTTCGGGTTTGCTAACTTCCAGTTCTAGCTCAATGCCTTTGGCGGCGGCGGTGGGCCGGAAACGCTCGACTACCATATCGGCGACATAGCGGGCGGGCATTACTTCTACATCCAGATGTTCCAGAGCCTGTTCATTGTTGACCCATTCACGCATTGAATTGACCATACTGGTCAGGTGTTTGACTTCTTTTAATACATGATCGAGGATTTCTTCCTGGCGTTCGCGTGATGGAGCAAGGCCATCGCGCAGTACTTCGCTATAGCCCTGAATCGAAGCTAATGGAGTGCGTAGCTCGTGCGAGACATCGGCCACCAAATCTTTGCGCTTCTGCTCGGTCTGGCGTAAAGCCAGCGCCATACGGTTGAAACTGCGGGCGAGGTGCGCCAGTTCGTCTCGGCCATTCAGCTTGATTTCGTGGTTATAGTTTCCGTCGGCAATGCGTTGGCTGGCCTGTTCCAAAGCGCGCACAGGTCGCACAATAGTACGTGAAAGCAAGAAACCCAATCCTACCGCGCACAGTGCCGAGAAAAGGCTACCCAGCGCAATGGCTTGCCCGACGGGGTAATTGTAAAACGCGCCGACGCTGCTACCAGTGCATTTTTCGTTATTGGAAAAGAGGGCCGGGGTGACTCCCCGGTTTGCTCCTCTAGGGATTACTACTGCCACGTCGCCGGGGGATACACCAGGCGGAGGTGGGCCAAAACAGCCTGGCTCCGAAACCGGGAAGCCCGAATCGCGCATAATTCTCAAATAAGCCGCCCCATTAACAAAATCGCTGTTGCTCATGGCCCGTCGGACATCGCCTAAAAGGGCTTCAGGAGTGTCGTTTGCATCGGGATTATTGAGAATCTGGCGAATTTGCTCGATAGTAGTAGAAGCAGGTTGTACGTTCTGCCGCCTTATTTCTTGAATTTGGGTTGAAGCGCGCCGCACGCTATCTTCCAGCTGGCGGGTCTGATTGTTAATTACCATATTAGAAATCAGCAGCGATGCAACCGCACTCAATATTACCAGCCCTGCCATACTCAAAATCAACTTGGTACTGAGCGAAAGTTTTATATTTTTAATTTTTCCAATTTTATTAATTACTAACATTTACCGAACTCCCGAATTATTTTGAATTTTGAATTTTGAATTTTGAGTTTTGAAATCGCGCAACGTATTCAATACTTTATGGTTAGGCAGCGTTAAAAATTAAGTTTCGGTTTTGGTAGGGGCGAATCGCATACGCCCTCGAACACTGTGTAAGGTCAAAAGGGCGTATGCGATTCGCCCCTACCACACCACAGCCGGAAGTTTTTAACTCAAAATTCAAAACTCAAAACTCAAAATTATCTAAAGTGCTTCGCGTGAAAGTTTATAGCCAACTCCGTGAACGGTTTCGACCAGCTTGGGATTGGGCAACTTGGCCCGTAAATTTGAGATATGCACACCGATGGCGCGAGAGGCAATCAGCGAATCGCAATCGTACAGGGCTTCTTCCAGTTCTATTTTACTATATACTCGTCCTGGGTGGCGGGCCAGCGTTATTAGCAATTCGTACTCTTTGTTGGTCAGTGCCGGCACAGGGCGGCCCTCATAGGCTACCTCGCGGCTATCGCGATTAATGGTCAGCTTGCCGATTACAAAAAGGCTATCTTCCAGTAAACCCGACCCGGTTACTTCCGCTTCTGCTTCGGGCAGCGCACTCCCGTTAACTTTTTCCAGCCGCCGAAAAATCACCCTCATTCGGGCCATTAATTCGCGGGGGCTGAAAGGCTTGGTAACATAATCATCCGCCCCGATTTCGAGGCCCAATAATTTATCTACTTCATCAGTGCGGGCTGTTACCATAATAATAGGTATATCGCTGGTAGCCCGAATACGGCGGCAAACTTCTACTCCATCCAGACCAGGGAGCATTAAATCCAGTAACACAAAATCAGGTTTTTCGGCCTGAAATTTTACCAGTCCATCCAATCCATCGCGGACATGCAGCACTTCATAACCTTCGGCTTTACAATAGATTGTTAGATAATCGGCAATATTTGGCTCATCTTCTACAATCAGAATTTTTTTGGTATGCGTCATTTCTTTTTCGGCCTGTTCATTTAGCCCCATTGGTGCTGACAACTTATTACTCCTTGTGACTACTTTGTGACCACTTTGTAACAAAGCATTGGTTCTTTTATTATACACTCAAATCTGTTAACATACTTAATATTAACATTTAAAGCCAGCTTGTACAGCGTTTGGTCGCAAAGAAATTGCAAAGCTCTCCTTTGCAATTTCTTTGCGAAAATTTACCCTATTTAACAGCCGTTAATGTTACAATGAACCCTGTTCAGAGCTGAAATTAGGCGAACAGCTTGGTGTTCCTGAGAATTTAACTAAATTTCGTATAGATTAAAATTAAGAAGATTTCTGCGACAACTGCTAAAACCGAGGAGTTGAAAAAATGGACGATGATAAAAGGCAAAACTCCGAGAGTGAAGCCCGGTCGGAACAGTATGAGACTGATGTCAGGCCCACCCTGATACCGACCCCGACGGTCAGCACTCCCGGCGTGCCAACGACGACTACAAACGGTACGGCAGCCCCGGCGCATGATACGGCAACCCCGTCCGCGTCCCCGCTTACCGCCGAACCAGCCAAATCAGGTGGCGGTAGCCTGGGCCGACCAAACCCGCCGCAGCCACCCCGAACTCGTGCTGCCCGCAAGCGCCGGAGTAATCCCTGGGGTTGGATTTTTGTGGTGTTATTGGGTCTGGCCGCCGGGGTTGGTACATTTTTCTGGGTACGCAGTACCCAGACCAGTACCGTTTTTCAGGGCTTGACTACCCAGGCTACCACCCGCCAGCCGGTTACTCTGGCAGTCAGTGCCAGTGGACAGATTCAAGCTAACGCGGAT
>JBBQXW010000227.1:0-11900 GCA_038209275.1 Chloroflexia bacterium | reverse complement strand
ACGCAGTTCCATCCTGAATTCAAATCCCGGCCCAACCGTCCACACCCCTTGTTCCGCGACTTCATCGGTGCAGCCTCGCAAATCTTGCGCGAAGGCGAACAGCGCAAGCTACCACTAGACGAAGTAGCGCCCGTTGAGGTCGAAGCTACACCATTACCCGAACCAGCCTGGGCGAAATAGTTTTGAGTTTTGGTCGAAGACCACCCCTGTGGGGCGAGTTTTGAGCTAAAGAACACAGATGAACACGGATTAGCACCACCCTTCGGGCGTGAACACAGATTTTTTAGAACTTTTGCCCTGGGAGTAGCGATTCATAAAGTTTATAAAAACAAACCGGGTATAGCGGTAGGGGCGAATCGCATACGCCCTTGAACACCAGGCTAGGTCAAAAGGGCGTATGCGATTCGCCCCTACGAAACCTATTACCTATACCCGGATTTAATAATTAATGTAGGGACTAATTACAGTCACCCTTCGGAATTTGGTGCGATTCCGAAGGGTGACTGTAATTAGTCCCTATTTTTTATTTAAACGTTTGATTCTGGCAGCACATGGCAGCACATTTCATAGACCTGGCATTTGTTTCAGGGGTATATTAGGGACGTAAGAAAGAGCAAGCGGGGAAATCGAGAAATCGAGAGCAAAGCTCTTTCCTAGTAGAAAGAATGTAAATGGGCGAAAAAGAAGTTGCTAGAGTTTCTAGCTTTTTGAAAATTTTGCCAAAATTTTCAAAAAGCTAGAAACTCTAATCAAAATAAAGATTGTGTGGAATTTCACACTTTCGGCTGAGACTGGCTTGCACGGTACATAATGATATGTTATACTTTTCACTGGTAGGATAAGCACTTGTAATCGGACTGAACCAATATTGCTCAACCCAGGCAAAGCCGAGAAGTAAGCACGTTTTCAGCGTACACTTAAAAGTAAGTAATTAAATAATGCGCCGCAAGGCGAGAAAACCTGTGAGACAATGGCGACGAACAGAGGTGACAACGACGAAAGCCGCGCAAAAGCCACCAGGGAACTACTCGGTCTGGCGACCGGGATGGGGTTTAGCCTGCTAATTTTTGTGGGCGGGGGCGCTTTTCTGGATAGTTTATTTACGACTGCGCCGATATTCTTGCTGGTAGGAGTATTTTTTGCGCTGGCAAGTATTGCAGTTTTCTTGTGGAAAATTGTGTCGGCTTCGGGCAGCAAACCCTAAAGTTTCGTAGAAGAACCGAAACTCCCGTAGGTTGTGAGAATTTTCTTGCAAAAAAACTCTCAAAACCTACAAAAAAGCGAACGGAGAGAATATCAGGTGGAAGACAAGTTTACAGTCAGTCTGGCGGCTGAACCAATTATAAATCTGGGCGGCTTTGCCATCACTAATAGTATGCTGACGACGGTTATAGTAGTAATTCTCCTTATCGTTATGTTATTAAGCGCGTTGGGCAATCCTAAACTGATACCGGGTCGCTGGCAAGCCTTCTGGGAATTTATCATCGAGGCCATCCTGAACCTGGTGGAAGGCTCGATGGGACGCAAAGCGGGGCGGGCGTTATTCCCACTGCTGGCAACCTTCTTTGTCTACATCCTGGTCGCTAACTGGTTTAGCCTTTTGCCGGGTGTAGGCAGCATCGGTAAATACGAAGAAGAAATCGAAATCCCAGCCGACAAAACGGTCAGTCTGAACGACACTAAATATGCCCAAACTAATCAGGTCGTAGATGTGACGGATAAAGCTGGCAAGAGCTTAGGCAAACTTGAAGCGGGTGAAGTAGTCCTGCTAAATAAAGCCGAAAAAGAAGGCGACAAGATAAGCGTAAAGGCTATTCACGCTAAAGGTGAAGAAGTTCTCAAAACTATAGAAGGTAAGCCGGAAGGTTTTGTATCACAAGCCCAGCTTACTGGCGCTCAGGAATACCGAATACTCGTTCCGTTCCTGCGCGCTCCTAACGCCGACCTGAATATGACGCTGGCGATGGCGCTGATTGCTATCGTGCTGGTGCAAATTATCGCGGTCAGGTCGCACGGTTTGATGGGGTATCTCAAAGAGTTTTTCCCGCAACCGCGCTGGCTAGACCCGCTATTAACACCTTTGGAAATCGTGCAGCAATTCGCCCGCCTGATTTCGCTAACCGTTCGTCTTTTCGGCAACGTGTTTGCGGGTGAAGCGCTGCTGGCAATTATTCTAAAAATCGCTGCGCCGACCCTGTTTATCTTTGTTGGCCTGGAACTCTTCTTCGGCTTAATTCAGGCACTGGTCTTCTTCTCGCTCAGTACGGTTTACCTGACGCTGGCGGTAACAGGGATGGATGGTGGACACGGCACGGACGAACACAGTGGACATAATGAGGGCGAAGAACATTCGCACCTGACCGAGCAAGCCAAGTACCCGGAACAAAGCGAGTACGCCGAGAAACAGGCGGTCGGCGCGGCGCGGTAGGAAGTTTCTTGTTTCGAGTTTCTAGTTGAGAAATGAGGCTAACGGGTAGAGCGGTGGTAAACGCGCTCGGCACTTACCCACAGGGCAACCTTACGGGCCGAGGCCGAGCTACGTAGTGTAAGTCCACTAAAGGGACTGAAATACTCTGGCGCTACCTCGAATGTAATCAGTGGTTTGAAAACCACTTGAGCTAGGTAGCCCAGAATTCGGCCCGTAGGGTTGTCCAGGGCGGGCTGCATCGAAGTAATAGCCTCCAAGCTAACGCGCAGCCTTGAGTTATTTTTAGAGACTAGCCAGGTAGTTTACTGGCAGTAGTAACAGATGGTTATTGAGTAGCCAAAAATTAGTTTCGCAGGTTTTGCAAGACCAAATTTGAAAAAGTAAAACTCTTATAAGGAGGAAGAACAGAATGTACGATTTAACAGCCTCTATCGTGGCTGACGTAGTGGCACAGGCACAGACTACTGGTGGTATTACTGGCACGACCAAGCAGTTGGCGGCGGGTATTGCGATGGGCTTTGGTGCAATCGGCCCTGGCATCGGTATCGGTATCGCGGTACAGGGTGCGTTGCAGGCGATTGGTCGCAACCCGGAGACTGAAGGTGCAGTACGTAACACGATGATTTTGGGCGCAGCGTTGTCCGAAGCGGTGGCGATTTACGCGCTGCTAATCGCACTGCTGCTGATCTTCGTTTAAGAAGTTTCTAGTTTCTGGTTTCTAGTTTCTGGTTTCTAGTTGGAAAGTTTCAGTAATAACTTCCGATTATGAGCCAATGTAGCAAGTGCTGAGATGCAGGGTATGAGCATTTGGGGGTAGCTGATAGAAACAGGCTACCTCCAAAAAGCAGCTAAGTTTGGAAATTTATTTTGATTTCGGTTAAAGGAATTGCAAAATGGAACTAATGGGCGAAACTTTGGCACTGTTACCAGTACGTACAGCATTGGCGGCAGAAGAAAGCGGTCTCGGTGCATTGGGAATAAATTTGCCTAACTTAATCTGGCAAATTGTGGCCTTCCTGATTTTGCTGTTTGTGTTGAGCCGCTTTGCCTATGGGCCGCTTTTGAAAATTATTGACGAGCGACGAGCGCGGGCGCAAGAAATCATAGAGAAAAGCGACCAGATGAAAAAAGAAGCACTGGAATCGGAAGCACGCACCCGCGAGATTCTGAACAACGCCCAGCGCGAAGCTCAAACCATCATCGCTTCGGCGACGGCACGGCAGCAGCAAATTGTAGAAGATACTGCCGCCCGGCAGCGTCAGGCCGAAGAGCAGGAAATTGCCAAAGCCCGACAGCAAATTGCGGCGGAACGCGACCAGGCGATTCAGCAGTTGCGGCGCGAGTTCGCCGACCTGACCATTACAGCAGCAACTCAAGTGGTGGGTCGGGAACTGCAAATGAACCCGCAGCTTCAAACCCAGTTAATCAACGATGTCTTGACCCAGCAGGGTCAATCGGGCAATGGCCCAACTCCGCCCAAAATAGCGGATGGACGAAGAAACTGAAGATGATTTTGAGTTTTGAATTTTGAATTTTGAATTATGAGTTTTGAAGTTCAAAGAGCAGGGCAAAAATCCTAAACAGGCAAAGAATTAACTCAAAATTCAAAATTCAAAATTCAAAATTACTTTAAGGGTGAAGCAATGTCAGCTGGAACGGTAGGACGGCGTTATGCTCAAGCAATATTTGAGGTAGCGCGTAGTGAGAATAAAATAGACCAGTATTGGAACGACCTGCAATCGGTAGCTCAAACTTTTAACCAGGAAGAAGTCAAGCGTTACCTGGATAACCCAAAAACGGCCAGAGATAACAAACAAATTTTTGTTAAGGGCGTACTGGGTGAACAAATTAGCAAGCCGAGCCTGAATTTAGTCCTGCTACTGGTGCAACGCCAACGGCAATCCGATATTGATGCCGTGTTGGAAGAATATACCCGGTTGGCTAATAAATTCAAAGGTATTGAGGTTGCCGAAGTAACTACAGCAGTGCCGTTAGATGAGCAGGAAAAAGAATTTATTCGGCAGCGCTTGAACGCAATTACTGGTAAAGATGTGCAAATTCAAACCCGCGTTGACCCATCTATTATCGGCGGGGTAATCGCGCGCATCGGCGATACCCAGATTGATGGCAGCGTGAGAAGCCGTCTTCAAGCATTGAGAAAGCAATTGGCATAAGGGCGTGATAAATCGCGCCCCTTCGGAATTATAGCAAAGACCATGTGCGAGTAGCCCAGTAGCGCCGATAAAAATTAGCAGGACTGGACACAATTGCATTGGCTAATTTTATAAATTATCTGTGTTCATCTGTGTTACTTGTATTTTTAGAGGAGATGTTCAGCTTATGGCAGTACGTGCTGATGAAATTAGCTCTTTGATTAAACGCCAGCTTCAAGGGCTGGATACCACCGCCCAACGGGTTGAAGTTGGCACCGTCGTAGAAGTCGGCGACGGTATTGCCCGTGTCTATGGTCTGGCCGGAGTCAAATCGAGCGAACTGGTCGAATTTCCGGGCAAAGGCCCGAACGGTAGCGACGTGCTGGGAATGGCGCTGAACCTGGAAGAGGATACGGTAGGTGTCATTATTATGGGGCCGTACACCCAGATTCAGGAAGGCGATACGGTACGTAGCACCGGGCGCATCATCGAAGTTCCGGTTGGGCCAGAACTGATTGGTCGCGTAGTGAACGCGCTGGGTCAGGCGATTGACGGCAAAGGCGAAATTCGCACCAGCCGCCCGAACCGCTTTATTGAGCGGGTAGCCCCCGGTGTAATTACCCGTAAGTCGGTAGACACCCCGGTGCAAACTGGCCTCAAGGCGATTGACGCGATGATTCCGATTGGTCGTGGTCAGCGCGAACTTATCATTGGAGACCGACAGACCGGCAAGACCGCCGTTGCGATTGACACCATTATCAATCAAAAGGGCGGCGACATCGTTTGTATTTATGTCGCTATCGGTCAGAAACAGGCCCAGGTTGCCCAGGTAGTTGCGACGCTCGAAAAATTCGGCGCGATGGAACATACTATCGTAGTAGCCGCCAGTGCCTCCGACCCCGCTCCGCTTCAGTACATCGCTCCCTACGCCGGGGCTTCGATGGGCGAAGAGATTATGGAAAACGGCGTGGAGCTAAACGGCAAATTGATCAAAGACGCGCTAATTATTTACGATGATTTGACCAAACACGCTAACGCCTATCGTCAGATATCGCTACTGTTGCGCCGCCCTGCCGGACGCGAAGCTTATCCCGGCGACGTGTTTTATCTGCACAGCCGTTTGCTGGAACGGGCCGCTCGTTTGAACGACGATTTCGGCGGTGGTTCATTGACCGCTCTGCCGATTATCGAAACCCAGGCTAACGACGTGTCGGCTTATATTCCAACTAACGTTATCTCGATTACCGACGGTCAGATTTATCTGGAAAGCGATTTGTTTAACGCCGGGCAGCGCCCCGCTTTGAACATCGGTATCTCGGTCTCCCGCGTAGGTGGTGCGGCCCAAACCGCCCCGATGCGGCAGGTGGCTGGCCCGTTGCGCTTGGCGCTGGCCCAGTTCCGCGAGTTGGCCGCTTTCGCCCAGTTCGGCTCTGACCTGGACAAAGCCACCAAGCAGCAACTGGATCGCGGTCAGCGTACTTCCGAAGTAATGAAGCAGCCACAATACAGCCCGTTGCCGTTCCAGAAGCAGGTTATGATTGTGTACGCCGCCTCGACTGGTTTGCTGGACGATGTAGCGGTAGACAAACTCCGCAACTGGGAAATCGCTTTCTATGAGTTTATGGACAGCGCCCACCCCGATTTCGGGCAAACCATCAGTGAGAACCCGCGCAAGAAACTCACTCCCGAACAAATTGACCTGCTCAAAAAGTATGTCGCCGAGTTCAAGCAGGGCTATAGAGCATAAGAATTATTGGTATCAAATTTTTCGCCGAGCGAAAAATTTGATACCAATATATAAAAGGAAAAGAGATGCCTAGCACTCGAACATTACGCCGTCGTATTCGTAGCGTAAAAAATACCGCTCAAATAACTAAAGCGATGGAACTGGTGGCCGCCAGCCGGATGCGCCGGGCGCAGCAAAACGTGCTATCGGCGCGGCCTTTCTCGCAAAAAGTGCTGGAGATTATTGCCGATATTGCGGCTTTGCAAGGTGATGAGAGTTATAAAGAAATCAGCCCGCTTTTGCAGCAGCGTCCGATTGAACGAGTTGGGTTGGTGCTGGTGACGACGGATCGCGGTCTGGCGGGTAGCCTAAACACCAATGCCATTCGGCGGGCCGTGCGCTTTATAAACGACGAAACAGGCGGCAAGCCCGTCAGACTGGTAGCGGTCGGGCGCAAGGGCCGCGACTTTATGGTACGGGTCGGGCGCGAAATCGTAGCAGAGTTTACCGAGTTGGGCTACAAACCGAGCTTGCTCGATACTTTGCCGATTTCCAAAGTGGTAATTGACGATTATATAAATGGCAAATATGATGCAGTCTATTTGCTCTTTACCAATTTTATCAATACTGTAACGGTGCGCCCGCAGGTAATTAAATTGCTGCCGATTGAACCGCCCGAAGGTCAGGACGAGCAGAGTTTTAAGAATATTGACTTTATCTTTGAGCCAAGCCCGGAGGGAGTGCTGCAAGCCCTGTTGCCCCGCTACGTTGAAGTGTTGATTTATCAGGCGATTTTGGAAAATATCGCCAGCGAACAAAGCAGCAAAATGGTAGCAATGCGAAACGCCAGCGACAAGGCCAAAGAATTAATCGGCGATTTGACCCTGACCTACAACAAAGTACGTCAGTCAAACATCACCCGCGAAATTCTCGAAATTGCCAGTGGCGCGGCAGCGCTTTCCAAGTAATAAAGAGGAGTAAACTAGATGAGTACCGAAGTACATAGAGTTGGCACGATAGGCCGAGTAGTACAAGTAACCGGGCCAGTGGTGGACGTAGAATTTCCGCCTGACCAGTTGCCCGACATTTATAACGCGGTAGAAATTACAATTGAGGGCCAGGAAGAGACACTCGTAACAGAAGTACAGCAGCACCTGGGCAACGACTGGGTGCGAACGGTAGCCATGAGCGGCACCGACGGTCTGGCACGCGGCGCGAAGGCAGTAGATACCGGGCAACCGATTGCAGTGCCAGTGGGCGAGGGTACGCTGGGCCGCATCTTTAACGTGCTGGGCCGCACTGTAGATAACAAAGGACCGTCCTTGACGACTCAAACTTACCCGATTCACCGCCCCGCTCCGGCTTTTGATGAGCAATCTACCGAAGCGACCATGTTTGAGACCGGTATCAAGGTAATTGACCTGGTTGCACCGTTTACGCGCGGTGGCAAAGTTGGTATCTTCGGCGGCGCTGGCGTGGGCAAAACGGTAGTTATTACCGAATTAATTAACAACGTGGCAAAAGCACATGGTGGTTACTCGGTGTTTGCAGGCGTGGGCGAACGCACCCGCGAAGGCAACGACCTTTATCACGAAATGACCGACGCGGGCGTTATGGAAAAGACCGTAATGGTCTTTGGTCAAATGAATGAGCCGCCCGGCGCTCGTCTGCGGGTAGGTCTGAGCGGTCTGACAATGGCGGAGTATTTCCGCGACGAGAAGAACGCCGACGTGTTGCTCTTTATTGACAACATTTTCCGCTTTGTACAGGCTGGTTCGGAAGTATCCTCGCTGTTGGGCCGTATGCCGAGCGCGGTAGGTTATCAGCCGACCCTGGCAAGCGAAATGGGCCAGCTTCAGGAGCGCATTACCTCGACCAAGAAAGGTTCGATTACTTCGGTTCAGGCCGTTTATGTACCTGCCGACGACTACACTGACCCCGCCCCGGCAACGGTATTCGCCTTCCTGGACGCGACTGTTTCGCTGGAGCGCCGTATTTCGGAGCAGGGGATTTATCCGGCGGTAGACCCGTTAGCCTCGACCAGCCGTATTCTTGACCCGAACGTGGTCGGCAATGAGCATTACGACACAGCGCGGGCCGCTCAACGCACCTTGCAGAAATACCGCGACTTGCAAGATATTATCGCCATCCTGGGCGTGGACGAATTGAGCGAAGACGATAAACTGACCGTATCGCGGGCGCGCAAGGTCGAACGCTTCTTCAGCCAGCCCTTCCACACGGCGGAGCAGTTTACTGGTCAGCCGGGCAAATTCGTGAAGGTGCAGGACACCATCCGTAGCGTAAAGGAAATTCTGGAAGGCAAGCACGACGGCCTCCCGGAGCAAGCCTTCTTCATGGCTGGCCCGATTGAAGACGTAATCGCCAACGCTGAGAAGCTGAAATCGTAGTTTGTGGTTTCAAGTTCCAAGTTCCAGGTTTCAAGTTGGCAATTTAACTTGAAACTTGAAACCTGGAACTTGAAATTTCTTGGAGATAATATGCCGCTCAATTTACAGATAGTGACTGCCGAGCAGGTGGTTTACAACGATGAGGTAGATTTTGTGTCTGCGCCGGGGGCGGGCGGGTCGCTGGGTATTTTGCCGCGCCACGCGCCACTATTGAGTGCGCTAAACGCGGGCGAACTGCACTACCGCAAAGGCGGCGATGAAACTTCGCTGGCAATTGGCGGCGGCTTCATCGAGGTACTGAATAACAAAGTTATCATACTGGCGGATTCTGCCGAGCGCTCCGAAGAAATTGACGTGGCGCGGGCGGAAGAATCGCGCAAACGGGCCGAGCAGCAACTCGCGAACCGAGGCGCGCTTAGTACCGCAGAACTGGCGATGGCGGAAGCCTCACTCCGCCGGGCGCTGGCCCGTATTGACGTAGCCCGGCGGCCACGTGGCGGGCGCGGTGGCGTTCCCCGTATGACTTCTGACGAGCGTTAATTCAGTTCAAATTCACCACAGAGGCACGGAGACACAGAGAATTTTAAAAAGCAGACTCAGAGTTTGAGTCTGTTTTTTGTATCTAAAGAGAGCAACGACAAGATCGAATTTTCGTAGGATATTGCTCCGTCAATGGGTTTGCCACCCGTTACAACCGAATCACCTTTCCCAAAATCTAATGTTTGGGGTATAATTTATGGGTCTTTAACATACAAGAAAGGAATACAATATGAACATCAACCTTGCACTAAAAGATGAAGAATATCTTAAAAGCAAAGTAGAAGCCGGATATTACACTAACGTAGCCGAAGTAATACGCGATGCCATCCGCCGGATGAGAGAAGCCGACAACCATTACGATGAATTAGTAGAAGCCATTATGGTAGGAGAGCGTCAGATCGCGAACGGACAATACAAACCTTATACTCCTGAATTAATGCAAGAAATTCGACAGAACGCGAAAAAACGCGCCGAGCGTGGCGAGAAGCCGAGTTCAGATGTCATCCCACGCTAGATACGCCCTCGAATGGATACTTCTCGACATCTCTAAAAGAACCTAAAAATGTTATAATCAACCAATCAAAAATAAGTAAACTCCAGTTCTCACCGCAAAAGATATGAGGTTATTAAATGACTGTCAGCCCAAGTTGGCAAAACCAGATTCTACAAGGCGATTGTCTACAAATTTTGCCGACGCTTCCAGACAACTGTATTGATTTAATTGTTACTTCACCACCTTACGCCGACCAGCGCAAAAGTACCTACGGCGGGATAGAGCCGGACAAGTACGTCGAGTGGTTTTTGCCGATTGCAGGCGAACTTAAGCGCGTACTAAAGCCGGAAGGCTCTTTCATCCTCAATATCAAAGAGCGGGTGGTTAACGGTGAACGGCATACTTATGTACTTGAACTGATTATCGCTCTTCGCAAGCAGGGCTGGCTTTGGACTGAGGAGTACATCTGGCACAAGCGCAATAGTCCGCCCGGTAAGTGGCCTAACCGCTTTCGGGACGGCTGGGAACGCTGCTTACACTTCACCAAACAGAAAAATTTCGCCATGTACCAGGATGAAGTGCGCGTGCCGATGGGAGATTGGAGTCAGTCGCGCCTGAAAAATTTGAGCGAGACAGACAAGCGCCGCGATAATTCAAAAGTGGGCAGCGGCTTCGGTAAAAAAATCTCAAACTGGATAGGCCGGGAATGGGCTTACCCCGATAATGTGCTACACATGGCAACCGAATGTAGCAACAAAGGCCACAGCGCTACTTTCCCGGTTGACCTGCCCGGCTGGTTTATCAAACTTTTTACCGTTCCCGGTGACGTTGTGCTTGACCCCTTTGTTGGCTCAGGGACATCTATAGTAGCGGCGGCCCAACTAAACCGTAATTATATCGGGATTGACCTCAACCAGGAATATATCCAGATTGCCCATCAACGCCTGAAAACCATGAAGCCAGAATCAAGCGCATTTCAGCCAGCTTTGTTTACGATTCAAGAGGAAGAAGACAATGCCACCTATTCAGATGACGACGACACAAATAGAGGAAGTAATAAAGAGTTGTTTGGATAAATTTTACGAGCGACGAATAGCTACTCTTAATAAGCTAGACCCTTACGAGGTTTTTAGCCGAAAAAACCCGTATTTGTATCGGGCAATTGGCGTAAACAAGGGTGACGACATCATAGACGGAATACTACAGGCTTATATCTCATCGTCTGATGAAACGATTTTTGGCAGCGTGTTTATAGAGGCGGTGGCTATAATTGTTAGTGGAAGTGTGAGATGGAAAACTCCTGGAGTAGATTTCGTAGTTGAAGACGAAAAGATTTTCAAAGTAGTTGCTATGAAATCAGGACCAAATATTTTTAATAGCGACCAGAAAACGCAACAAGGCACATTATTTCAAAATAAACAAACTCACGAAGAGGTACTGCAACAACTGAAGGAGTTTAACAGGCAGTATGACCCTATATTAGCCTTTGGTTATGGACACTATAAAACTCCAACTCGTTCTAAAAAATTGCTAAACTATCGTATTCTTGCAGGTCAAGAGTTCTGGCAAGAAATGACAGGCGAGTCTGAGTTTTATCTCAAGTTAATCCACTTGATGCGAGATTACCCACAACAGCACGCGCTTGAATATAAAGTACATCTCGATAATACTTACAACCGATTTATCCGTTACTTTACGGTGGAATTCTGCGAAGAGGACGGTAGTATAAACTGGGACAAGCTAGTGAGACTCAACAGCAGTAGCGATGAAAGCTTTCGCATTTCACCAACCGTAAAAACCAGAGCCGAGGCTAAAGCTCAAAAGGAAGCCAAAGCTAGAGCCGAAATTGAAGCTCAAAAAGCTTCTAAAGTACGTGGTAAAGGCAATCATTCTTCTTAGGGAGTTAGCCAATATGATAAAACCAAGTGTTGAAGAGATTAGGGAATTAGCCCGAAAAGAAGGAGCTTTAACCCCCAAGGTAGAAGCTCAGATGAAGAAGGCACGCGCTAAAGGGTGTGCGTCAGTTTTTTGCATCGAGCTAAAGAGAACCCGACCATGAATGGTCGGGCTAAGAACGGGAAGCTCATTTATTTTTAGCCCGACCATAAATGGCTGACTCTTACCCACAATGCAGATTTGGGTTCAAATACCC
>JBBQXW010000226.1:0-11913 GCA_038209275.1 Chloroflexia bacterium | reverse complement strand
CAACAAGCCGATTTGGTTAGTAAGGGTAGTTATGCTAGTCTACCGGATGAAGCAGGTCGGAGCAAGGTAAAAGAGGCTTATCAAATAGCCGTTTTAGCCATTAAGAAGTAATCCTAGACATCTGTCATTTGATAGTAGATGCCAGCTTTGCTAACAATCAAATTTTTATTATTGTTTAATCTCGACAGAGAACTTGTTCAAAAGGAGGCAGCGAAGGTGGACCAATTTCTTAATACCGAGACAGTAGTTATCGAACTTCTATTGATTGCCTCGGTGGTAGCTATTCTGGTAAGGCGAATTAAGATTCCCTATACCGTCTTACTTGTAATCGTGGGGCTGCTTGTAACTTCCCAACAGAGTCAGAAGATTGTCCTTACGCCAGAACTTATTTTGCTCCTGTTCGTACCGCCGCTGGTCTTTGAAGCCGCTTTTCATCTTGAGATAAAACAGCTCCGTGAGAATTTCTGGCCCATCCTCATTCTGGCTGTGCCGGGTGTTTTGCTAACCACTGTAATTGTAGGGTTCATTGTGTCGGCAGGAGCCGGGATTCCTATCCAGACGGGCCTGGTCTTTGGAGCTTTGATTTCGGCTACCGACCCGGTGGCCGTAGTAGCTCTTTTCCGTTCCCTGGGAGTACCCAAACGATTAAGTGTGGTGGTTGAGGGAGAAAGCTTGTTCAATGATGGGACCTCCATCGTTGTTTTTAATTTGATGTTAGCCGTAGCCTTACCGGGAGTGGTGGCAGCCGGGCATACCACCAGCCAATCGCTGGATTTTTTCAAGGTCGTTACAGACTTCCTGGTAGTTTCAGTAGGTGGCATTGCTCTAGGCTCGGCGCTAGGATTTCTAACTTCACAGTTTATTGCCCGAATTGACGATTATCTTATCGAAACAACTCTTACAACCACCCTGGCCTTTGGGAGCTATCTCCTGGCGGAAAGGTTCCATGTGAGCGGTGTCCTGGCGGTAGTTAGTGCCGGGATTATTTGCGGCAATTTTGGCCCCAAAGGAATGTCACCCACTACCCGGATTGTCCTGTATAATTTCTGGGAGTACCTGGCTTTTGTCGCTAACTCTTTGATTTTCTTGTTAATTGGTTTTGATATAAATCTCAATAAGATAGCAGACAATATAGGAATAATTGCTATAGCCGTGGTGGCAGTACTGGCGAGCCGGATTATGGTGATATATGGACTTGGCGGGCTGGTTAAAATCATTCGCGGCACAAGTAATATCAGCCTGGCCTATCAGCACATTTTAGTTTGGGGCGGATTGCGTGGCGCAGTCAGCCTGGCCCTGGTCTTAAGTCTACCGGCTAATTTTGAACAGCGCGAACTGTTACAAATTATGGCCTTTGGAGTAGTTCTATTTACTCTGTTGGGCCAGGGCACAAGTATGCAGTTTTTGTTAAAAAAGTTAAAGTTAATCGACCGTTCCGATACCACCGAGGAATACGAACGTCGCTACGCCCAGCTTTTGACTTCGCGAAGTGCCCGTCTCAAAATCGGGGAAATGCAAAATAACGGGCTGATTTCCCCTAAGACCAGCCAGCAATTGCGGGACGAGTTCGACCAACAGGTCAAGTCCAGTAGTGAATCTTTACAAGAGCTATTGGACAGGGAGCCTCATCTGCAAGAAGAAGAACTTAAAGAAACTCGAAAAGAAGCTTTGAGAGCGCAGCGAGGAACCCTGTTAAATCTGCAAACCAGCGGGTTAATCTCGGATGAGGTTTATAGTGAAATGATTGGTCAGATTGACCAGAGATTGGATAGCGAAATATATTGACCCAGAAAGTCAGGTTCGAGAGTGTATAATTAATGGTGGTGCGGCGTGAAAGCTAACTGAATAATTGTTTGGCTGAGAAACACTTCTCTGACCAAACCGGCTGTTCCGCCAGTCGTATCCTATATCAACAGTCTCGTGCTTACTAATAACCAGCCGCCACACCAGGCGTAAAGATGTCGCTGCCACCTAATAAAACAGGTTGACCGTTTCTGAAAACCCGCTTAATTGCCCCCGGATTAGCCGAAAGGCGCGGCCAAACCGTCGCAGTCTGAGCCTCTATTTGGTGGCCCAGTTCTGCCAATTCCTTGAGGACTTCTGCACCAACGGCCTGGTCTACCAGGGTGCTTTCTCCCGCCGGGTCAATAAAAGGATTAGCGCAGGCTGCTTGCGCGCCCATCTCAAAATCGAGCAGATTGAACAATACCTGTGCCACCGTGTCAATAATCTTGCGACCTCCCGGCGCACCAGCCAGACAGTAGTTGCCAGTTTGAGGTTGTCGGGCAATAAAATGAGACATGCTTGACAATGGTCTTTTACCGGGAGCAATCGAATTAGGCTGACCAGGGCGAGGGTCAAATAACACCATCGCATTATTCAGCACCACGCCCGTTCCAGGTACGGCTATCCCGGAACCGTAATAACCATTTAAAGTCTGGGTCAGGGCTACGGCGTTGCCTTCCCGATCCCAGGCCGAAAGGAAAGTGGTACAACTTTCGCTGCTGCTCTGGTAAGCCACCCCTGCTTTTCTGGTAGTTTCCCCCGCCAGAAATTCCGGCAAATTGCCCGCCGAATATTGGCCTGCTGCTCTATCGCGAATCGCCTCCCGGCGGCTGGCGGCATATTCTTTGGAAGCCAGTTCGCGCCAGGGTATATAATTCGCCTGTCCATTTTTGCTATTCGGCTCATCTTCCGCTAAATAGGCCAATCGGTCGGCTAAACCCAGTTTGCAGGCTTCAATTAACAGATGAAGATAAGCCGCCCTATTTGCACCCAGAGCTTTAAGATTCCAGCTTTCCAGCAAATTCACAATTTCGGCCAGGGTTGGGCCACCGGTTGCGCCGGGTAGTAAAAGGAGTTCGTTATTTCGATAGGTCACTTTTAAGGGTTCTTTGACCAGCGGTTGGTAGTTTTCCAGGTCTTGTAGCGAAATCGGGCAACCGCCTTTTTGCAGTTCAGCCACAATCTTTTCGGCAACTTCTCCCCGGTAAAATCCTGCCGCTCCTTCTCGGCTAATTTTTTCAAGAGTGGCTGCCAGTTCCGGCAGTTTCAAATAATTAGGTCGTTCTATCCCGGTTAGCAGTGGTTTTCCGTCCCGCAAGTAAAGCCGGGCTGCTTCGGGGTTTCTCAAAAGCAGGTCGAGTTGGTTAGCCGAAGCCAGTGTTTCAAACCAGCCTATCTCAATCCCATCCTGCGCCAGTTTTATCGCCGGAGCCAACACTGCTTCCCGATTTAGCTTGCCCCAGCGTTCCAACGCCAGTAGTGGCCCCGCCACTGCCCCCGGCACCCCGATAGCGCGCGGGCCAACCGCATTGGCATTATCTTTTATGCCAGTAAAACCAAGTTTATCCGGCTTAAAGCTGGCAGTAAGTTCGTACATATCGGCCCTGGCTCCGCCGGGAGCGCAAGGGAAGAAATCTACCACATAACTTTCACCATTCGCCAGCGAAACGGTCATAAAGCCGCCACCGCCCAATCCAGTCATGGGTGGTTCAGCCACATCAATTCCAAAGGCCATGGCTACTGCTGCGTCAATCGCGTTTCCGCCACTCTGCAAAATTTCGATGCCGATTCGGGCTACCGAAGGACGCTTGGCGGTAACTACGCCGTTTTCTGCCACAATTTCAGGCTTGGTGAATTGCCAGTTACTGATATTGATTTCGCTCATGCTTTTTATGCCAGCCTCTCTGAAGGTTTGAGATTTAGATTTGAATTGCTTGCCTTTTAATTTCGGTTATTTGACCCGGTTCTGAGGCGAGGGTCTAGCAAATCGCGCAGCCCATCTACCAGTAGATTAAACCCAATCACCAGGGCAGCCAGCACCAACGAGGGCCAGACCAGCAACAGAGGGGCGTTAAACATATAACCTCGCGCTGAAGAAACCATATTTCCGAGGGTCGGTTCGGGGGCGGGAACTCCCAACCCCAAAAAGCTCAAGCTGGCTTCTACCAGCACCACCTGTCCCAATAGTAAGGCCAGTTCGATAAAAAGTGGCGTTGAGACATTCGGTAACACATGACGCAAAATAATCCGGCGGTTGCGATTGCCGGTAGCACGGGCCGCTTCAATATAATCCCGTTGCGCCTCGCTCAGGGTGGCAGCGTGCAGAACTCTGGCAAAGACCGGGGTAATCAGAATCGAAATTACAATTATCAGGTTTATCAGGCTACCGCCTACAAAACTGATTACTGCAATCGCAACTAGAATCGTGGGAAAGACCAGCACCAGATCAGCCAGTCGCATAATTACCTGCTCGACCCACCTGCGGTAGTAGCCCGCCAGCAACCCCGCCAGTGTTCCGACTGTTCCGCCGATTGCCACGCTACACAAAGTTACAATCAGCGAAGTCCGCAGCCCATAAACTATTCGCAGCAAAACATCGCGCCCGTTCTGGTCGGTGCCAAGCACATGATTTAGCTGCCCTGGCCCTAACAAAGAATTAAGCGGGTCGGTTTTAAGTGGGTTTCCCAGGTTCAATAAAGGCGCAACAAATCCGCCCGCCAGTAATGGCACTACCAGGATTAGTCCAAGCACCAGCCGAGGATTAAACCAGCGCCGGATTCTGGCTGACCGCTTAACCACCGACAGCGCGGCAGACGGGTTAGTTGTATCTAATTCTAGGGTTGAGGTAGGCATACACCAGTTCCGTTAGAAAATTAATCGTCAAGACCAGCAGAGCAATTACCAGAATTACCGCCTGAATGGTCGTATAATCGCGCCGTCCGATAGATGTCACCAACATCGAGCTGATGCCGGGCCAGTTAAAAATTGCTTCGGTAATGACCGTTCCACCCAACAGTCCGGCCAGTTGCAGCCCAAACGAAGCCGCCACCGGAATCAGACCATTTTTGAGAACGTGCCTTCGCAAAATTACCGGCTGATTTAAGCCTTTGGAGCGCGCCGTCCGAATATAATCCTGACTCAGCACTTCCAGAGTATTGCCGCGAGTCTGGCGGATTAGATTGGAAGAAAGCAAAATAGTCAACGCCCCGGCGGGCATAATCAGGCTTAAAAGATGCTTACCCAAATTTTCGGCAGGGTCAGTATATCCGGTCGGCAACCACTTTAACGTCACTCCAAAAAGTAATACCGCCAGACTGCCCGTTACAAAGAGGGGCGCGGATAAACCCACCAGGGCAAACCCGGTTACTACCCCATCTCCCAGCCGATTGCGCCGCGTCGCCGCAAACAGTCCTGCTGGTAAACCAATCAAGAGCGCCACAATTGCCGCCGTAATAATCAGTTCAAAGGTACGCGGCAGACGGCGGCCCAGTTCTTCGCCAATCGAACGCCCATCAATCAAAGATTGCCCGAAATCAAAGCTTACCAGGTTGCCGAGCCAGCTAAAATATTGCTGGAAGATATTATCATTCAAACCCATGCGCTGACGGGCTACCTCAAGCTGTTCTCTGGTAGCGTTTTCACCCAGCGCCGCTACTGCCGGGTCGCCTGGTATCAGGCGCAACAACAAAAATACCAGCGTTACCACCACAAACGCCAGTCCTACAGTAGTCAGCAACCGCCGAATGATATACCTGAGCATCTAATCGTGTTTCCTGATAGCTAAATCTAGCAGCATCGGGAAGGTTTAAGCGGTACTTAAACCTCCCCGATGCCTCAATAAAATTACTTGTCGAGCCAAGTGGTCAGTAGGCTACGGTTGGTTTCGCCGCTAGTTCCGGCTCCATATCGCACATAGCCTTTGACATATTTTGCTCCGGCCTCACCTTCCTCGCGCAACACAATCGGCACAATCGGCAGTTGAGTCAGCGCCAGTTGGTTTAGCTCCCGGTAAGTCCCCGCCCGATCCGCTTCAACCAGGGTGGAGCGGCCTTTGGTAAGTAGCTCATCAAATTTCGGGTCTACATAGCCCGTCCGGTTGCTGTAGAGCGAACCTTTGGCAAAAAGCTGGGTCATATAATTCGGATCGGGAATAGCAATACCAAAGGAGGAAGTCAGAATATTGAACTCCTGCTTGTTAAACTTCTGCCCGAAGATGGTAAAATCCACCGAGTCAATTTTGGCTTTCATCCCAATCGCGGCCAATTCGCTTTGAATAATTTCGGCGGTTTGCTGCAAGAAATCATAGGTTGAAGTAGTTACCAGCGTAATTTCTTCACCTTTATAGCCGCTTTCGGTCAGCAAAGCTTTGGCCTTCTCGACATCAAATTTGTAGGGCATCGTCTGGCCTTCGGCATAACTCGTACCCGGTACTAAAAAGCCCTGTGTCACTGGAGCGGCTTTGCCAAAAAATACCGCTTTGGCAATCGCTGCCGGGTCAATCGCCATCGCCACCGCCTGACGTACTTTAGGATTGTCGAAGGGTGCTTTGGTCGTGTTGAAATAGAGCGCCGAGGTAGTGGCAGGTTTGGAATAAACCGCCAGGTTGCCGCTGTTATTAATTTCGTCGTAACTGCGCCAGGGAACATAATCAATAAAATCTACGGCGTTCGATTGCAGGGCCGAAAGCCGCGCCCGGTCGTCCGGGTACATAATAAAGCTGATTGCGTCCAGGTAAGGCTGTCCTTCCAGCCAGAAATTTGAGCTTTTCTTCAGCTCAATCTTTACCCCGGTTTCGCGGCTGGCAAAGGTAAAAGCTCCCGTCCCCATCATTTTGGTCTTGAGGTCGTTGCCCGCCTCGACAAATTTCTTACTGACAATCGAACTGGTGACATCAGCCAGTACCGTCAGGAAGGAAGCATCGGGCTGTTTCAAAGTGATTTTAACCGTCTGCGGGTCAACTACTTCAGTACTGGCGATATTAGAGAAATCAGGATAACGGGTTGCGCCGATCTGCTTGTCGGCAATCCGCTCGAACGAGAATTTAACATCATCGGCACTAAAGGCCGAACCATCATGCCATTTAACCCCGCTCCGCAACTTAAAAGTATAGGTTTTAGGGTCAGCACTTTCCCAACTGGTCGCCAGCCAGGGTTGTGGTTTACCATCGGTGGCTAAACGGGTCAGCGTATCGTAAACCAGCGTTTTGATAATCGCCGGGGCTGCGCCGGTATGTATCTGCGGGTCAAGGCCGGAAGGGTCGGAAGAAAGGCCGTACTTGAGTGAACCACCCTTCTTTACCTGGGCCTGGTTAGCAGCGGCAGTGGTTGCAGCACTGGCGACGGTAGTAGATGCACTGGCAGCCGTAGTAGATGCACTAGCGACGGTACTAGCGGCGCTGGCGGCAGTGGTTTGAGAACTGGCGGTAGTAGCCGGGGCTGGAGTTGCCGTGCTATCGCCACAGGCCACCAGTAACATCGCTAGAACCAGTAACAGGGCTGAAACAAGGTGCAGCCGCCGATTGCGGCGCTGAGAATTAGCGTGAATCAAAGCAATCTCTCCTCTGTGTTACAAAACCTGCGGTCAGTATAAACCATGCTTAAAGAAAAATCTGCAATAACAAGGCGTATCCAGGACAAGACCAGACAGGCTACTCTTAATTTATATTTAGCGAAGTTCCTATATTTTATTGAGTACTGGACAGGACGAGCAGCCCGAATAGTTAGCCGCATGTGTAAACGGTTTCATACTTAATTAGCAAGATTATTTCACAAGATTGGCGCTATGTCAATAACTTTAACCACCAGTTCTCAGATTGACAAATTAAAAAGAGCCTGATATTGTGTAACCGCTTACATATTTTTAACAAACGAAGCCAGAATATAAATCAGCCTTTTAGCCTAACTTTAGCAATAAACCAACCATTATCTCAAAGATGAGAAGTAACCAGGAGTTTTAAGATTCGTGCGTATTACTGCAAAACAGGTAGCCCAAAAAGCGGGCGTTTCTCTGGCAACGGTCAGCCGCGTAATTAATCATAGTGGTTATGTTGAAGCTACTGTTCGCACTCGCATTGAGGCGGTGATGCACGAACTGGGCTACGTACCCAACCGCACCGCTAAAAATCTGGCGACCGGGCGTACCAAAACGGTTGGATTAATCATTACCAGTCTACAAAGCCCCTTCTTTGTCCGCGCTACTGAAGGTATTCAAGATGTACTGGAAGACAAAGGCTATCATCTGCTGCTATGCAATACCAAATTTGATACTCAAATCGAACTGGAAGATTTGCAGCTTTTGCGCGAGGGCTTGCTGGATGGCATTATTACTACTGCCGGAAGCCAGACCCGTGCGGTAATGCTTGAGCTGGCTCGCCAGAATTACCCGATTGTCTTTATTAATCGCCTGTTTGATGAACTGAAAGGTGAAGCCAACCGGACAAGTTACGTGCTGGCTGATCTGGTTTACTCAGGCCGTACCGTCGCTAATTATTTGCTGCAACTTGGACACCGCCACATCGGTCTGGTTTGCGGTTCGCATAATTCCACCGCCAACCAGTTGCGCCTGAAAGGATTAAGACAAGGTCTGCAAGATGCCGGACTGAGTTTAGCCTCCGAATTAATGCGGAGTGTGCTTTATCCCAACGAAACCGGGCGAAATACCTCCGCCAGTATTGGCCCCTGGGCCTATAGTGAAACGCTCGAACTTTTGCAGGCCCATCCTGAAATAACTGCCTTGCTGGTGTTTTACCATCCTATGTTGCCGGGGGTTTTGCAGGCGCTGCGCGATGCCGGACGCAAAGTACCTGAAACGCTGTCGCTGGTGGGCTTTGATGATTTTCCTCTCGCTCCCTACTTAGACCCACCGCTTACCGTAATGACTCAACCTGTCTATGAAATGGGCCGGGCGGCGGCCCGTTTGTTAGTTCAAAAAATTGAGGATGAGACTAATCAGGTGGCCGAACCACTGGTACTTCGTCCCGAACTGATTATTCGGCGAAGTTGTGCGCCAGTAGAAGTCTCCCGATGGCAGATACTGGCAAAATAACCAGAAGCGGCAAAGGAGGAAAGAAATTCAAATGTTTGTAATTAACCCTAACCCGCCTCGTATACCCGAAGAACTGGTAGAACGCTACCGCCGAATTGAGCCGACCACGATTGGTCACGTTCTGAATTCGGGATTTGCGGGCATTGATATAAAATCGGTCTGGCGCAAGCAGCACATTGTGGGTCGGGCAATTACCGTCCGCACCGCAGGCATTGACTCTACTGCCGTTCATAAAATTACCGAAATGATTGAGCCGGGCGATGTGGTAGTGGTGGATATGGTCGGAGAGCGCGAACATAGTTGCTGGGGCGGTGGCCTTTCCAGGGCCAGCCAGGTACGCGGGGCTATCGGCGCAATTATTGATGGCCCGGTAACAGATGTAAACGAGATTGAAGATCTGAAATTCCCAGTCTGGGGACGGGCCTTTACCTGCCTGACCACGCGTGTTCTGGGCTACGGCGGCGAAATTAATGTCCCGGTGCGCTGTGGCAATACCGTTGTTCAGTCCGGCGATTTGATTGTGGCGGACGATTGCGGTGTAATCATTCTTTCGCAAGAAACTGCCTGGAAATGGCTTCCCGAATTTGAGAGCCGTGAGGCCCGGATCGCCAGCCGAGGCGATATTTTTGCCAGTGGCGTTTCGCTGCCCGAAATGTCCGGCGCTAACCGCCTGATTGAAGCCAGAGTCAAAGAAATTGCCGACAAACTAAAAGCCTACCAGGAAAATTAAGTCGTGAACCAGTTCGATAGCAAACTAGCGCACTTCGGTGCTGGATAAAATTAGTGTGGGAGAATTACAATGCCGTTAAATTATTATGATTATTCGATTGACGAGTTACCCTGGAAAGTGGTTGAAGCCGCTTTCACCCAGACCGACCTGGCTATTATACCGCTCGGCAGTGTAGAAGCCTACGGACATTTGCCGCAGGGTACCGATGGTATCGCGGCGGAAGCGATGGCAGCAACTATGGCCCGGCGCTTGAAAGCCCTGCGTACCCCCCTGCTCCCAGTGGGCTATACTCCCACCCTGGCGGCTTTTCCCGGTACGCTTTCGATTGATCGTGCTGCCCTGGAACAGGCTTTGTGCGGTGTCGTGATGTCGCTGGTGCAGGCTGGTATCAAACGAGTTTTCATCCTCAACGGCCACGCTGGAAACAACGATGCTGTAAATGCAGTGTTACGAGACTTACCGGAACATGGTGCTAAAGGTGCAACCATTCAGGTCTGGTTCTTCGCTCGCAGTCACGATAGCGGTTTGTTTGAAGGTTACAATCCACACGGTCACGCTTCCGAGGCCGGAACTTCGGTAATGTTATACCTGCGGCCCGAACTGGTGGAGGCCGACGAAAGACCCGCCCATAAACCTGCCGCCAACCTCTATCCCGATATTACCCTTCCGATTGATGCTCGAAAAGCCATGCCAGACGGGATGCACGGCGAAACCGCCGGAGCGAGTGCCGAAAAAGGGCGCGAATTGTTCGAGCGGATGGTAAATCGCCTTTGCCAATTTTTGGCGGATTGGTAAGTATAATGGTGTAGAAAATTCGGACAGTCGGTGGCGGTAAGATAAGGTGTATACTGAAAAGTATGACAACTCAAGAAAGAGCTATACACCGACATTTAAGGCCGAAATTGACCAAGAACTTTTACGCGAGGAGCAGATCCTCAATCAGATTGCCTCGACCCGCTATAATTGTAGGTTAGCGGCGAACTTAGCATTGCCCGGTGCGCCAAGCGGACGGCCCATTAGAAATTTGGTTACGGCCACTCGTGGGGTAGCTAACCATTCGGCAGTAGGCCGGAAAGCCTCAACATAAACTGTTACAGTAGGAATACCAGCAGCCTCAATCGCACGGGCAACGTGTCCAACGGACACATGACAAAGCGGTCAGCCAGCCGTTAAAAAGACCGCATCTATTCCTGCCGCTTTTATCTCCTGCGCCCACTGAGGAGCCGTTTGCTGTTCCAGGCGCTGTAGATTGGTTAGACCTTGCATCGAATAATTTAACGGAGCCAGATGGCCGATATAACCTTCCGCTTCCAGTTCGCGGAAACGTTCGAGGGGAAAAATAACGTTCACGTCACGTTGAGCCGCCGTAATGTCGTATGCAATATGCGAAACTTGCAAATCGTTTACAGAAGTCTCTCGTTCAATTAATCGCCAGCTTGGAAAGCGTTCCACTGCGGAACGGACATCGCGGACAGCTTGCTCATAGGTCTGGCCTTCCGGTATCCAACCGGGTTGGTCTTTTTTATGAATTGCCCCGGTGGTAAACAGGGCAACCGTACTCTGGTTTAGTGGTTTGGTCAAAGCCGCCAGTGGAACACTTTGGGGGGCGGTTTGGGCGCGTTTGCGCTGTACTTCCTCTGAGGGCCGATACCCTGCTACTTGAGAACGTTGTACCAGTTGCTCCAATTCGCTAAGATTGCCAGTATCCACCGCGTTACCCACTTGTCGCAGTAATTCCTGAAAAAACTCGTCCAGTTTATCCTGGGGAAAATCTTTAAGAAACTTGAAATAGTTATTGGCGCGTTTGTTATGATATAGGGTAGTAGCAAATTCCTTGAGCGTAAGGGCTACTTCATCAGTGCTGTTCTGCTCCTGAGATTGGGACATTTAATATAATCCTTTCTCTTTGCGGTTTTTTTATTTTGAGGCAAAGCTCGACGAAAACTAGACTGAGTTAAATTCCTTTTTATTATCCTACCAGGTTCAAAACGCCTTTACTGAGCCGTTTAATAACTTCAGCGTCATTTTGGGTTTTGGCGAGCAGGATTATGCCCTCGAAATAAGCCAACAAACTCTGGGTGGTAAGAGTAACATCCAAATTGGCAACTATTCCAGTAGCTATGGCTTCATTGAGGGCTTTTTCAAAATAGGCACAAACTCGACCAAAAATCTCCTGAATTTTGTGACGAACTACCTCATCCTGAGTACTAAGTTCAATTGCCACATTTCCAAAAGGGCAACCGAGGATATAGCCGGTTTCGGTTTGCAAAGCTTTATGGCGCAAGTAAGCTCTATCGAAGATGCAGCTAATTCTTTCCAGGGCTGGCATTTCGACTGAAAAAGCCGGTTCAAAT
>JBBQXW010000225.1:0-11919 GCA_038209275.1 Chloroflexia bacterium | reverse complement strand
AATTAATGACTGATAGATACGATATTGCGGTGATTGGCGGCGGGCCGGGTGGCTACGTCGCGGCGATTCGGGCCGCTCAACTTGGCGCGAAAGTCGCGGTAGTCGAAAAAGACCGACCCGGCGGAACTTGCTTAATCTGGGGCTGCATCCCTTCTAAAACCCTGATTAAAAGCGTTCAACTACTCGAAGAAATGCGTAAAGCTGACCGTTTTGGGATAGAAGTAGACCAGGAAAGCATCAAGCCCAATATTGAAAAGATGATGGCCCGCAAAGATGCCGTTGTCAATCAGTTGGTCGGCGGCGTAGCCGGACTGTTCAAATCTTACAAAATTGATATGCACAAAGGACACGGTACGCTGACCTCTCCCAACCGCATCGCCATCCGCAACGGACAACCCGAACTAACCGAAATCGAAGCTTCTAATATTGTTATTGCTACTGGCAGTGCTATTAGCCGTTTGCCCATTCCCGGCACCGATTTGGAAGGCGTGATAGACAGTGACCGCATTTTGTCGCTCAAACACATTCCGAAAAGCCTGGTTATTATTGGCGGCGGTATTATCGGGGTTGAGTGGGCCGGAATTATGGCTCCGCTCGGCACTAAAGTTACTATTTTGGAAGCTTTACCCAATATTTTGTTGCCGGTAGATGATGAAATTCGCCAGCGTTTCCAGATTAGCCTTAAAAAATCGGGCGTAACCGTTGCTACCAATACTAAAGTCGAAGCTATCGAGGCGAATAAAGACGCTGCCGACGAAAGCGAAAAGCTTACGGTTCACTACGCTACCGCCAAAGGCCAGGAAAGCATCAACGCTGAAATGGTGATGCTGGCAGTCGGGCGTTCACCTTATACCCAGGATTTGGGCCTTCAGGACATTGGCGTAATTATGAACCGCCGCGCTATCATCAGCAACGAGCGCATGGAAACCAACGTTGACCACGTTTACGCCATCGGCGATGTAACCCAGCGTATCATGTTAGCTCACGTCGCCAGCGCCGAGGGCGAAGTAGCGGTTGAGAATATTATGGGCCACAGCCGCCTGATGGACTATCGGGCGGTTCCCAACTGTATCTATGCCAGCCCCGAAATCGCCAGCGTTGGCCCAACCGAGCAGGAACTAAAAGCTGCCGGGGTTGCCTATCGCGTCAGCAAATTTCCCTTCTCAGCGCTTGGTCGGGCCGTTACGATTGACAACACTAACGGTCTGGTCAAATTGTTACTGGCTGACCGCACTGGCGAAATTCTGGCGGCTCATATTATGGGGCCGGATGCCACCGACCTTATCGCCGAACTGGTGCTGGCGGTCAAGCAACGCCACACTGCCGAAGAACTATCCCAAACTATTCACGCTCACCCGACCTTGCCCGAAGCTGTTCAGGAAGCTGCCCTCGGTGGCCTCCCCGGAGCCAGCCCGATTCACTTCAAAAAGACGAGTCTTACGTAGATAAATGAAAGGGTCGCTTCACAGTGTCCGAACTAACTAATAAATTTAAGGTTTTGTCTCTCTTTTCTGGTGCAATGGGTCTGGATATTGGACTAGAACGTACCCAGCGGTTTGAAACAGTTGCATGTGTAGAGGCTGAGTCAGCTTTTTGTGAAACAATTCGTCGTAATCGTGATGCTGGCCGTTTAGCTAACCCTGCAATGCTTATTATTAATGCTGATATTAGAAGCATTAATCCTTTGCAATTACTTAAGGAACTGAAGCTTGACTTTGGAGAGTTAGATCTAATCGTAGGTGGGCCACCTTGTCAATCTTTTAGTGTCTTTGGTAAGCGTCGCGGAATTGGTGATATGCGGGGCCAGTTAATTTTCGAATTTGTCAATTTTGTTGAGCAACTACAACCTCGTGCCTTTCTCCTAGAAAATGTACGTGGCTTGCTTTCTCTAAAACTTAATAATACTGCTTCTAAAGGATCTCTTTTTGAGTCTGTTCAAAAACGCTTCAACGAAATTGGTTATCGCACTGACTGCTTTATTGTTAACTCTGCTAACTATGGTGCGCCTCAAATTCGAGAACGTATTATCGTTATAGGAAACCGTTTTGGACTTAAAGCTGATTTTTCGAAGCCAACTTATAGTAATCGCTCTGCCGACGGTCTCCCACCTTTTACAACACTTGGTGATGCTATAAAGGATAAGTCAGATCCGGATTCAACTATGATGGATTTTAGTCCGAGAAAGAAACGTTATTTAGCGATGGTTCCTCCTGGAGGTAATTGGCGCTCACTCCCACTTGAAATGCAAAAAGAGTCAATGGGAAAATCTTTTTATCTTAAAGGAGGAAGATCAGCCTATTGGCGTAAACTCTCCTATGAGTTTCCCTGTCCGACCATTGTCACTATGCCAAATCATGCTGGTACAAGTTTGTGCCATCCAGAATGTTTGCGACCTTTAACTGTTGGTGAATGTTCTCGTGTTCAAGGTTTCCCGGAAGATTGGGAGTTTTTTGGTACTCCTTCTGAAAAATACCAGCAGGTGGGTAATGCAGTACCAATAATCTTGGGGGAAATCGCTGGAAAAGCAGCCTTAAAATTGTTAGAGCAAATAGCTGCAAACCATTTTATTCAACCGCAAAATTGCCTACCTGATACTATTATCCATCTTCGGCCTCATGTCCGAACACGCTGGTGGTGGAAAGACGGTAAAGTTATTAATGGGCTGTCTTATTCAGAGCGTCCTGACAACAATAATCCTGAATCTGTCCAGCTTTCTTTATTTTAATTATCCTAAGCCAAGATGTAGAAATTATCGGCATTATATGATTAAACGAGAACAAATTATTGAAGGAACCGCTCTTGAAATTGCTCTTTTTCTTGGGCGTAGATTACGTAAACTTCGGACTGAAATCAGCGGTGTACTCAATATTAATCCATTTTTAATGTGTGCCTTGCAAGATTTCCACCAGATAACTGATCAAGCCTCGCTTGCCCAATGTATTCTCAACTGGCATTTGGGAACTGGACATGCTACTAGCTTTGGCAAAATGATAGATGAGAAATTGTTACCTAACGTGTTTCAAACTGTACGTCTCGATTCAACTTTCCGCTATAAGCCTCCCTACAATAGTCCACCTTTTGATGATATTGACCATTTGGTAAAAAGGCATGATGGCAATTATCTTTTGTCATTGAAGGCTAGTAGTTGGACGATTCAATATGGACAGGCTATGGGTCTATATCACAATTTTCTGGCTCTAGGCGAACAAAATTTACAGGGCGCGGGGGTCGTGGTAGGAGTTTTTTATGGACATAAAGGCTTGCTAACCGACAAATATCGTATCGTTCGAGGTGAAAATGTTAGACGGCAAGATATTTTAAGTCCTCTTAGCTACGTTAAAGTTATGGCAGGTGCAGAGTTTTGGTCTTGGCTAAATGATGATGAAAAAGCGACTCAAGACTGGCTTCTTGAGGGTATTGAACAGGGTGTTCAGGATTTTTCTCGAAATAATCCAGCTATGCATGAAGTTGTTGGTGGCGCTGCCCAATTGTTAGTTAAAGAATTACAAACCAAATATAAATTACCAGAAGATGGTAGACTCGACTGGTCTTTTCTTGTTCATGCTATAAATGATGACCGGGGTGATGAAATTGGCGAAGAAGCTATTTTACCTTTAGTTGCCGATTCCCTTGATTAAAATCTAGTAGAAAATGGTTAAGAATATTTATAAGTGAGGAGAAACCCATGTCGGCATTCAATGAAGAAGCAGCCCGTTATCTGGCGAAACGCGCCGCCCGGCTCGGCACTGAGCAGGCTTTTGAAGTTTTGGTCAAGGCCCGCGCCCTGGAAGCCAAAGGCCGCGAAGTAATTCACTTTGAGATTGGCGAACCCGATTTTGAAACCGCTCCGCATATTATCGAGGCTGGAGTCAAAGCTTTGCGCGATGGCTTCACCCACTACGGCCCTGCCGCCGGATTGCCCCAGTTGCGTCAGGCTATCGCCGAGGACATCAACCAGTCTCGCGGGTTGAACTACAACCTTGATGAAGTGGTCGTTACTCCCGGCGCAAAGCCGATTATGTTTTACACCATGCTGGCGCTGGTTAATGAGGGCGACGAAGTAATTTTCCCCGACCCCGGCTTTCCTATCTATAGCTCGATGATAGATTATGTTGGGGGAGTAGGCGTGCCGTTGCCGCTACGGGCCGAGCGCGATTTTCGGTTTGACCCGGACGAACTGGCTTCGCTGATTACGCCGCGCACCAAACTTATTATTATTAACTCGCCGCAAAACCCGACTGGCGGTATTCTGGAAGCTTCCGACCTTGACCGCATCGCCGAACTTGCGATTCGCCATGATTTGTTCGTACTTTCGGACGAAATTTATTGCCGTCTGCTGTATGAAGGACATCACGAGAGCGTCGCCACCCGCCCCGGTATGCATGAGCGTACCATTATTTTGGATGGTTTTTCCAAAACTTACGCCATGACGGGCTGGCGGCTCGGTTATGGCCTGATGCCCGGCTGGTTAGCCCAGCACATGGCTCGCCTGATGACGAACAGCAACTCCTGCACCGCCAGCTTTACCCAGATGGCCGGACTTGCCGCCTTGCAAGGTTCACAGGATAGCGTCGAAACGATGCGCCAGGAATTTTTGCGTCGCCGCGATGTGTTAGTCGCGACCCTGAACGAAATGCCCGGCGTAAAATGTGTGGTGCCGAAAGGCGCGTTCTATGCCTTCCCCAATATTGAGGGGACGGGCTATACCTCCCGCCAACTCTCCGACCAGTTGCTTGAGGAAGCCGGGATTGCGCTGCTGTGGGGTAGCGCTTTTGGGGAAGCGGGCGAAGGGTTTTTGCGCCTCTCCTATGCTAACTCTATGGCTAACATTGAGGCTGGTCTGGAGCGCATCGGTAACTTTTTGAGGAAAAACTCTTCAAGTTAGAAATATAAGTTATCAGGAAGTGCCTACTTTTGCAGAGGTGAGTTTTGGTAGGGGCGAATGGCATACGCCCGTTTGCCCCGGCATAGTGTTCGAGGGCGTATGCCATTCGCCCCTACCTCCTCCAATTTCGGCACTCCCAGTTATCAATCGAATCTGTAACTTATTGGCGCGTGAGTGCGTATTGAAAAAGTAGTAAATGCAATCGTCTGTATAATTGTCTGTAAACTGAAATCATACAACCCCGAACGTTCGAGGAGCAAACTTTATGAGTGCAACTGCCCCCGATACCTATCCAATTCCTGACCTGAGCGAATTTATCAAGCAGCGCAAGGAAGGCTACCGCCCGATGAGCGGGCCGGATACGCCCTATGCCCACCCGATAGACCAGAGCATCTTGCGTGTCCTCAAAGCCGTCCCGGTGCAGATGGCAATTAACCGGGCGCTCGATTTCCTGATAGAATTTTTTTACACCAATTTGCTGAACAACAGTATTCACGTTTCGCCGCGCTCGTTCCCGGAGATTTATAAATCGCTGGTGGAATGTTCGCGCACGCTGGGGATTGCTGTACCGCGTATGCTGGCGGGGCAGGCCGATTTTTACGCTATCTATACTACCGGCACGGACGAAAACGCCTTTATCTTCATGTCCACCCAGTATAGCGCCAACGCCCGTCCCGAAGAAGTGCATTTTGTGGTTGGTCACGAGTGTGGACATATTCACAATCAGCACGTCACCTACCGCACGCTCGTCTTGATTTTGCTGGAAGGGGCGTTCAACATCCCCGGCCCACTTGGAAATACCATTCGCCTGATTTTATGGCCGCTCCGCCAGACTATCGGATTGGCCTTGCAAGCCTGGAGTCGGCGGGCCGAAGTAACCTGTGACCGAGCTGGGTTGCTCTGCTGCAAAGATTTGAAGATAGCGGAATGGGCTTTAGTGCGGTTGGTGCTGGGCTTTGAAGGATCCGAAAAAGTAGATTTGGACGATGTGCTGGAAGGCATGAAGCGGGCGCAAAGCTCCAACGATTTTACTGGCATCACCGAAGTTTTCCGCACCCATCCGAGTCTGGCCCGCCGCCTGGAATGTTTGCGGCTATTTGCCCAATCTGAACTTTATTACGATTTGAGCGGGCAAGCCAAACCGGAAGGCGTGCAGTTGCTCGATAAGCCAACCCTTGACCGCCGGGTCGAGAATATTTTGCGCGAGTTTTAGGCGGGAGGACGCGAATGACCACCGAAACTGAAGAAAAAGTAGAACAAGAGCAGCTTAACGAACGCACGTTGCAAGAACTTTTCGGCGAATTGCGGCGCTTGGCCGCCGAAGCCGGAGCAGAAGATTTAAGCGCTCAACTCAATCAGACCGAAAAAGCCTTCAAAATGGGCAAATTGCGGGTGCTGTTGCTCGGTCAGTTTAATCACGGCAAAACCCTGGCGCTCAACGCTTTGCTGGGTCAGCCCAATTTACTGCCCGTCGGCGCAACCCCAACCACTGCCCTTGTCACCGAAATTAACTACGGCCCGGAAAACGAAGTACGGCTGCTGGATATGCTGGGTCGGCACAAAACGCTCGGCTTGAGCGAATACCGCGAGTTGGCGGGCAACGGCACATTAGAGGGCGGACGCTACCGCCGCATCGAAGTAACCGCGCCTCTGCCTATCCTCAAAGAATTTAGCTTTATAGATACACCCGGCCTGAGCGACCCGGATAGCTACGACCCCGAAACGCTTGGGCCGGAAATCAGTGGCGCGGACGTGATAGTCTTTATGCTCAGTGCGGTGCAGCCTTTAACTGCTACTGAGCAAATTTTTATCAAAGAAAAGCTGACCAAAAAGAGTCAGAAACGCCTGATTTTCCTGATTAACCAGACTGACCGCCTCGAAGAAGCCGCCGATTTACCGCAAGTAGTGACGCGCGTAAACAGTTTGCTTGAAACGTTGCTGCCCGGCGCAATTGCTCTACCTTTTTCGGCTTTTGAAGCGGCAAAGGGTTTGCAGCAGGAAACCGAACAGGCTAAGTCTATCGGCCCGGCTAAGAAGAAGGCCGCTACGCCCGCGCCGGAAAATGATTTGCTGACTCGCTCCAACTACCCCGGCGTAAAAGCGGCTCTGACTACCGATTTACTGATTGAGAAAGAGCGGTTGCAGGAAGCAACTTTGCTCGGCACGCTCGAAGAAATCGCCGACACTTTGGAAGAGCGTTTCGAGGAACGCCGCGTCGCCGGACAAGCCGAACTTGGCAACCTGAGCGAAGCCCGCACTCAGCTAAACGGCGAACGCGCCCGCCTGGAAACCGTCCGCGCTCGGATTCAAGAGCGCAGTGTCGCCGAACTGCGGCGTATGGCAAGCTCTTTTATTGCCGATGTCAGCGCCTACACTCGCCGTCTTTCCAACGAATTGCCGGGCCAGATTGAAACGGCTCAACAGGTTGCGCCGAACGACATCAGCCGCACCCTGCCATTCTACCTTGAGTACGCCCTGAAAAGCTACATGGAAGCCCGTAGCGAACAATTCAAGGACGAGTTGCGGACTTACATGCAAACCGTCAGCGAGGAAATTGAGCAGGAGTTCCAGCAAATGCTCGAAAAGCTCGACCCGGACAAAGCATACTTCCTGACCACGCTGCCCCGTCTGCGCCAGAAAGATACCACTTTTACCTGGATTGCGCGTGGCATCACCGGCATTGGCGCGATTACTATCTTCCTGTTCGGCAACATTTTCGTTGGGGCGCTCTGGCTGGTCGCTAGCGAAGTAGTGCGACAGGCGGGCGGGATGCGCCAGCAGGAACGTGGACGGCTCATCGAAGCCGGACGCAGCGCTTTAAGTCGGGCAATGGAAGCGGTTGAGAAAAATCTGAATGACCAGTTCGGCGATGTCGAGCGGGCGCTCGGTACCGAACTGGCCCAGGTTTTTTCGCGCAACTATCAGGCGTTACAAGACCGCCTGGACGAACTGGAACGCCAGGGCAACCAAAGCGCCACCGAGCGCGCCAGCGAAGCCCTCGCCACTGACCGCGCCCTCGCTGACCTATCCACCTTCAAAACTCGCCTCGCCGCCCTCAGCGCCCAGTTAATCGGCCCTGAAGTACACCTCGACGCGGAATAAAGTAATCAGTCGCCAGTTGTCAGTTAGACTGATAACTGACGACTGACAACTAATACCTACCCCAATCGCTAATTCTTCTTTTGCTCAAAAATCTCGCTTTGTGGGATATAATGAATGTACAAAGTTTGTACACGCTTGTAAGAATTCTAGCAAGCCGAGCAGGAGGAGAAGAATTTATGAGTATTATTGCGAAATTGCCCTATTATGCTTTTATAGCCTGGGCGGGTCTCGTGACTTTCATTGTATTAATCACCCAGAACTTTTTTGAATATGCTGCCGTCGTCGGTTGGTGTCTGATTGCCGGGTCTATCCTGGCTTTTTATCTCTTTACGATTGAAGCGCCGACTGTAAAATGCGAATGGGCAGGCTGGATTCTTTCGCCCGCGCTGGTGCTGATAATTTTCACGGGCGTTGAGTTTATGACGGCGGTTTTGTGGATTCTTTCAGTGCTGGCAATTGCTTATTCCGCCACTATGTACCGCTGCGAACGAGACCCAGAGTTTGCCGAAAAGATGCCGCGCTTCCTGCGCCCTGTTTCGCCTTCCGGCCCGAAAAAGACCGAGGAGAGCCAGAGTAATCTGGATGAACCTGCCACCGTCAGCCATGAGGCGGTTTAGCTCGGCGCAACGAAATAAAAATATCTTTGACTTCTGCTCAATGGCGGCCTGTAGGCCGTCTTTTTTGACCCAAAATCAGCCAATTGCGAAAAGCCAGCCCAGAAGTTATAATTCGGACGCTACCTATTAACAAGAATGTTACCCAAGAAATAAAATAACTATGCTTACCGCTAACAAGGTCTCCAACGACTCATCTTATTACCGAGAAATGTTAGAGCAGAAATATGCACCTCTATTAGAGGAACGCTTAAATTATCGTCAATTAGTAACGTATGTTCCTAATAAGGGTGAGCCAATTCATCGTTGGTTTGCCTATAAGGAAGGCTTTTCACATCAACTTGTCAAAAGCCTGTTGGATGAATTAAAAGCTGTACCGGGTCAATCGCGAGTGTTTGACCCATTTTGTGGTTCTGGCGCTACATTATTAGCCAGTGCCGAAAAAGGTTTCAGAGTCACAGGATTAGACATTTTACCAGTGGCTACTTTTGTAACTAAAGTAAAATTGCGGGCTGCCAGAGAATATAATTTACCTCAACTTCAACAAGTAATAGAACGCCTGGTAAACAGTCCTTTTACCGCACCTACTATTAGCTTGCCATCGGATGTAAAAATCATCGGTATGGCCTATGATAAGCAAACTTTAGAAGAAATTTTGTTTTTTCAAGAGCAAATTCAGGCTGAACCTGATTTACATATACGCGATTTTTTAATGTTAGGTTTATTAGCAATCTTGGGTAGTGTTAGTTACACCAGTAAAGATGGACAATATCTACGGTTGGTCGAAAAACCGAAAGCTGCTTCAGTAAGAGCAGCACTACGCCAACAACTGGAAATGATGTACAGCGATTTGCATCCTGCTCTTGGTCAATTTACTATGTTCACCGAATCAGTAGATAAGCTAGAAGAGCGCATTTGGATAGAGCAGGGCGATGCTCGAAAACTCGCCTCTTTTTTTAACGAAAGTTTTGATATTGTAATAACTTCTCCGCCTTATTTGAATAGATATGATTACAGTCGTATCTACACTTTAGAATTATGTCTCAACTGGGTAAACAATTTTAGTGACTTACGCCAGATAAGGCACAGTCTGCTTCGTTCTCATATTGAGAGTAAGGAAGCACCAACAGATAACGTAAATCATTCTGCATTGCTCGAAATATTAGCTAACTTAAAGCAAAAAGAACTTAATAACGCCCGTATTCCAACTATGATTAAGGGCTACTTCGAAGATATGAATACAGTCATTGAACAATTATTTCAAGTTTGTAATCCAGGAGCTAGAATAGCTTTAGTAGTGGGAAATGCTCGTTTTGCGGGAGAATTAATTCCAGTTGATTTACTTCTATCTGAATTGGCGCAAGCGGTTGGTTTTCGAGTTGACAAGATTGTCGTAACCCGTTATAAGGGTAATTCAAGTCAGCAGATGGGGAAGTATGGACGAGTGCCAGTACGTGAGAGCATACTTTTTTGGACTAAATCAGATACAGAGGTGGGAGACGAGCCAATGCCAAAGACGCAGCTTTTAGTTGATGCTATGAAGGTTGATTACGGCCTACGCTCTACCTTCTTTTACCGAAAATTACATGAACTAGGTTTTATAGAGTTCGCTCAGGAAGTTGAAAAATTGGTATCCATTTCCAGTACATATAACTGGGATGAATACGAACAATGGGGTATTTCCTCTAGTGCCTGGAATTACGTGAATCAATCTGATTTAAATGTAATGCGGGTCTTTGCTCACCCCCGTGTATTAATAGAACAATCTCGTTTAATAGCTTATTATCGTTCGGTGGCCGCTTTGCCTCAAAAGGCCGTTAAGTATTTAGCACTTAGTTCTTTAGAAAATTTTGAAACCGGGCAAAATAAGAAACCATTGCCGCACCCTGAAGCTATTCGGCTTTGCAATTTGCTTAACACTCACATTAGCGCCATTATAGATAGCAGTCTTTTGACTTTTTCAAGGCAAGACCTTAATGCCTTACTTTATGCTTCTGCTGGTTCTCAAATCAATGGCTCCTGGTTAAATGCAATTGGAGTTGAGGCAGAGATGGTAATTCGTCGTCTGTTGATTACTGAGTTTGCCCGACAGAGTAAGATTATCAGTTTTCTTGATAAAAATAGCGTCTCGGTAAATAATATTCCTCATGAAGAATTAATTGAAAAGATTTCCAGTTTTAGAGGGTTTCGCCTAAGCGATCAGACTTCGATTTTGTTTGGCTCAGAGCCAGATATTTCTTTATTAGGGAAAGATGGACGCACTTTGGCAGCTATAGAAGTAAAAGGCGGTAAAGATCCGGCTGGCGCACTAGAGCGCTATGGTGCTGCCAAGAAATCTTTCGAGCAAGCTGTGCGCCACAACCCAAATGTAAAGACTATCTTTATTGTCAGTTGTATTACTGACGAGGTACAGAAACGTTTAGAGAACGACCCACTCTTTCAGCATATTTTCGATCTTACAGAACTTATTTCGAGTGAAGAAAAAAGAAAAGCGTTTTTAGACCTGACTCAAGAGGTACTTAAAAATTAATAGTTGCCTATAAAATAGAGAGTAGTAGAATTAGTAATATGTAAAGCAAATGAACGATATGTTTATAATAAACGAGCTACAACTGATCATAAATGCCAAAAACAAGACGCAAGCCGAAAAGATGGTTGCACTCTTTAATTTAGGAGTAGTTGATGCCCTAGAAAGCGGCCTGATTGATTTAGGTGAGGCAATGCGCTGTTTTTATTCTCAATTCAGGTTAAGGGAGCTTAAAATTTACCGACCAGAAATTACTGATATTGTTGTAGCAGGGCTTGAGTTAATAGATATAAGAGATATTTATCCAGAACGGCAGGAAGAACTTTGGAAAGAGCAGTACCAAATGCTGCGCGAATACTCGGAGAAAATTCTAAAGAACGAGCAAGCTGATTGAATCTGCTATCCTTAGTTCTAAATGCCAAAAACAAAGAGCAAACCGAAAAAATGATTGCGCTCTTTAATTTAGGGGTGGTTGATGCGCTGGAAAATGGTGTGATTGATTTAGGCGGTATAAAGAATTAACTTCCAGCGGTGGTAGGGGCGAATCGCAGACGCCCTTGACGATAAGGGTGAATGTTCAAGGGCGTAGGCGATTCGCCCCTACGAAAAACGGGAACTTAATTTTTAACGCTGCCTTAGGCGAAGCCTTACGTAGTTTTTATGCTCAGTTTAACCTGAAGGAACTAAAGATTTTTCGGCCCGAAATTGAAAAGATAGTTGGGGCTGGTTTAGAATTATTGGACTTACGAGAGATATATCCTGAAAAATATGAGCAGCTTTGGAAAGAGCAA